>NZ_JAFKRJ010000026.1:0-425569 GCF_019038515.1 Synechococcus sp. CCAP 1479/10 | reverse complement strand
CTGGCTGGTGGCCGATGCCGAGCTGATCGTCTACGGCGCCACCGATCCGGCGGCCCGCCTCAGCATCGGCGGTGAGGAGGTGCCCCTGTCGGCCGACGGCACCTTCCGGGTGCAGGTGCCCTTCCGCGACGGCCAGCAGCTCTACCCGATCGAGGCCCTGGCGGCCGATGGGGAGCAGAAGCGCAGCATCACCATGGAGTTCCGGCGCTCCACCCCCGAAGCCAACGTCAACACCCGCGAGGCCGCCCTGGCCGAGTGGTTCTAGGCCCCCAGCCACTCCTCCATACGGGCGATCAGAT
Organism: Synechococcus sp. CCAP 1479/10; assembly: GCF_019038515.1. Classification (NCBI taxonomy): domain Bacteria; kingdom Bacillati; phylum Cyanobacteriota; class Cyanophyceae; order Synechococcales; family Synechococcaceae; genus Synechococcus; species Synechococcus sp. CCAP 1479/10. The sequence continues at coordinate 425,270 of NZ_JAFKRJ010000026.1, read as the reverse complement.
CGCCGGCCGTCAGCTCCGCCCCCACCTCGAGCACGTGCCGAAGCTCCCCTTCGTCGAGGGGCTCCTGGGCCCTGAGCTGGGTCTCCAGCACGGCCCCATCGGCGTCGGAGGGATCACCGCCCCGCCGCCGGCGCTCCTCGATGCGCCGGAGGGCCTGCTCAGGCGTGCTGCAGCAGGCCAGGATCAGGAACGGCACGCCGCAGCGTCGGGCCAGGTCCTCCATCCGCTGGCGCTGATCACGGCCCAGGAAGGTGGCATCCACCACCACCGCGTACCCGGCGGCCAGGATCCGGGCGGCCTGCTCCGGCAGCTGCCGTTCGTAGAGGTCGGCGCTCACCGCGCTTCGGTAGGGATCCCCCTGCAGGGGGGGCGCGTCCCCCTGGCCCCAGGTGCCGAAGCGGCGCTTGCGCTCCACGTCGGAGCTGAGCTGGATCCAACCCTGGCGCCGGCAGAGCTGGCGGGCCCGGTGGCTCTTGCCGCTGCCGGAGACCCCATGGGTGATCACCAGGGCCGGGGCCGGTACTGCGCTGGCGCGAAGGGCGCCCAGGAGGTAGCGCTCCAGGTCCCGCTGCAGAAGCTGCTCCGTGCCGGCGTCGAGGTCGGGCTGGCGCAGGCGCAGGGCGCAGACCTTGGCCCGCACCAGGGAGCGGTAGACCCGGTACCAGCGCCAAGTGAGCAGGCCGCCGTAGTCGCCGCAACGTCCCAGCCAGCGGTTGAGGAGCACCGCCCCCAGGTCGGGGCGGTCGCGGTGCTCCAGATCCATCACCAGAAAGGCCAGGTCGCTGATCACGTCGATCCAGCGCAGCTCGGGGCTGAATTCCAGGCAGTCGAAGACCCGGATGCGCCCCCCCTCCAGCAGCAGGTTGCCGAGGTGCAGATCCCCATGGCACTCACGGATGCGCCCCTGGCTGCGGCGCAGGGCGAAGGTGGGCTGGAGCTCCGCGAAGCTGTCCTCCGTCCACTGCCGCAGGGCGGCCACCTCCGGCGCGACCCCAGCGCCGCTGGCCGCCAGCACCTCCAGATTGGCCATGGCCGGCACCTTCACCAGCTGCGGGGACCCGTAGGCCTCGTCGGGGCGGGCCACCGCAGCGCTGGCGTGGAAGGCCGCCAGGTCATCCGCCAGCCGTTCGAGCTGGTCGGCGGTGAGGCCCTGGTGCTCCAGAACGGCGCCCAACAGGGCGCTCTGGGGGAACTGGCGCATGCGGATGGCCAGCTCCAGGGTCGGCCCGCTGCCCTGCAGGCTGGCGCGCTCGGGGGGGCCGTGGATCGGAGTGAGCCCGAGGTAGAGGTCCGGAGCCAGCCGGCGGTTGAGCCGCAGCTCCTCCTGGCAGAACCAGCGGCGCCGCTCCGGGGTCGAGAAATCGACGAAGCCCAGGTTCACCGGCTTCTTGATCTTGTAGGCGATGGTGCCGGTCAGCAGGATCCAGGAGATGTGGGTCTCCAGGCACTCGACCCGTTCGACCGGATGGTCATAGGCGCCGGGATCGAGCAGGGCGGCGATCATCGGGTCCACGGCCGCTCCGGTGCTCCTTGCGGTTCAATCCAACCATCCGCAGGGCAATGGCGGCCTCCACCGGCGTCCAGACCAGGGCGGGCAGCAGCAACCCCGAGGCCAGGGGCGAGGCGGGCCCCACGATCAGGGCCAGAACCAGCGTCAGGGTCCAGCTCAGCAACCAGAGGGGAAGGCCGGCGGTGAGGCGGTGCAGACGGCAGATCAGCCAGTGGGGGCTGCGCAGCAGCACCAGCAGGACGGCGTACACGGCCACCCAGCCCCAGGAGCCGGCCGTCTGCCAGAAGGCGAGCGCCGAGCCGTAGAAGCAGACGCTGATCAGCGGCCAGACGAGAGCCACCCACGGTTGGGCGGCGATCCACTCCGGTCGCCGGAGGCTGCGATACCAGACGAAATCCCGCTCCGTGGGATTGACGACCAGGGTGATCACCAGAACGGTGATCAGGATCAGCAGCCAGGGCGGCACGGGACTCTGCAGACAGGCGCATTATTGGGCGCCGCCGGCCAACCTGCCATGGCGGGCCACCGGGGCAGACCGTGGCGGGGGGTGTCGGTTCGTCGCGGTGGCGGACCGGTCCGTCCGGCGTTCCTACGTTGGAGAGGTCCGACGAGCTTGCTGGAGGCCCCATGCACACCCACGACCTCGAGAACCACGACAACCTCTACGCCGACGAAGGCACGATGGTGATCGGCGAGACCAGGGCCGATGCCCAGATCCATGCCTACTGGGCCGTGGGGGCCATCGCCCTGATGGTGGTCGGACTGGGTGTGGCCCTGGTCATCTCCTGACCACCCCGTGGGGTGAGAAAGCGCTCGCTGAAGCAGGACAGGGGGATGGGTGCACACAGCCTCGCCCAGCCCCCCTGCTGGCCCTGACCCTCCCCCTGCCGCTGCCAGGCGGCGATGCGCAGCGGCGTGGCCGATCCCCAGCGGCAGATCAGCAGGTAGCGATGCCCCCAGGTCCGGGGCCAGGCCAAGGCGGTGTCGCCGGCCCAGGGCCAGCGGGCCGGATCGAGGGGCTCCAGATCGCGGTGGCGGCGCAGCAGGGCGGGCAGCAGCCGGCCCCCTGCGGCCCCGTCGTCCCGCCGGCAGAGCTCCAGACGCCTGGCCAGGGCGGGCGGCTGTCCCCGGCTCGGGACGACCAGGTGCAGTCCCCCCCAGCCGGGAAAGCCAAGGCAGGAGAGCAGGGCGCCTGGGGCGGGGCCGGAGTAGGGGTCGCTCGGCATGGGGACGGAACGCTGACATTCGTTCGGTGCCACCGACCGTCACGCGGCATCGGATCAGCCGGGCGCACTGGCAGGATCAGGGCGAAGGACGCGACTCCCCTGCCGCCATGTTCGAGAACCGCGAACGGCCCGCCTGGGTCAACTGGCTGATCCTGGCGATCTTCCTGTTGTCGTCCTGGCAGCTGGCCGGGTTCTGGTTCCAGCAGCTGCACCACTGAGTCCCCGGCGCGGGACCTTCAGGCTGCGGTGCCTCCGCCTCAGGAGGGACGGCGCGGCCGGGCGGTGAGCCCCCGCACCAGACGGACGCCGCCGCCGACGAGCAGCAGCAGGGCCATCAGGGCCAGCAGGGCCACCACGATGACGCTGCCCAGCTGCAGGATGCCCATGCTGAGCCGGCTCAGCCCGCTGATCAGGTTGGCGATGGCATTGCTCACCAGCAGCAGGGCATCCAGCCGTTCCGGCAGCTGCATCAGCCCGGCCAGGATCAGGCTTCCCGCCAGGATCAGCAGCAGGCCCGCCAGCACCTGGCGCCAGCGAGAGGAGGGACGGCGCCGGCGACGGCGCAGCTCCAGACCCTTCCCCGGTGTCGGTCCCCTCGGCGTCGGCAGATGGAGCGGGTAGGGGGTGTGGGGCATGGCCGGGATGTCAGGGCTCCAGCGGATAGCCGGCACCCCGCATCCACCGCTCGAATTCCATCAGCACCAGCTCGTTGGGACAATCGATCAGGGACAGGTCATTGACCGTGCAGTCGCCCTGGCCGCCGTGGTGGAGCGTGAGGTGGAAATGTGAACCGCTCAGGCCGCAGACCTCCGGATCGCTGCGGACCACCACATCCAGGGCGGCACCGAGCCGTGCCACCCGGCGGCGCAGTTCCGACCAGGTCATGCCCATCGCATCATGCCCATCGGTGAGCCCGTTGCATGGCAGTGGAGGCGCTGGATGATTGACCCAGTGTGACCAGTGCCGGGCCGACGTCAACCGCTCGCCGCCCGGCGGAGGCTCAGGGCCGCGGGGTGGCCGGGGCCTCCACGGCCGCCGGCGCCGCCGGTGTCGGTGCGGGGGGCACGGTGGGCGGGGGCAGCAGCAGCACCAGGGCCGCCGAGACCGCCAGGGCCGCCGCGCCACCCACCGGGGCCGAGAGGCGCCGGTGCAGGGGGATCCGCTCCATCAGCTCCCTGGGCCCGAGGGGCTCCGGATCGGGAATCGCCAGGGGCAGCTGGACGCGGGGATCGAGGCGCAGCAGATCCAGCACCCGCACCAGATCCGCCAGTTCCGCATCGTCGAGATGCATCTCCAGGGGAGGGGTGTCGGGCTGGCTGCTGCGGAGGAGGAGCCGGTGGCCGCCGTCGGGGTGGGGGCCGATGTCGACCGGTTCGCCGGCCACGCTGAACTCGCGGCGCACGCCGCTGATCAGGTGGCGGGCGTAGGGCAGCACCACCTGCATCAGGGCCTGGAGGTGCTCACGGCGGCCCTCCAGCAGCGGCCGGCCGACCCACTGCAGGGTCCAGCCGGTGATGATGCCCAGGGCCGCACCGCTCTGGCCGATGGAGACGTCGGGGAGACCCTCCACCTGAAGCCGGCAGCTGAGCTGATCGAAGACGAGGCTCTGCTTCATCACGGAACTCTGAACCATGGGGGGTCTGCTGCGGCCGCCGTCACGCCACCGCGTCCATCAGGCTGGCCTTGATGCGCTCGAAGCCCCCCTGGCCGGCGCAGAGACTGAGGCCCTGCACCAGCTGGAGCCGCTGGGCAGCTCCGTCGTTGGGATCGAGCAGTTTCTGGACGCCGCTGCGGCGGGGGTTCATGCGCTCCTGGATCAGTTCCCCCAGACGCCCCTGGAACAGGTCCCAGCGCTCCTTCGCCACCGACTCCGGCTCGCTGCTGGAGAGCAGGGAGCGCAGCATCGGGTAGAGGCGGTCGGCCATGACGCAGAGGATGCGGATCAGGGCATCGGTCTCGGCGACGGGCACCTCACCGCGGCGGCAGGAGCGCCGCAGGGGGTTGTGGCAGCGCCGCTTCCACAGCTCCACCCGGTTGGGGAAGAGCCCGGCGTAGCCCAGTTGCTCGCTCATCCACACCATCGCTTCGCCGCCGTTGAGGTCGAGCGCCTCCATGCAGAGCAGCATCAGATCGAGACGCTCGAGTCCCCTGCGGGGCAGGGGGCGGGAGGAGCGGTCCTGGGTCGCCGCTTCCGAAGTGTCCTTGGCCATGACTGCGATGATGCCAGCGGCGCCGTCCATCCGTCACGTCGCCGGTACCGGTCCCTTCACCAGCACGACCCAGCAGCACGATGGCCAGCAGCCCTTCCTCGATCGATCTGCGCGACTGGGTCCGGGACATTCCCGACTTTCCGAAGCCGGGCATCCTCTTCCGTGACCTCACGCCCCTGATGCGGGATCCCGAGGGCTGGGGCGAGGCCATCCGCCTGCTGGGGCTGCTCTGTGAGCAGGTGCAGCCGGACCTGATCGTGGGCATCGAATCCCGCGGCTTCATCGTCGGCACGGCCCTGGCCACGGTCACGGGCGTGGGGTTCGTGCCGGTGCGCAAGCCGGGCAAGCTGCCCGGCGAGGTGATCGGCGTGGACTACAGCCTCGAGTACGGCACCGACCGGCTGGAGATCCACAGCGATGCCCTCGCTGACGGCCAGCGGGTGCTGATCGTCGACGACCTGCTGGCCACCGGGGGCACCGCCGCGGCCTGCAGCGAGCTGGTCCAGGCCGCGGGGGGACAACTCTGCGGTTTCGGCTTCCTGGCGGAACTGGCGGCCCTCGACGGCCGCAGCCGGCTGCCCCAGGAGCATCCGATCGAGTCCCTGATCATCTACAGCTGAGCCTCAGCTCTGCTGGTCCTGCCAGGCCAGGACGCTGTCGAACTGCTCGAGGCTGATCAGGCCGAACCGCCAGAGCACGGCCGGAAGCGGCGCCTGCTCCAGCTGGGACTGGCGGATGCCCAGCTGGAGGGCGTTCTCACTCAGGCCCAGCTGATGGCGCAGGAAACGCACCATGGCCGGAGAGGGCAGGGGCTGGGGAGAGCTGCTGATCACCATCCCCCCATGCTGCAAGCGGCTGGTGCAGGCGACAAGGTCCCTGGCTCATGGCCCGCAGGGCCAGGGCCCGGGTGCCGTCGACGCTCGCCAGGCAGGCGAGGCCCAGCTGGCGCAGCGGCAGCAGCCAGCGGTGGCGGTTGGAGAAGATCCGCACCAGCAGGTCGGTGGCCAGCAGGGTGAGCAGCAGATCGGGCCAGCGGCGGCGCCCGTAGGCGGCTCCGATGCTGCGCGGCGACAGCGTGCCCCGGGCGGCCCGTTCGGCCAGCCGCTGCAGCACCGCCACATCCCGCCAGCAGAGATTCAACCCCTGGCCGCCCACCGGATGGCAGCGGTGGGCGCTCTCCCCCACCAGCACCGTGCGGCCGCGATGCAGGCGCCGGGCCAGCTGCAGGGCGACAGGAAAGGCGCGGGGCCGCGCCAGCAGGGCATCGGGCTGGAGCCGGTCCGGCAGGGCCCCCGCCAGCCGGTCGAGGAAGGCCGGGGCCTCCAGGGCCTCCAGCTGGCGGCAGCGGGCCGCCGGTGCGCTCCAGACCAGCTGGAAGCGGCGCTCGCCCAGGGGCAGGACCGCGAAGGGGCCTTCCGGCCGCAGCAGTTCCCAGGCCTCGTCGTCGGCGCAGCCACGCATCTCCACCTGCACGGTGAGGCAGGCCTGGCGGTAGGGATGGCTCCACTGACCGATGCCCAGGGCCCGGCGGGTGGGGGAGTCGGGGCCGTCGGCGGCCACCAGCAGGTCGGCGTCGTTCGCGTCGGCCGCGTGGCTGACGGTGGCGGCCGCCGCTGCGCCGCCGAGCTCCAGGCGGACGGCGGGGTGCTGGCCGAGGCGTCGCAGCAGCAGCGCCATCAGGGGCCGGTGGGATCCGATCCAGCCCACGGCGTCGGCCTGACCCAGGTCGGCCGGCTCGAAGCGCACATCACGCTCCGCCGCCACGTCGCGCAGGTGCAGCCGGCGGAAGGGCACCAGGGTGGGCCGGAGGTCGCCCCAGAGCCCGAGACGCTGCAGCAGTTCCCGGCTGGAGTGGGTGAAGGCGTAGGCCCGCTCCCGGGCCTGCAGGGCCTCGGCGGTCAGGGGATCGTGCAGGCTGACCCGCCAGCCGACCTGGGCCAGGGCCAGGGCCGCCAGGGCGCCGGTGGGGCCGGCGCCCCGGATCCGGGCGTGGAGCGAAGCGGGCATGGCCATTGAAAAGCCGCAACAGAAAGTCTGCTGCGGCGATGGGGTCCGCCGTGAACGGCGGAACGGAGAAAGGCTGTCCCCCGAAGGGGAGCTGCCATCAGCCGATGCCGAGCAGGCCGCGGGTGAAGGCCTCGCCGCCCAGGGCGAACTCGGTGGCCAGCAGGGCGATGAAGCCGAGCATGGCCATGCGGCCGTTCAGCTTCTCGGCGCGCTCGTGGAAGCCCCAGCCGCTCTCGGCGCTCACCACTTCCATGCGGGGCTCGGTGGCGAAGGCGTTGAGGCGGCCGCCGTCTTCGGTGGTGACGGTGGCGCCGCGGATGGCGGAGCGATCGAGGGCGGTGGGAGCGGTGGGGGTGGCGGCGGTCATGGGAGAACTCCTTGAGAAGTATTGCGAGAATTGTAACGCATTGTTTCGAATGCGTCCAGCGTCCTCACCCCAGGCGCCGCAGGCAGAGCTCCTCAAAGGCTGGCCGCAGCAGATAGGGGTACTCGCCCACCCACTGCTTCAGCTGGGGGAGCCAGCCATCCGAGAGGGCGCCGATGCGGGAGAAGTCCTTGCGCTCACTGAGCACCAGGCAGCGGATCACCATGCCCCGCCGGATCTGCTCGTGCTTCTTCTCCAGCGGGAAGCGGATCTGGCCCAGGTAGCCATCCTCATCTTCCAGCTCCAGGCAGAGCCAGGTGCGGCGGTTCTCCACCAGCTCCAGGCGCCCCTGCTTGTTGGCCTGCTCCCGGCGGTTCTCCACCACCTCCCGCCGGAACTGGTCAGCCACCACCCCCTCGAAGATGGCGGCCGCCGGGTAGCGCCGCAGCACTGCGTTGCGGCGTCCCGCCTCCAGGATCGGGCCCCACAGCACATACAGAAGGAACACGAAGCCGACCACCAGGAACACCGGGCCCGCCTGGCTGCGGAACAGCAGGGTCTGACTGACCAGCAGCGCGATCACCCCGCCGATCACCGAGATCAGCACCCGCTGCAGCAGCTTGCGCGGGTCGCCGCTGCAGGCGGTGAACTGGGGACCGGTGGCCACCGCCGGGATCAGACGGAGCAGTTCGCCGGGTTTGAGGGGGATCAGCATCGGTGGATGGCTCGGCTCACAGCAGCCTCTCGAGGCCGTAGACCAGGCCGCCCAGCCGGCGCACCTTGCGCACCGTTAGCAGCACGCCGGGCATGTAGGCGCTGCGGTCGATCGTGTCGTGGCGCAGGGTGTAGGTCTCGCCGGGCGATCCGAACATCACCTCCTGGTGGGCCACCAGCCCGGGCAGCCGCACCGAGTGGAGCCGCAGGCCGCTCTCCCGCAGGCCGCCGCGGCAGCCGGCCAGGCTCTCGTGCTCCTCCACCTGCAGGGGGTTGAAGCTCTTGCCCAGCTCCTCCATGAGCTCGGCGGTCTTGAGGCAGGTGCCGCTGGGGGCATCGGCCTTGCGGTTGTGGTGCAGCTCGGTGAGTTCGGCGTAGTCGTAGAAGCGTGCCGCCGCCGCCGCCGCCTGCTGCAGCAGCACCATGCCCACGCAGAAGTTGGGAATCACCGCCCCGCCCATGGAGGCCTTCTCGGCGAAGGCGGCCAGATCGGCCAGCTGGTCGGGGCGCAGGCCGGTGGTGCCGATCACCGGATGGACGCCGTAGGCGAAGGCGCCGCGGCAGTGCTCGTAGACGACGCTGGGGTGGGTGAAATCCACCAGCACCGCGCCGCCGCCCGGGCCGGACTGCCGCACCGCCTGGCCCGCCTGGCAGAGGCTGCCCTCGAAGTCGGCGCTGATCGCCACCTCCAGCTCCCCCAGCCCCAGGGCCAGCCCGACGTCCTCCCCTTCGCGGCCCGGGGTGGTGTCGATCGCCCCCACCAGGGTGCAGTCGGGGGCCGCCACCACGGCCTTGATCACCTCGGCGCCCATCCGGCCCAGGGCCCCGGCCACCACCACCGGGATCGCTGCCGGCTCTGCTGGGGACGGGGAGGTCGCGGTCATGGGCAACTAGCACTCCAGGCGAGCCTATGTGGCCCGGCCCACCGGCAGGGCTGCAGCCTGTAACGCTGCGCTGCAACCGATCGCGTCCCCGGCGGGACCTCCGTAGGCTGCTTCACATTGCTCAACGCATCCGCCGCATGTTCACGCAGGTCCGTTCCGCCAGCCGCCGGGTCAGCCCTGCCCCCACCGATGGCGCCAACGACCGGGTGGTTATGAAGGCCGTCTACGTGGTGCTCGAACCCCAGTACCAGAACGCCCTCACCACCGCCGCCACCGGCCTCAACGACCAGAACGGTCCCCTGGCGGTGGAACTCAGCGGCTACCTGATCGAGGAGCTGCGCGACCCGGCCAACTACGCCGACTTCTGCGCCGACGTGGCAGCGGCCGACGTCTTCATCGCCTCGCTGATCTTCATCGAGGACCTGGCCCAGAAGGTGGTGGACGCCGTGGCCCCCCACCGCGACCGCCTCAAGGCGGTGGTGGTGTTCCCGTCGATGCCGGAGGTGATGCGCCTCAACAAGCTGGGCACCTTCTCGATGGCCCAGCTGGGCCAGAGCAAGAGCGCCATCGCCCAGTTCATGCGCAAGCGCAAGGAAGCCAATGGGGCTGGCTTCCAGGACGCCATGCTCAAGCTGCTGAACACCCTGCCGACGGTGCTCAAGTACCTGCCGGTGGAGAAGGCGCAGGACGCCCGTTCCTTCATGCTCAGCTTCCAGTACTGGCTGGGGGGAACGCCGGACAACCTGCGGAACTTCCTGCTGATGCTGGCCGACCGCTACGTCTTCGGGAAGGCGGAGCTGGGCCGGCCCCAGCTGACGGTGGCGGACCCGGTGGTGTTCCCGGACCTGGGCATCTGGCACCCGATGGCGCCGGGCATGTTCGAGGACCTCAAGGAGTACCTCAACTGGAGCGCCAGCCGCAGTGATCTGAGCGAGAAGGCCCGCCGGGGCCCGGTGATCGGCCTGGTGCTGCAGCGCAGCCACATCGTCACCGGCGATGAGGCCCACTACGTGGCCGTGATCCAGGAACTGGAGTACCGGGGCGCCACTGTGATCCCCGTGTTCTGCGGCGGTCTCGACTTCTCCCGGCCCGTCTCCTCCTTCTTCTACGACCCCCTCAACCCGGACCAGCCGCTGGTGGACGGGGTGGTGAGCCTCACCGGCTTCGCCCTGGTGGGCGGTCCCGCCCGCCAGGACCATCCCAAGGCGATCGAGACCCTCAAGCGCCTCAACCGGCCCTACATGGTGGCCCTGCCCCTGGTCTTCCAGACCACCCAGGAGTGGGAGGAGAGCGATCTTGGCCTGCACCCGGTGCAGGTGGCCCTGCAGATCGCCATCCCCGAGCTCGATGGCGCCATCGAACCGATCGTGCTCTCGGGGCGCGACGACGCCACCGGCAAGGCCCACACCCTCCAGGATCGTGTGGATGCGATCGCCGAGCGGGCCATCCGCTGGGCGTCACTGCGGATCAAGCCCCGCGCCGAGAAGAAGCTGGCGATCACCGTGTTCAGCTTCCCCCCCGACAAGGGCAACGTGGGCACCGCCGCCTACCTCGATGTCTTCGGCTCGATCTTCCGCGTGCTGGAGGAGATGAAGGCCAAGGGCTACACGGTGGACGCCATGCCCCGCACCCCCAAGGAACTGATGGAGGCGGTGCTCAGCGATCCGGAGGCCCTGCAGGGGGCCCCCGAGCTGGCGATCGCCCACCGCATGAGCGTCGAGGAATACGAGCGGCTCACCCCCTATTCCGAGCGCCTCGAAGAGAACTGGGGCAAGCCCCCCGGCTCCCTCAACTCCGACGGCACCAACCTGCTGATCTATGGCCGCCACTTCGGCAACGTGTTCGTGGGGGTGCAGCCCACCTTCGGCTACGAGGGCGATCCGATGCGCCTGCTCTATTCGCGCAGCGCCAGCCCCCACCACGGCTTCGCCGCCTACTACACCTATCTGGAGAAGGTCTGGGGCGCCGATGCGGTGCTGCACTTCGGCACCCACGGCTCCCTGGAGTTCATGCCGGGCAAGCAGATGGGCATGAGCGAAACCTGCTACCCCGATTCCCTCATCGGCGCCCTGCCCAACCTCTACTACTACGCGGCCAACAACCCGTCGGAGGCCACCATCGCCAAGCGGCGCGGTTACGCCTCCACGATCAGCTACCTCACCCCGCCGGCTGAGAACGCCGGCCTCTACAAGGGCCTCAAGGAGCTGGGCGAGCTGGTGGGCTCCTACCAGCAGCTGCGCGAGAGCTCCCGGGGTGTGCAGATCGTCAACGCGATCATCGAAACCGCCCGCCAGTGCAACCTCGACAAGGACGTGGAGCTGCCCGAGGGCGATGCCGATGCGGCGGCCCTCGACCTCGACGGCCGCGATGGCGTGGTGGGAGCCGTGTACCGCCAGCTGATGGAGATCGAGAGCCGGCTGCTGCCCTGCGGCCTGCACACCATCGGCAAGCCGCCCACCGCCGAGGAGGCGGTCGCCACCCTGGTGAGCATCGCTGCGCTGGAGCGGGAGGAGGAGGGCCTGCGTTCCCTGCCGGGCCTGCTGGCCGAGAGCCGGGGCCGCACCATCGCCGAGGTGTACCGGGGTAACGATGAAGGCGTGCTGGCGGATGTGGAGCTCAACCGGGTGATCACCGAGGCCTGCCGTTCGGCGGTGGGCGCCATGGTCCGGGAGGTCACCGGCGCCGATGGCCGCGTCACCCTGCGGCGCAATTTCGGTTGGTTCTTCGACCTGCTGGAGCGCTTCGGCTACCGCCTCCCCTCCCCCTGGCTGAGCGCCTGCCGCCAGGCGGGCTTCCCCGATGTGGATGTCACCGAGCTGGATCGCCAGTTCGCCTACCTGCGCTTCTGCCTGGAGCAGATCTGCGCCGATATGGAGATGGAGAGCCTGCTGCGGGCCCTCGATGGTGAGTACGTCCTGCCCGGGCCCGGCGGGGATCCGATCCGCAACCCCGGCGTGCTGCCCAGTGGCAAGAACATCCATGCCCTCGATCCCCAGGCCATCCCCACCCGGGCGGCCATCGCCGCCGCCAAGGTGGTGGTCGACCGGCTGATCGAGCGCCAGAAGGCCGAGCAGGGCACCTGGCCGGAAACGATCGCCTGCGTGCTCTGGGGCACCGACAACATCAAGACCTACGGCGAATCCCTGGCCCAGATCCTCTGGTTCATCGGCGTGCGTCCGATGGCCGATTCCCTCGGCCGGGTGAACAAGCTGGAGCTCATCTCCCTCGAGGAGCTGGGCCGGCCCCGCATCGACGTGGTGGTGAACTGCTCGGGCGTGTTCCGTGACCTGTTCATCAACCAGATGGCCCTGATCGACCAGGGGGTGAAGATGGCTGCCGAGGCCGACGAGCCCCTGGAGATGAACTTCGTGCGCAAGCACAGCCAGGAGCAGGCCGCCGCCCAGGGCATCTCCCTGCGGGACGCCGCCACCCGGGTGTTCTCCAATGCCAGCGGCAGCTACTCCTCCAACGTCAACCTGGCGGTCGAGAACAGCACCTGGGAGGAGGAGGGCGAGCTGCAGGAGATGTACCTCTCCCGCAAGACGTTCGCCTTCAACGCCGACAACCCCGGCGAGATGAACCAGAACCGCGAGGTGTTCGAATCGGCGATGAAGACCGCCGACGTTACCTTCCAGAACCTGGATTCGGCGGAGATCTCCCTCACCGATGTGAGCCATTACTTCGACTCCGACCCCACCAAGCTGATCGCCGGCCTGCGCGACGACGGCAAGGCCCCCACCAGCTACATCGCCGACACCACCACGGCCAACGCCCAGGTGCGCTCGTTGAGCGAAACCATCCGCCTCGATTCGCGCACCAAGCTGCTCAACCCCAAGTGGTACGAGGGCATGCTCAATTCTGGCTACGAGGGGGTACGGGAGGTGGCCAAGCGGCTCAACTTCACCCTGGGCTGGAGCGCCACCAGCGGTGCGGTCGACAATTTTGTGTATGAGGAGGCCAATGAGACCTTCATCAACGACCCGGAGATGCGCAAGCGGCTGATGGAGCTCAACCCCCACAGCTTCCGCCGCATCGTCGGCACCCTGCTGGAGGTGAACGGCCGCGGCTACTGGGAGACCTCCGACGAGAACATCGCCCAGCTGCAGGAGATCTACCAGGAGATCGAGGACCGGATCGAAGGCGTCAGCGAGTAATCCCCGCTCCGCAAAGAAAAGGGGGGCCGAAGCCCCCCTGATCATCTGTTGTCAGCCCCGCAGGGCCAACTGCAAGCAACCAACCTCAACGGCCGATCTTGGCCACCTCGGCGCGGGCCCGTGCCAGGACGGCGCCGGTGAGGGGCACGTATTCGAGCTGCCGGGCGATGTTCTGGCCCTTGGGCGAGAGACCCCAGTTGAGGAACTGGCGCAGGGTGGCGGCCTTGTCGCCGTTACCGCGCTGATAGGCGAGCACCCAGGTGAAGGAGGCGATCGGGAAGGCGTTGGCGCCGGCCGGGTTGCAGTCCTCACCGCCCATGCGCGCATCCAGGCGGATGCCGTTGAGAGCAGCCGCACCGGTGGCGTCGTTGGCCAGAACGAACTTGCCAGACTTGTTCTGAAGGGCCGCCGGGGTGATCCGCCCCTTCACGAAGGCCTGGTTGAGGTAACCGATCGAACCGGGGGTGTTCTGGATCAGGCCGGCCACGCCCTCATTGCCCTTGCCGCCGACGCCCACGGGCCACTTGACGGCCTTGGATGCTCCCACCTTCGACTTCCACTCGGGCGAGAAACAGGAGAGGGAATTGGTGAACACGGCGGTGGTGCCGGATCCGTCGGAGCGGTGAACCACAGTGATCGGGCCCTTGCCGCATTTCAGCTGATCCCAGGTGCGGATCTTGCCGAGGAAGATGTCAGCCAGCTGACGCTGGGTGAGCCTCAGGTTCTTGCAGCCGGGATTGTTGTAGGCCGGGGTGACGGTGCCGCCCATCATCGGGATCTGCAGGGCACCGCGCTGGGCGGTCACGCCCTTGGTGAATTCACCCTTGGAGGCATCCAGCATGTCATCGGTGGCGCCGAAATCGACGCTGCCGGCATGGAACTGGCGCACGCCGGCGCCGGAACCCACCGACTGGTAGTTCACCTGCCGCTTGGTTTCCCTGGCGAATTCGACCGCCCAGCGCTGATAGGCGGGAGCCGGAAAGCTGGCCCCGGCGCCGTTGATCGAATTGCTCTGGGCGATGACCGGAACCGCCAGGCCAGCCGTGACAGCGCCGGCTGCGGAGAGAATCAGGGCCTTCTTCGCGAAGGTCATCAGAATGGCCAATTTTGGGGCAAGTTATGAATAGCAACCCGCTCTGACCGTTTGTGTTATGGAGAGGTTAACGGGTGTTCAAGGATTGAATCTCCCCATGGCGGCTGGCCTGGAGCGGCGCCGGGGACGGCCAAGGTCCAGAATGAGAACCGTTATCAGTCCTATCTCCGGCTGAGCGGCTGTCCGTCCCGACCCCCATGGTCCAGATCCCCGTCACCGTGCTCACCGGTTTCCTCGGCGCCGGCAAGACCACGCTGCTCAACCGCATCCTTTCCGGCCAGCAGGGGACGCGCACCGCCGTGCTGGTGAATGAGTTCGGCGAGATCGGTATCGACAACGAGCTGGTGGTGGCCACCAGTGAAGCCATGGTCGAGCTCAGCAACGGCTGCATCTGCTGCTCGATCAACGGCGAGCTCAAGGCGGCGGTGCACCGGGTGCTGGACCGCCCTGACCCGGTCGACTACATCGTCGTGGAGACCACCGGTCTGGCCGATCCCCTGCCCGTGGCCATGACCTTCCTGGCCGGGGACTTCCGCGACCGCCTGCGCCTTGATTCGATCATCACCCTGATCGATGCCGAACACTTCGAGGCCACCGCCTGCGCCAGCCCGATCGCCCGGGCCCAGGTGGTCTACGGCGACATCCTGGTGCTCAACAAATGCGATCTGGTGGATGAGGAGCGACTGGCCGCCGTGGAGGCCAGCCTGCGGGAGATCAAGGCCGATGCCCGCCTGCTGCGCGCCGACCACTCCGGCGTGCCGCTGGCCATGCTGCTGAGCGTGGGCCTGTTCGAAACCGATCGGCTGGTGAGCCTGCAGGCTGAGGAGGAGGCTCGCGAGGAGGCCCCTGGGCACGACAATCACCATCACGTGCACGCCCACCACCACGCCCATACCCCCGAGCTGGAGGGCTTCCAATCGGTGTCCCTGGCGGTGGAGGCCCCGTTCGATCTGCGCCGGTTCCAGCACTTCCTCGACAACCAGCTTCCCGCCTCCGTCTTCCGGGCCAAGGGGGTGCTCTGGTTCCGGGAGAGCGAGCGCCGCCACCTGTTCCACCTCTGCGGCAAGCGCTTCACCATCGATGATTCCGACTGGCCCGACGGCGCCCCGCGCCACACGAGGGTGGTGGCGATCGGCAGGGACCTGGATACCAGCAGCCTGCGGGCCCAGCTGGAAGCCTGCGTGGTGGCGCCATGAGAGGGGTGGTTCTGGTCTCCGGACCGCCGGGCTGCGGCAAGACCAGCTGGATCCTGAGCCGCCTGCAGGAGCACCGGGGCCCCCGCGTCTATCGGCGTCTGGAAGGCGTCGATCCCGAGGGGCGCCCCCTGGCCCTGGATGGGGGCCTCGATCAGGCCTTTCTCCACGACCAGATCCCTGACCTGCGTGAGCTGGCTGACGGATCCCAGGACCCCGCACCGGAGGCGGAGGGCCTGCTGGCCCTGATCGAGCTGCCCCTCTTCGGGCCCGAGATTCCCGAGACGCTCGCCCTGGGCCTGCGGCCGGATCGCCACCTCCATTTCGGTCGTGACAGCGAGCTGCCGCGTCAGGACACCCTGGTGTTCGGGGCCCTGGACTCCTGGAGCCTGGATCTGGTGACGGAGGTCTGGGATCCCGCCAGCGTGAACAGCTTCTGGTTCGAGCTGGTCAATGGGGCCTACGGCGATGTCTACCGCGCCAAGGCCCTGGTGAACCTGCCCGATGGCCGGGGCTTCCTCTTCAACTGGATGGTGAGCTGCAGCGGCACCCAGTTTCTGCCGCTGCGGAGCGTCGCGCCGCCCCATGGACGGCCCATGCGCCTCTCAAGGCTGGTGGTGCAGGGCAAGGGCCTGGACACGGCCGGCCTCCAGACCACGATCGCCGACTGCCTGATCAGTGATGCCGTTCTGGAGCTGCAGCAGGCCCCCCGCCGCTCCCAGGGCGAGCCGCTTCCCGCCACCGGCTGACGCCTTCCATCCGATCCTGCCCTCCCCGTTCCCCATGGCCCACGCCGTTCTCTCCTGCCTGCACGCCAACCTGGCCGCCCTCGAAGCCGTGCTGGACGACATCGATCGGCTCGGCGTCGACACGATCACCTGCCTGGGGGATCTGGTGGGCTATGGCCCCCAGCCCAATGAGGTGGTCGAGCTGGTCCGCTCCCGCGGCATCCCCACCTGCCAGGGCTGCTGGGACGAGGACATCATCGAGGGGCTCAATGCCTGTGAGTGCAGCTATCCCTCCCAGCTGGCGGAGCGGCGGGGGCAGCTGGCCCACCACTGGACCGCCGCCCAGCTGAGCCCGGACAACAAGGACTTCCTGGCCAGCCTGCCGCTGTCCCTGCGCCGCGATGGCCTGGTGTTCGTGCATGGCAGCCCCAACAGCCAGCACGAGTACCTGCTGCCGGACATGGAGGCCTTTGCCGCCCTGGAGCGGGTCGTCTCGGCCGGGGCCGACATGCTCTTCTGCGGCCACACCCACCGCCCCTATGTGCGCGAGTTCCGTGAGGGCTCGATCGAGCTGCGGCTGCGCCGTCCCGATAGCGGTCCCGGGCAGGAGTCCGAGCGCCGGATGGATCTTCCCGTTCGCCGCATTGTCAACGCCGGCTCGGTGGGCGAGCCGCGGCACGGGGGCACCGAGGCCACCTACGTGATCCACGACGGGGACCGTGACACCGTGGAGATCCGCCAGGTTCCCTACGACGTCGAACGCACCTGCCGGGCGATCCTGGCTGCGGGCCTGCCGCCTCCGTTCGCCTGGCGCCTGCGCCACGGGTTCGAGTACGCCGAGCGGGCCGACGACGCCAGCCACGTGTGTGAGCGCTGATGGCACGGTGGGCATTGCTGAGTGGCCTGGGCGGCGACCTGGACGTTTATGAGGCGGTTCTGGCCGACCTGCGTCGCCGCCGGGTGGACACCCTCTTCCTGCTGGGGGATCTGATCGGCCCGGAGCGGGATTGCCGGCCGCTGCTGGAGCGCCTGCAGCATCCGCGCCGGGGGGAGCTGCGAGCGCACTGCATCTACGGCTGGTGGGAAGAGCAGCTGCTGGCGGAACGGGGCTACCGCGGCGAGCGTCGGGCCGAGGCCCTGCGACGGGAATCTGGAGAGGACGCCGTGCAGGCCCTGCTTCGGGCCGTGGATCCCGGCCTCATGGACTGGCTGGCCGCCCTGCGCTTCGGCTTCGTCGAACTCGACTGCGCCCTGCTGCATGGCAGCTCCGCCGACGTGGGGGACAGCCTCGGCAGCGCCACGGATCCCCTGTGCCTGCTGGATCGCCTCACCCGCATGGACGTGAACCGCCTGTTCACGGCCCGCAGCGGCGAACAGTTCAGCGTCTCGCTCTGCGGCGGGGGGATCACCGCACGGGTGCGGGATCTCGAGGGGGAACGGCAGCTGCGCCAGAGTGTGCCCAGTCGCCAGGTGATCGGCGTGGGCCGCGGGCTTCAGTACACCCTCTACGACCCGGGCACCGACCACCTCGATTTCCGCACGGCCCCTGACCCGGCCCGGGTGCGCCGCAGGGGGTTCGCATGACGGCGGTGTTCGGCGGCGCGGTGGAAACACTGAGCCTCGATCTGAACGGCCGGCGGCTGCAGATCGTGACCGAGCGCAGCGGGCCGCAGGGTGCTCCCATCTGGCTGCTGCTGCCGGCCCTGAGCACCGTGTCGAGCCGCAGCGAGTGGCAGCCGCTGGTCACGGCCGTGCACGACCGGGTCCAGCTGGTGAGTTTCGACTGGCCGGGCTTCGGTGACAGTGACCGTCCGGCGCTCGCCTACGACGCCGCCCTGCTGCGCTCCAGCCTTGAAGCGGTCCTCACCGACCTGGAGGCCCGCCAGCTCGGCCCCCTCACCGTGGTGGCCGCCGGGCACAGCGCCCCCCTGGCCCTGGCCCTGGCGAGCGCGTGGTCCGGCCGCTGGAGCCGCTTCGTCGCGGTGGCGCCCACCTGGCGGGGGCCCCTGCCCACGATGACGGGCTGGTCGCCGGGGCGTTTCGGCTGGCTGCGGCGGCTGGTGGCCCTGCCGCTGATCGGCCCGGCGCTCTACCGGCTGAACACCAGCCGGGCCATGCTCCGGCTGATGCTGCGGCGGCACGTGTGGCTGGATCCAGGCCTGCTGACGCCGGATCGCCTGCGGCAGCAGCAGCGGCTGGCCCGGCGCCGCGGCTCCCGCTTCGCCAGTGCCGCCTTCGTCAGCGGCGGGCTCGATGCCGCAGGCGAGAGCGGCTGGTGGCTGGAGCAGGCCCGTTCTCTGCAGTGTCCGTTTCAGGTGGTGCTGGCGACGGCGGCCCCGCCCCGGTCCACCCGGGAGATGGAACTTCTGGCCCAGACCGCCGATGGGGTGACCCGCCTTCCCGGCCGGCTCGGCCTGCACCAGGAGTTCGGCGCCCTGCTGGGGCGGCGGTTGCTGGAGGTGCAGGGACCGATGGGCTGATCGCAGCCCCGCAGATTCCGGCTGGACAGCATCAACAACAGCGGCCATATGTTCCGTTTGTCGATGGTGCCCGTAGCCAATGTCACGTGTGAGTGTGTGAAAGCTCCTGCCCCGGCCTCCGCCTCGGGCTATGGATAGGGAGTGATTCCCGCCGTGCCTGTGAAAGAGCTCACCAGTGCCATCAACCAACACCTGGCCGCTGAGTTCCAGGCCGGGCACACCTATCTGGCCATGTCGATCTGGCTGCGGGAAAAGGATCTGGCCGGCTTCTCCGCCTACATGCACGAGAAGAGCCAGGAGGAGCGCGACCATGCGGCCCGCATGATCGCCTATCTGGTGGACAGCGACGAACAGGTGGAACTGCCCACGATCGAGGCTCCGGAACGCAGCTGGCCCTCGGTGCAGATGCTGTTCGATCAGGTCTACGACATGGAGAAGGGCGTCACCGCCTCGATCAACCGGCTCTACGCCATGGCCGAGAGCATGGGGGAACGCAGCGCCACGGCCATGCTCGATTGGTTCGTGGCCGAGCAGCTCCAGGAGGAGGCCGAAGCCCGCTTCGTGCGCAAGCGCCTGCGGCTGGCCGGCGACAACAGCGCCGCCCTGCTGCTGCTGGACCAGCAGTTCCTCGAGGGGACGGCCCTGACCCACGTCAAAGGGGGCCTCAGCGGCACCAGGGGCGCCTGACGGCCTATGGCGTCATCCCGTTACCGTAGTCATACGCTCCGACTGAATCGACGGGCGCCCCCAGTCGATGCCCGTCCCTGATCGCACGGGCACCGCCAGCTGTTGCCCGGTCGGCCCTGGCTCCTGCCATGGCCCCGGGGAGGGAGGACGCCGCGGCGATGGGCAGGGGTTGCAGCTCGCCCTGCTCGGCATGCCGAATACCGGCAAGTCGACTCTCTTCAACCGGCTCACCGGCGGCCATGCGCAGATCGCCAACTGGCCGGGTCTGACGGTGGAACTGCTGAGGGGCCCCATGGCCGCCGACCACAACGGCACCCGCTACGAGCTGGTGGATCTGCCGGGCATCCACGACCTCAGCGGCAGCAGCGAAGACGAGGCCGTGGTGCAGCGCTACATGCAGAACACCCCGCCCAATCTGGTGGTCGTGGTGCTCAACGCCAGCCAGATCAGCGGCCAGCTGCGCCTGCTCCTCCAGATGCGGCAGCTGGGACTGCCGGTGGTGGCCGCGCTCAACATGAGCGACGAGGCCCAGCGCTACGGCATGGCGATCGATCACCTGGGTCTGTCCCAGGCCCTCGGCCTGCCGGTGCTGCCGGTGAGCGCCAAGCGGAACCAGGGAATCGCCGCCCTGATCAACCAGTTGCACCGCTGGGGGGAGGCGCCGAGGCCGGCGGCCCCGGCCGGTGGGCCCCTGCCGCTGGAGCCCGCCGCCATGGACGCCTGGCAGCAGGAGCTGGTGGCCCGCCACGTGACCCTGCCGGAGGGGTTGCCGCTGCAGCGCACCCGCCTGGCGGATCGGTGGCTGCTCCATCCAGTGCTGGGCGTGGTGCTGTTCCTGGCGATCGTGCTGGCGGTGTTCCAGCTGCTGTACGCGGTCAGCACGCCGCTCCAGGACCTGCTCGGCTTCGGGCTCGATTGGATTCGCCAGGCCTGGCTGGAGCCGGGCCTGCAGGGGTTGGGCTCGCCGGACTGGCTGCAGAGCTTCCTGCTCGATGGCCTCTGGCTGGGGGTGAGCACGGTGGCCACCTTCCTGCCGCTGATCTTCCTCTTCTACGTGCTGATCGGCATCATCGAGGACTCGGGCTATCTGCCGCGGGCCGCCTTTCTGATGGACGGCTTCATGCGCTGGCTGGGGCTGGACGGGCGGGCGTTCGTGCTGCAGGTCATGGGGTTCGGCTGCAACGTGCCCTCGATCATGGGGACGCGGGTGATCCGGGACCGCAGCCTGCGCCTGCTGGCGATGCTGTGCATTCCCTTTGCCCTCTGCCAGGCCAGGCTGACGGTGTTCATCTTTCTGGCCGGCGTCTTCTTCCCGAGGCCCTGGTGGGCGCCTGGGCTGGTGCTGTTCGGTTTCTACGGGATGAGTTTTGCGGCGGCCGTGATCACGGGCCTGGTGTTCAAGCGCGCCTTCCCGGGTGATGGCGCCTTCGTGCTGGAGCTGCCCCCCTACCGGGCACCCAGCCTCGGCACGATCCTGCGCCGTGGCTGGACGTCGATGCTGAATTTCATGGTCACCACGCGGGTGTTCATCCTCGTGGGAGCCGCGGCGATCTGGCTGCTCACCCACCTTCCTCCGGGGGCCGGCGGGGGATCGGGACCGTCCCTGGCCTCTGGGATCGGCCATCTGTTCCAGCCGCTGCTGGGGCCGATCGGCATGAACCCGGAGCTCACCGTCTCGCTGTTCTTCGGCTTCATCGCCAAGGAGATCCTGCTGGGGGCAATGGCGGTGATCTATGGCACCACCGAAGCGGGTCTGGGTGGAGCGATTCACGGCGCCATCACGCCACTGCAGTCGCTCAGCTTCATGACGTTCGTGCTGCTCTACACCCCCTGCCTCGGAACGGTGGCGGCCCAGATCCAGGAATCCAGGAGCCGGACCTTCGCCCTGCTGTCCCTCTCCTGGTCGCTGCTCCTGGCCTGGCTGATGGCCCTGATCGTCTATCAGGGGGGCACCTTCATCCTGGCCTTCCGCTGAACGGCTCAGCGCGGCGGGAGAGGGGACACTTCCATGTCGGCGGCCTGTTCATCGCGCAGCATGAACTCGAGCAGACCACTGGACAGGTGAAGAATTCCGCCTGGCCTGCCCCTGCGCAGCACTTCCACCTCCACACCGGGACGCACCCCCATGGCCCGCAGCCGACGTTGCAGTTCCGGATGGGCGGGCAGGCAGGTGATGGTGACCCGGGATCCCACCGGCACCTGCTTCAGGGTCATCGGATCGATGGCCATGATCAGGAACGGGCATCCACGGCTTCGGAGAGCTGCTGCAGCGTCGGATGATGTTGATGGGAGGTTGAATGGATCGTCCCATCCCCGATCATGGCGACGACACGGGCCAGTTCGGTGGGATTCCCCCGGTGGAAGTGGGGCTGGTCCCGTTTGAAATTTCCAAGGGCCGTTTCTGCATTGTAGTCCCGCTTGAGTCTTTCAAGCTCGCTGACCAGCTGCTGCTTGTCGTTGTTGTAGACGATGAAGTTCTCCGGTAATCGGCCACCTTGTCCGGACTCCGGTGCCTCAAAGAAGTGGGCGTGACACCAGTTGGCATAGGGCGTCAGGATGACGCCACCACAGGCCTGCACCTCACAGATCGGTAGTCCAAATGATTCAGTGTGTGCAATGAAATAGAGGCTGCAGCTCCTATAGATCTTACGGATCTCTGCCATGGAATAGCTGTCATGGAGCACCTTGAAGGGGATGCCAGCCTCGAGGCAGGCCTGAATCTGTATGGCCCGCTCGGGCAGATGATTGGGTCGCTCGAAATCAATCAGAGCACAGATCTCCCTGGGCTCAATGGCAAGGGAGGGATCGATCAGGTTGATGCCGATGCGTGAATAGCTCTCCGCACCTGGCAAAACGGGATACTCGGACACTTCGGTGATGCAGAGATGGTGGTCATAGCGATTGGTCCCCCAGTGGTTGCCTTTGGGAACGCGCTTGCTCGCCACGCAGCCATGGATCCACTTCACCCAGTTGTTGCGGCTGCCGAGGTAAACCAGATCATAGAGAAGGATGGGCAGGCGAGGAACGTCACGGCGGAGCCGTTCGTCATCAAAGAGAAGATCGTAAAAGGCACGGGGCATGTGACCCACGATCACGGCGACGTCAACCGTCCGGAGGCAGCGCAGAAGCCTCTGATAGTTCAGCCATGCTGCACATCCTTCGGCAAGCTGAAACACTTTTCCTTTCCAGTTCGCCCCTTTCCCAGACCCTCTCAACTGCTTGCGGGGCAGCGACTCCAGACCGTCGTACAGGAGGATGGCCTCCACACCGATCTCCTTGAACATGCGCTCCAGACCCTCCGCCAGGGGCCGGTAGAAGCTGTTGGCGCGATTGGCCAGGATGGCGACTCTCAAGTGCGTTCCTCATCCAGTGCCGATGGGAGGTTACCGAGGTTCTGGGTTTCGATTCAACCGATCCACATGGTTCTGAGCATCGGCCGTGACCCCGGTGACCTCACGAACCAGCCGTCTCCAGGTGCGCCACCCCCAGGCCGCATCCGGGGCAGGGGCGCATCGGGTAGGTGTTGAAGGGGAAGCGGGGGGGCTGGAAGGGCTCGATGCCCCGGCGCCGGTCGAAGCGCACCATGCCGACACGGCCGCTGTGCGCCACCACCAGCGCCGTGCGCCCCAGCCGGCGCTGGCTGCGGGCCCAGCTGCCGGTGTTGTAGTAGGTGATGTGGCAGGGGCCCCGGTCGTCACCGGAGGGTTCCGGCAGGGCCAGCGGCGTGGCTTCGGGGATGTGGGTGTGGCCGTTGATCAGCCCGTCGAGGGGCTCCGGACCGTGCCGCTCCCGCTGCAGGTGCCGGACGATCCCGCGCTTGATCAGCCGGTCGTGGCCGGTGCGGCTCTTGAGGGCACTCTCGAGCACGAAGGCCAGGGAGAAACCACCGGAGGAGTTGAGGCCCCGACTCACCGGGATGGGCCATTCCCGGTGGCTGGCCAGCAGATCCACGGCGCTTTGCAGGATCGCCTCGGCGTTCCATCCGGCCGACAGCGCTCCGCCGGCCGGCCGGGTGAAGGGGGAGAGCAGGCCGTTGATGCCGGCGCTGTAGTGCTCCTGCAGGCGGGCCAGCCCTTCGGCGGCGTCGGCGTGGAAGCGGATCAGCCGGTCGTACTCGTCGCCGTGGCGGACCAGCAGCCGCTGTCCCGCTGGGGTGCGGTAGACGGCCTGGCGCCGGATGGCGAAACCGGGCCGCTCCAGGCCGGCATGACGGCGCAGGTAGGCGTCGTGGTTGCCGGGGATGTAGACGATCGCCACCCCCGCACGCTGCAGGGCCTCGAACTGCTCGATCACCCGTCGATGGGAAGCCCGCAGCAGCCCTGTCTTCTTCAGGGCCTCACTGGCCGGTGGATCTCCGCTGCCCCCGGCAAGGAGGGCGTCGATCCGATCGGTGAGAAAGGACGCATCGACATTGGCGTTGAAGCGGATCGCCTGCAGATCGATGATGTCGCCGACCAGAAACAGGGTTCTCGGGCGGATGCACTCCAGGAAGGCCGCCAGGTGGCCGGCCTCGCATTGATTGGAGCCCAGATGCAGATCCGAGATGAACAGGGCGTCACAACTGAGCACGGACTTCTGGCGAGAGTTCTGGTGCCCGGTGGTTTGGGTGCTGGATGCCAGCCCACAGCGCCATGGTGACATGCACACCGTGCCGATTCCGGCTGGACAGGGTTGAAGAAACAGGATCGAATCGCCCCGTCTCCGCCTCACTGTCCAAGAGGAATAGCGTTGCTTTTCGTCCGTCGCGTGGCGCACCTCTTCAGGTGATCGATGGGCTGGTCGCGTGCCCTCCGAATCGTTCAGCCGGCCTGTTGCCAGAGGCGCAGCAGCTCCTCCCGCTGCTCCGGCGAGGGCGGCGGCAGGCGCTTCACGCCCCGGGCCGCCGGGCTGCCGCCGCCGCCATCGGCACCGCGGAACCCGACGCGGGTGAGCACCCCCTGGCCCTCCGGCGAAAGCAGAAAAGCCACGAAGCGCTCCCCGTCCTCCGCCCGCCCGGCCGCCTCCCCCCGGAGCACGGCGGCTGCCAGCACCGTCTCGATGGTCGGGTCGGGGAACAGCAGCAGGTAGCCCCCCGGCCGCAGGCGGCCGGCCTCCCCCTGGCGTGCCAGGGCGGAGGCCTCGTAGACCAGCGCCAGGTCACCTTCGTTGGGGCCGCCGCTGATGAACTCCTGCAGCAGGATGTCGGTGGAACGGGCCGGTCGGTAGACGGCCCGGCGCAGGGCGGCGGCACAGTCGGGGCCGTTCTGGTCCTGGCACCAGAGCGCCAGGGTCAGCTGGCCGGAGTTGGAGCGCATCGGATCGGCGCTGCGCAGATCGAAACTGCCCCAGCTCTGGGGGGCGCCCAGGGCCCCCCACTGCCCCGCCGCCGCGGTCCGCCGCAGCAGTGGCCAGGAGAAGCGCCCATCCGGGAACAGCTTCTGGACCCGCTCCGGCCAGGCCACGGCCACCAGCAGGGTGCGGGCCACGGGCACGGGGGCCTGCAGGAACGCCGGCGCTCCGCCTTCGGCCCGCAGCTCGGCGGCCAGCTGGCTGAGCAGATCCCGGTTGGCGGGAATCAGCACCCGCGGCCGCTCCGGGCCCTCCTCCCGGGCGCGGTTGACCATGTCCTGGGAGCCCTGCACCCTCCAGGCCAGGTCGATGCCCCCCTGGCGACGTTCGAACAGAGGTTCGAGTTCGGTCATGGCGCCGGCCAGCTCCGAACCCACCGCCACCATCAGGGGGCGCCGCAGGCCAGGAAGGGGGGCCGTCGCCAGGGCCAGGGACGCCCCGGCGATCAGCAGAGAAAGCAGGCGCCGGCGGGTCAGGGTCGCTGCCAAGGGGAGCGGTCCGGGTTCGCTGCAGTCTGCTCGCCGCCGCCCGGATCCACGACGGTTGCCAGCAGAATGGGACCGTCGTTCAGCGCCGCTCCATGGCACGGGCCCAGCGGTCGGCCGGCCTCAGCACAGCGCTCCTTGCCCTGCCGCTCCTCGCCCTGCCGATCAGCGGCTGCCAGCTCCTGGCCCCGCCGCCGCTGGAGCTGGAGATGCTGGTGGGCAGCGCCCTCAAGGGCTTCTGCCAGGAGGCGGCCAAGGCCATCGCCCAGGCCCCGCCCCGGCTGGCCGACCGCACCCCGGTGCTGCTGCGCTGCCGTGCCGCCGGCAGCGGCGATGTGGTCAGCGAGATGGAAAGCCACGCCCGGGGCGTGCTCCAGGGCGGCCAGGCGGCCGATGACCCGCGCATCCCCACCTTGCTGTCGGTGGATGGCGAGATCTATCTCGACCTGCTGCGGCACCGCCTGCAGCGCCTGGCCCCCACCCGGGAGCTGATCCCGGCGCCGGCCGATGCGCCGGCCCTGGCCTCCAGCCCGATGGTGTTCATGACCCCCCCGGCCCTGGCGAAGGGTCTCGACCGTCCCGATCCTTTCATCGCCCTGGCCCGCAGCAGCGACCACCGCCAGCTGGATCCGGCCGGTCCCTCCCAGCCGATCCGCTTCGTCCACACCGCCCCGACCCGCTCCAACTCGGGCCTCCAGACCCTGGTGGCGATGGTGGCCGAGGTGGCCGGCAAGCGGCCCGAAGCCCTCACCCTCGTCGATGTGCAGGCCCACGGCGACCAGGTGGCGGCGATCCAGCGGCACGTGACCCGCTACGGCAGCTCCACCGACGAACTCGCCCGGGCCATGCAGCGCAACGGTCCCTTCTGGGCCTCGGTGGGGTCGGTCTACGAGTCGTCGGTGGTGGCGGTGAACGCCTCCCGCCAGGGCGACCAGGAGCCCCTCCAGGCGGTGTACCCGAGGGCCACCTACGCCAGCACGATGCGGGCCATCCTCCCGGAGGCCCCCTGGGTGTCGCCGCAGGAAAAGCAGGCGGCCCAGCTGCTCATCGAGCGCCTCCAGCGCGAGGACGTGCAGCGCCTGGCGGCCGACCAGGGTCTGCGGCCGGCCAACCCGGCGGTGCCCCCCAGCCGCGTCACGGCGGCCTACGGCGCCGACCCCCGGGCTGTGTACGACTCGCTGCGGGCCCCGAAACCGGTGGTGGTGGAGGCGATCATCACCCTCTGGCGCAACCAGGCCAAGAAGCCCTCCCGGGTGGCCCTGGTGGTGGACAGCTCCGGTTCGATGAAGGGGGAGAAGCTGCCGGCGGCCCAACGCTCCCTGCAGGCGTACCTGGCCCAGATCGGTCCGCGGGACACCGTGGGCCTGTTCGACTTCGACAACCGGCTGCGGCCGCCGGTGGTGGTGACCGGTGGCAATACGGGTGGTGAGCCGGCGGGGCGCTTCATCGCCTCCCTGGACGCGGAGGGCGGCACCGTCCTCTACGACGCCATCCGCCAGGGTCGCGACTGGCTGCGCTCCACCCGGCGCCCCGGAGAGATCCTGGCGGTGGTGGTGCTCACCGATGGCCAGGACAACGGCTCGCGGCTTTCCCTCGAGGGGCTGGGCGGTGAGCTGAAGCGCAGCGGCTTCGCCAGCGATGAGCGCATCGGTGTGTTCACGATGGGCTACGGCAACCAGGGGGATTTCGACGCCGACGTGCTGCGCCGCATCGCCGAAAGCAATGGCGGCGACTTCACCACCGGCACGGCGGACAGCATCCGGCGCCGCATGGAAGATCTGCAGATGGCGTTCTGATGGCGGTGGCGTCCGGCTGGTCCAACCCCCTCGACCATCCCCTGGCGGTCGCGGCCGGCGGCCTGGGCCTGGTGCTGCTGGTGCGCGCCGGCGGGGTGGGCCTTCCTGTGGCCCTTGCGGCGGCGGTCGGGCTGAGCGTTGCCTGCGCGGCCCTGCTCTCCCGTCTGGGGGCGGCCGGACGGCGCAGCCGCAGCCAGCGGCTCCATGACCAGCGCCTCGATGCGGGACTGGAGGAGGCCCTGGAGCGGGCCGGTGGCCTGGCGGTGACGGCGCTGGCGTTGCGGGAGGAGGCCGTGGCCCGCTTCACGGATCCAGGGCATCTGGAGGCCCTGGGCAGCGTCCAGCTCTGCTGTGAGCGGCTGCAGCAGCTGCCGGAGCGGCTGCGGGAACGGCGGCCGCTGCTGGAATCCGGCGGCGGGCAGCGCCTCGATCCGGAGGACCTGGCGCGCCGCCTGGCGCGGGAGGAGAAGGCCCTGCAGCGGGAGGCGGAGGGGCCCCTGCGCCACGAGCGCCGGCGGCTGATCGACCAGCTGCGCCGCAACCTGCATGCGGCGCGCCAGGGGATGGATGAACGGGAGGCCCGGCTGCTGGCCCTGGGCACCCGGCTGGAGGCCATCGACGGCGGCCTGCAGCAGCTGCGCCGCCAGATCGATCACCAGTGGCCCAGCACCGAGGCCAGCGACGCCGCCATGGCGACGGCGATCGAGCCGCTCGATGAGGCCATCGATCAGATCGAGCGCTCCCTCGACGCCGGCACCGCCTGATCCGCCAGCAGCGGCCCGCCGGCGAGCCGGCGGATCGCCACCACCCCGGGGCGGGGGGCCCGGCCGGGAACGCCGGAGGGCCAGTTGGAGCCCAGGGGCACCCAGCGCAGCTGCTCGAAGGGGCGACCGGAGCGGTCCACCAGCCGGTGGGCCTGGGCCTCACGGGCCTCCGCAGAAGGGCGGGTGCCGTTGTCTTCGCCCGGGTGCTGCACCGCCAGGAACAGGGTGGATTCGCCGTCGTCGAAGCAGGGCCCGGTGAGCTCGCACTCCATCGGTCCGGTGGCGAAGCAGAAGGCCTCCCCGGCATGGGGGCCACGGCTGGGCAGCACCCAGCAGCTGTTGTTGCCGAACAGATCGAGATCGGCTGATCTGGTTGAGCGGTCGGTCACCATCCAGATGGTCCCCTGCCGGTCGATGGCGAGGTTGTCGGGATTGGCGAAGCCCATCCCCCCCTGCCACGGGGCCCCGCCGGTGGCCACCATCCGCCAGCGGAAGGATCCGCCCCGGGCCGCACCGTCGTCGGCCAGGCCCATGATCCAGCCGTAGGGCCAGGTGGCCTGACCTTTGGGCCCGTGGAAGATGGCCGGGTCAGCCCGGCCGTCGTCGCTGCCGCCGCCGGCGGTGAAGGCGATCAGCAGGTCGCCGCTGAGCGGATCGATCACCGTGTCCTCGGGCCGGGCCGCGGGGGTGGCGCCGATGGCACAGGCGGCCAGGTGGGCATCGATCAGGATCGCCCCCATCCGCTCCTCCCCCTCGCCGGGGTAGAGGTCGGCCAGGGTGGCGAAGCGGCGCCGGTAGGCCGCCACGGCCGCGTCGCTGGCGAAGGCTTCGGCCCCGGGCCTGCGGCGGTCGCTGTGGGGCAGCAGCACCGCCTGCTCCACCCCGAAGCGGGCGAAATGGCCTGGGCCCAGCGGCGCCACCGGGGTGCTGGGCTCCAGGGGCAGCCAGCGCCCCCGGCCCCCGCCGCCCTTGGAGCTGGGCGGATCGAAGCGGGCCACCTCGAGCCGGCCGGCGCTGAACAGCTCCGAGTTGGCCGGGTCGGCCGGATCGCGGATCCGCGCGTCGCTGACGAAGCGGTAGAGGTGGCCGCCGTGGCGGTCGCAGCCGGAATAAACGATCAGGGGCTGGCCGGCGACGGCCTTCACGGCCACCGCCTCGTGGCGGAAGCGGCCCAGCCAGCTGTGCTTCACGGCGGGGCGTTCGGGCCGGCGCGGGTCGAGTTCCACCATCCAGCCGTACTTGTTGCCCGCCAGGCCGAAGGGGTTGCCGAGGCCGTCGAGGCGCTGGCCGTCATAGGCGAAGGGGCGGGCGGCGGGGGAGACGGAGGAGCCGTCGGCGTGGACGGCCTCGGCCACCTGGCTCTGCATGTTCTCCTCGGCGCTGAGCACCGTGCCCCAGGGGGTCTCGCCGCCGGCGCAGTTGGCGAAGCTGCCGATGATCGCGTCCCCCAGCCCGTCGTCATAGCCGAGCCGCTGGCGGCGCCGGAACACGGCCGCCGCCGGCCCGGAGGTGCGCAGGCGCCGGGCGGGGTCGCGCCAGCCGCTGAGGCCGGTGATGCGGCGATCGAAGCGGCCGGGCCGGCGCCGCCAGGGGCCGTCCGGCTGCCGCTCCAGTTCGATCACGCCCACCCCCAGGTCGGCCATGGCGGCTTCCGCCAGCTGGCGGATGGTCGCCAGCAGCGGGTCGTCCGCCGCCAGGCTGGCGGCATCCACCCGGCCGCCCCGGGGCGCCAGGGCTTCGATCACGGCGTCGAACGGCACCTCGCCGCCCACCGCCTCGGCGTAGCCCTGCCGCCAGGCCCGGGCGCTGATGTACTCGAAGTTCACCGTCAGCAGGGCCCGGTCCGGGGCCAGCGACAGGAAGGAGAGGTGGTCGTTGTTGTAGCCGAAGCGGCCGTCGGCCAGCGGATCCCCCCACACCGCCAGTAGATCGGCCCGGAAGCCGTCCGGCAGCACCAGCCGGTCCTCCACTTCGATGCGGGCGTAACGGCGGCGCTGCTCCGCCGCGTCGAGCCCGTCGCTGGGCACCGGCAGGGGGGTGGGCACCGTCGGGAAGGGGGAAGCCGGCGTAGGGGCGGCCCCGGCCTTCGGGCCGGCCGCCCTCCCGGGGGCTGCCGGGGGCAGGACGACGCCGGCGAAGGAGCAGGCGCCGATCCCGAGCAGGGAGAGCAGGTCGCGTCGGTTCATCGCTGCGGGGGGCAGGGTTGGCTGCGGCGCGGGGCCAGCAGGGCCAGGTGGTTGTCCTGGAGGGCGCTGAAGTTGTCGTCCGAGGCCAGCAGCAGGGTGGGGCGGCCATCGGCCCGGACAGGCCCCGGGGTCAGGGCCTCCCAGTTGTCGGGAGGCAGGCCGGCCGCGATCAGATCCCACTGGTGGATCGGCTCCAGCACCGCCTCGGGATCGGCCTTGGCATCGGCCCCTTCCCCAGGCAGCGGGTAGTGGGCCAGAAGCACCTGCCAGCGGGCGGGGGCCTGGAAGCGCCGCAGCAGGGCCAGCAGGCCCGGCGACGGGCCGGAGCCATCGATCACCAGCAGATCGGTGACTCCCCAGCCCTCGCCGGCGGGGATGGCCAGCCGGGCCAGGGGGCGGGGCTTCGGCCCGGTGGGCTCCAGCGACCAGCCCAGCAGCCGCACCTGGGCGGGGGGGTCCTGCTTCAGGGGGGATTCAGCGGCCATCAGCAGCACGTCCGTCCGCCCCGGACGGCGCAGCAGGGCCAGGGACTCGGGGCCCTGGTTGGCTTCGAGGCCGCGCCCCGGGGCCGGTTGCCAGTCGGCGGGCAGGGGGTTGGCGCGCTGCAGCTGGCCGCTGCTTCGCTCGAAGGCCAGCAGCTGGGCCGGCCGGGCGACGCTGCGGCGCCCCTCGCTGGCCATCCAGAGCCGCTCGCCGAGCACCACCAGCCCTTCGGCGTCGATCTCCGCCGGCAGCGGGGCCTGGGGCGATCCCTTCAGCTCCAGCTGGAACAGGGGCCGCAGCGGCACCCGCCCCAGCTGCCGCACGCCGCTCCAGGCGTCCACCCGGCCCCGGGGGGCATCGCTGAGCAGCAGCAGGACATCGCTCTCGCTGCGGTAGCTGGCGGCGGAGTAGCCGCCCAGGGGCTCTCCCTCCGCCCCGCGGCGCGGCAGGCGGGCCCCCGCCACCAGTTCCCAGCCCGCCTCGGCCGGGCAGGGCAGCAGGGGCGGCGGCGGGGGAGCTGGCGGGGAGGTGGCGATCAGGGGCACGACCATGGCTGGAATTCTCCCGTCGCCGGAGCGGCGGCGGCGGCATCCCGGGACACCCGGGTTCGGGGCGGGTAGGGTCAAGGCAGCTCCGGGGGATGTGTGATGCGATCCCCATCGGGTGTCCAGCCGCCGGCAGGCGGTCTCGCGGAAGAGTCGGGCCGGCGCCTGGCGGTGCTGATCGACGCCGACAACGCCCGGGCGGCCGTGATCGAGGCGGTGCTGGAGGAGGTGGCCCGCTTCGGTGAGGCGATCGTGCGGCGCATCTACGGCGATTTCACCTCCAGCCAGAGCGCCTCCTGGAAGGCGCTGCTGAACAAGTTCTCGATCAAGCCGATGCAGCAGTTCGCCTACACCGTGGGGAAGAACGCCACCGACAGCACGATGATCATCGATGCGATGGATCTGCTCTACACCCGGCGCTTCGATGGCTTCTGCCTGGTCACCAGCGACAGCGATTTCACCGGCCTGGCGGTGCGTCTGAGGGAGGAGGGGCTGCTGGTGTATGGCTTCGGCGAGGAGAAGACCCCGGCGGCCTTCCGCAATGCCTGCCACAAGTTCCTGTTCACCGAGGTGCTGCGCACCGCCTCCCGCCAGGGGGACGCGGGCGCCGAGGTCGGGGAGGCCCTCCGGCCCCGGGATGCCGACCCCCCCGTCAGCGCCCATCCGGTCATCCCGGCCGACTTCCTGATGGAGGCGCTGGATCGCTCGGTGGACGAATCGGGCTGGACCCAGCTGGGCACCTTCGGCAGCTACCTGCAGAAGATCCAGCCTGACTTCGACACCCGCCTCTATGGCTTCCGCAAGCTCTCCGACCTGGTGCGTGGCTGCCCCTCCCTGTTCGTGATGGAGGAGCGGGAGGCCCCGAGCGGCAACCGCAGGATCGTCTACGTGCGGGCCCGCGAGGACGACTGAGGCCTCCCCCTTGCTCGACACCCTGCACCAGCCGATCACCAGCATCGCCCGGCGGGCGGTGGCCTGCCTGGACGGCCGCCAGACCGTGGCGGAGGCGCTCGCCAGCCTGCGGGGCTGTGAGATCGCCGAGCGGATCGTCTACTTCTACGTGCTGGATGCCGAGCAGCGCCTGATCGGCGTGCTGCCCCTGCGGCGCCTGCTGTCCGCCGCCGAGGACACCCCCGTGACGGCCCTGATGGTGCGCCATCCGGTGACCATCCCGGAGCACGCCACCATCCTTGAGGCCCACGAGGCCTTCGCCGATCACCGCTTCCTGGCCCTGCCGGTGGTGGACGACCGGCAGCGGGTGGTGGGGGTGGTGGACGTGACGATGTTCAGCGAGGAGGACTTCCTGCCCGACCAGCCGGCCCAGGCGGCGGCCCTGTTCGAGGCCCTCGGCTTTCGCGTCTCCCAGGTGCGGGGAGCCTCCCCCCTGCGGGCCTTCCGGTTCCGCTTCCCCTGGCTGCTGGCCACCATCGCCAGCGGCCTGGCCTGCGCCGTGCTGGTGAGCGTCTTCCAGCAGACCCTGGCCAGCAGCATCGCCCTGGCCTTCTTCCTCACCCTGGTGCTGGCCCTCGGGGAGAGCGTCAGCATCCAGAGCATGACGGTGTCGATCCAGGCGCTGCAGCTCTCGCCACCCACCTGGCGCTGGTACCGGGCCAGCCTGCGGCGGGAGCTGGCCACCGCCCTGCTGCTGGGGGTCTGCTGCGCGGCCCTGGTGGCCCTGGTGCTGGTGCTGTGGCTCGGGGCGGGGCCGGCGGCCCTGATCGTGGCGATCGCGATCGTGCTCAGCGTGGCGGCCGCCTGCTTCTACGGCCTGACCATCCCGGCCCTTTTCCATGCCCTGCGGATCGATCCCAAGATCGCCTCCGGCCCGCTCACCCTGGCGGTGGCCGACATCACCTCCATCGCCCTCTACTTCGGCCTGGCCAGCAGACTGCTCTGAGACCGATGCGGCCCTGCCCCAGCCATGACCCTGCAGCGCCTGGCGGCCTTCAGTGACGGGGACCGGGGCGGCAACCCGGCTGGCGTGGTGATCGCTGAGTGGCTGCCCGCGGACAACGAGATGCAGCGGATCGCCGCCGAGGTGGGCTACTCGGAAACGGTCTTCGCCGCTCCGCAGGGGGACGGCTGGCGGGTGCGCTACTTCTCCCCGACCGTTGAGGTGCCTTTCTGCGGCCACGCCACCGTCGCCCTCGGGGCCGCCCTGGCCGAGCGCTGCGGTGATGGGGTGTTCCCGCTCACGCTGAACCAGGCCGCGATCACGGTGGAGGGGCACCGGCAGGGGGAGCGCTGGAGCGCCGCCCTGCAGTCACCCCCCACCCACCAGCGCCCCGTGGCGCCCGATCTCCTCGGGGCCGCCCTCAAACTGCTCGGCTACGCACCCGGCGACCTGGATCCGGCCCTGCCCGCCGCCATCGTCCACGGCGGTGCCGACCACCTGCTGCTGGCCCTGCGCCGCCGCGAGGACCTGGCCGCCATGCGCTACGCCATGGAGGACGGGGCCCGGCTGATGGCGGAGGCGGGGCTGCTGACGCTGCTGCTGGTGTGGGCCCAAGTCCCCCGGGTGTTCCACAGCCGCAATGCGGCCGCCGGCTGCGGCGTCTATGAGGATCCGGCCACGGGCTCGGCCACCGCGGCCCTGGCGGGTTATCTGCAGAGCCTGGGCTGGCCCCACGGCGGCAGCATCGAGATGCTGCAGGGGGAGGACATGGGCTGCCGCTCCATGCTGGGTGCCGGAATCCCGGCGGAGCCGGGGGGCTCGATCCGGGTGGCGGGCCAGGTGCGCCGCCTGGAGGCCTGAGCTCAGGAGGCCTTTTCCAGGCGCTTCACGATCCAGCCCATCAGCACCAGGGAACCCAGCAGCGCCACCAGCAGGGCGATCGTCATGGAAACGGGTGCATGTCCGTCGCATTATGGCCACAGGCACCCCAGCCCTGGCCCGAGCCGTGCACAGCAGTCCCGAGCTGGTCTTCGTCTACGGCACGCTCAAGCGCGGCCACGGCAACCACCACTGGCTCGGAGATGCGCCCTTCCTCGGGGAAGCGGTGCTGCCGGACGTGGTGCTCCACGACCTGGGCCCCTTTCCGATGGCCGTGCCCGGCGAGGGGGTGGTGCGCGGTGAGGTGTACGGGGTGGATGCCGCCGGCCTGGCCCGGCTGGATCGGCTGGAGGGCTACCCCCGCCTCTACGACCGCCGGCCCCTGCCCCTGGCCGATGGCCGCCACGCCTGGGTCTACCTGGGGCGGCCCCACCAGGTGCGCCACGTCTCCGCCATCGCCGATGGCTGCTGGCGGGGTCCGGCGCCGGGAGCGGCCGTGCGCCGCAGCCAGATGGGCCTGGCCGTGGTGCTTGCCCTGGGCGGGGCCGCGATGCTGGCGACCGCCCTTCCCCCCGCCGCCCTGGCCTTCGATACCCTCTCCACTTGCAACGCCTGGCGCGGCAGCCATGGCAGCGCTCGGGTGCTGCTGGGCAACAGCCTCGGCGCTGCCCACTACCTCACCAAGAAGCAACGGCTGCAGGAGAGCCCGCCCGAGGCGCCCGTGGCGCTCTACAGCGACAGCGACCTGCAGCGGGTCTGCGGGCGTTAGCCGCCGGCCACCAGCCAGCGCCCCCCCGTGCCCAGGGCCACCACCAGCCCGCCCAGGGCCAGGGACGGGCCGCTCCAGACGGCCAGCGGCAGCAGGCGCCGCAGCATCAGCAGGGATCCACCCACCCCCACCAGCACCGCCAGGCTCTGGCAGAAGGCGATCACGTGGGCATCGGCGCTCCAGCTCGGCAGCCGGGCGGCCAGGGCCGGCCAGAGGGTCTCGGCGCTCACCGGCAGCAGCAGCCCCCCCTCCGCCATCCCCATGGGCAGGTGCTGGGCCAGCAGCAGGGCCCAGAGCAGGGGCAGCAGGGCGTAGAGCAGCAGCCAGCTGGGGCTGGCGGGTCGCAGCCCCGCCACCAGGGGCCGCAGCAGCAGCCACAGCCCCGCCGGCAGGGCCAGCGCCAGGGCGGCGAAGGCCAGGCGCGCCAGCAGGGGTCCCTGCTCCAGGGCGTCCGGAGCCAGGGGCAGCCAGCCCAGCAGCCGCTCGGCGTGCCGCAGGCAGACGCCGCCGGCCAGCACCAGGATCAGGCCCGCCTCCCCGGCCGGGGGTGCCATGTCGCGCTGCAGGTCTGCGGCGGGGGGCCGCAGACGCAGCTGCACCGATCGGTGCGGGCAGGCCTGGGCGCAGGTGAGGCAGAGCACGCAGTTGCGGTTGTCGCTCAGGTGGGCCGGATGGGTGCCCAGGGGGCAGCCGGCGGTGGCCAGGCCCTCCCCTTCCGCCGGCCCCCCCTTGAAGCAGGCGTAGCTGCTGCAGCTGCCGCTGCAGGTGCCCGCCTCCGCCCGCAGCTCGCTGATCGCCAGCTTGGCGAACAGGCCGTTCATGCCCCCCACGGGGCAGAGGTGACGGCACCAGAAGCGCTTCTCGAAGCGCAGCGAGCCGACCACGGCCCCGGCGGTGATCAGCAGGAGCAGGGCGCTGCTCTGCCGGGCGCTGTTGCGAAGATCACCCAGCTCCTCCCACAGCAGGATCGCCGCGAAGCCGGCCGCCAGCAGGGGCGCCGCCCATCGGTCCGTGTCGCCCCGGGGCCAGCGGGCCGGCTGCCAGCCCAGCCGCGTCGCCAGCCGCTGGACGATCTCCCCCCAGACCATGAACGGGCAGAAGGAGCACCACAGGCGGCCCACCAGGGGGTAGCCCAGCAGGATCAGGGGCCACCACCAGGCCCAGAAGAGGTTGAGGTCGCCGTTGTGGGCGCGGTCCTGGGGCCCCCACCAGAGCCAGAGGTTCACCAGCACGAACACCCAGCTCACCACCCCGTAGAGAAGGGCGTTCCAGAGCAGGGGCGAGCGCATCACGTCCCGCATCTGCGGCTTCCAGCGCCAGAGATCGAAGCGGGCCCGCTGGGGCCGCCGCAGGGTCCAGAACACGTCCTCCGGCAGCTCCTCCGGGTTGGCACCGCTGCACTGGCGCAGGGCCCGCTCGATCAGCTCCAGCAGCTCCCGCACATTGCCGGGGAAGTCGTAGGTCTGGAGGCGCTTCACCAGCCCCTCCCCCACGGCCGGCGGCCGGCTCCAGCCGAGGCTGAGGGCCTTCTGGCGCACCCCGTAACGCAGCCATTCGCCCAGGTCCTGACGTCGCACCCGCAGCGGCGGCACCCGGATGTGGCAGCAGATCGTGTCGAAATCGGGTTCGCTCGTCTCGGCGGTGAGGAACACCCGGCCGGCGAAGACGTGCTCGGTATGGGCGGTGTCCGGCGAGCGCCAGCGGCCGCTGCGGGCCAGTTCCAGCAGGGCGGGCCGCAGGGCGGGGTCGGCCCGGTCAATCTGGTCGAGCAGCAGCCCGCCGGTACCGAGGCAGTCGATCAGGGCCACGCCGCCGGTGGGGGCCCCGAACAGCTCGGCGCCGTCGGGGCGGAGCTGGGCGCAGTTGATCCGCACCAGCAGCTGCTTGCGGGCCGAGGAGCCGAAGTGGATCAGGGAGGCGAGGTTGTCCTTCTCCAGGCCGGGCTCGCCGCTGATCAGCACCGCCCGGCCGCTGGTGTCGGCGGAGGCGGCGCGGATGGCGTCCCGCAGCTTCTGGGCATAGCGGCTGCTGCCGACCACCCCGCGGCGGGTCCGGCCCAGCAGGTAAGGGGCCAGCCGCAGCAGGCAGGCCCTCGGGTCGGGGGTGGCCTCCGGCGGGCTGGACGTCATCGCTGACCTCGTGCTGACTTGATTCTCGTCGGAGAAGATGGGCTGGCCTGCGCGCCGCCTCCGCTCCCCTCGTCAGCCTGATGGTTTCTGCATGAACGTGTCGGGTTCGGCTGAGTTTCTGTGGCGGGGTCACCGGCTGCTGCTGCTGGGCCAGCGGGCCGTCTGGGATCCCCAGCAGGGGCTGCTGTTGGTGGCGGATCTGCACCTGGGCAAGGCGGAGAGCTTCCAGAGCCAGGGCATCCCGCTCCCCAGCGACGGCGACGGGGCCACCCTCAACACCCTGCTGGCGGTGGCCCATGGCCTCGGGCCCGCCCAGGTGCTGGTGCTGGGGGATCTGATCCACAGCCGGCTGGGCCTGACCGCTGACCTGCGCCAGAAGCTGCGGGCCCTGCCGGAGCTTCTGGGCTGTCCGCTGCGGCTGGTCGGTGGCAACCACGAGCGGGGCTGCTGGCTCGAGGGGCTGGAGCAGGAGCCGTCCCTGGCCCTCGGCCCCCTGTGGCTGAGCCACGCCCCCGAGCCCCGCCCCGGACACCTCAACCTCTGCGGCCACCGCCACCCCGTGGCCCTGGTGGGCGGGGGCGCCGACCGGCTGCGCCTGCCCTGCTTCGCCTACGACCCAGCGGCCGAGCAGCTGGTCCTGCCCGCCTTCGGTGCTCTCACCGGCGGCCACCCCTGCCCGGACGGCGAAAGGCTCTGGCTGCTGGCCGACGGGGCCGTGGTCCCGTGGACCGGGACGTCCCGCCGCTCCGGCGTCAGCCCTCGGCGGCCAGGGCCCGCACCACATCGCCACGGGTGAGCACCCCCACCAGGGCCTCCTGGTCGTCGAGCACGAACAGCCGCTGGGTGCCCCGGTCGTGCAGCAGGCGGGCAGCCGCCGGAAGGGTGGTGGTGGCGGGGCAGCTGTGGGGTTTGGAGCCCATCACATCGCCCACGGTGCTGCCCAGCACCTGGTGCACCTGCTTGTCCCAGTCGAGCGGGTTGCGCAGATAAATCACGGCATCGAGCAGCATCACGTAGGGGCCGGCATCGAAGCCGCTCTCGCGCACCATCAGGTCCTGCTCGCTGAGTTCCCCCACCAGGGCTCCGAGCTCATCGAGCACCGGCAGGCCGCTGACGTGGTGGTCGCTCATCAGCTGCACGGCCTCCTGCAGGGGGGTGGTGGTGGTGACACTCAGCACGGGGCTGGTCATCACCTCGGCCACGCTGCGCTCGACGACCATGCGGATCTCCTCGGTGATGGCATTCTGCTGGTGAACGGGACCCCTCCCCTGCGACGCCTCGCCGATCTGCTGACTCTTGCCCGGGCCGTGCTGGGGTTGCCCCTGCTGCTGGCCCTGGCCGGCGGACGGCCCGCCCTGGCCTGGGTGCTGCTGCTGCTGGGCGGCCTGAGCGACTGGGCCGATGGCGCCCTGGCCCGCCGTGCCGGCGGTGGGTCGGTGTGGGGGGCACGGCTCGATCCGCTCACCGACAAGATCCTGATCAGCGCCCCGCTGCTCTGGCTGGCCCATACCGGCGGCCTGCCGCTGTGGGCGGTGTGGCTGCTGCTGGCCCGGGAGCTGCTGATCTCCGGTTGGCGGGCCGGCCAGGGCAGCGGCGGTCCCGCCTCGCTGGGGGGCAAGGCCAAGACGATCCTGCAGTTCCTCTCCCTGCTGCTGCTGCTCTGGCCGCCGGCCTGGGGCCTGGGTCAGGGGGCCGGGCTGGTGGCCGCCCTGCAGGCCGCAGGCTGGTGGCTGTTCTGGCCGTCGCTGCTGCTGGCGCTCAGCTCGGCCCTGGGGTACCTGCGGGCGGGTCAGCGGGTCTGAAAGCCTGTGGGGATGGGCTTTCCACTCCGCTGATCCGGACCAACAAACTAGAACTTCACCTTGACGCCGCCTCCGTAGGTGAATTGAGAGCCTGTCGAGAAGACTTCATAGCCAACACTGACGTACAGGTTTGTATGGCTGGAAACCTGGATATCCACCGCGCCGTCGATCAAAAGTGTATTCGTGCCACGATTCTCACCCTGGGTCACGAAGCTGCCCGCGGCAGGAGCCGAGGGAAGAGAAGAACTCAAGGACCGGTTACCGGCATCATTGGCAAGGGCATCCACCTGATAGGCCAGAGCCAGTTTCGGAGTTAGGGCAGCAGTTCTCGCCTTGTTCAGTGCAATCGGACTTGAGGCAAGTTCGAAGCCGATGGTGCCGACGAGGCTATCGGCACGATTTCCTTCGATGCTGAGGTTAAGTGGCTCTCCACCACTCTCGGTAAGGCCGCTCTGTCCATAACTTGCCCAGGCAACACCCACGAAGGGCTTGAGAAGGACCTGGCTACTGGAGGAGGGCTTCGAAAGATTAACCAGGTAATCTGCATTCAATGCCACAGTGTAACCGTCTCCGGCTAGCGAGCCTTGGACGGGGGTACCATTCCCAATGAAAGCAACATTTCGGCTTCCGGTGGTGTTGTAGTTGGCGTAACCAATAAGGCCACGTACACTCCAATGGCTTGATGGTTTGTACAACCCGTAGATGGAAGCACTGTTGACATTCGATGACACCATCGCGTTGGTCAGGGACATATTGTTGAGCGCAGAGGTTCCATAGCCGTAGGCGGCTCCAATCGTCCACTGCTCAGACGGCTTGAACTCGATTCCGTAGAAGCTGGAGAAAATGCCGGAATCATATCCAGACAGTCCTCCGCTTCCCTGAACGCTGCTTATCGCATTGGCTGCCTGGACAAAGACGCAGAGCGGTTGATGGCGGCGGTTTGCCGTCTTGCCCTTCTCTGGGTTGACGACCCAGCCCGTTGTCGAGCATTGGCCAGCCTGATTCATGAGAAGTTCTCTCTGCCGCTTCAATGTTTCGATGCCCACGCTCTGGAAGGCTGCGTAGGGCTCGGGCGAGAGAGAATCGATCGCTGCCGTGAGCTGCCCAAAGGAGGGCAGAGACAGCAGTTGGGATGTCGCAAGGAGGAAGTCTGGCGAGATCCCGGAAGCGACGGCCTGACCTGACGTGAAACCGGTGAGGCCGATGGGGATACCGAGACTGTTGGCATTGTTGGTCGTGGCAAGAGCCAGTCTCTGGAAGACGCGGTCAACGGCTCCAGCGGTGGCCAACTGGTTGACACCATTCCGGCCGAGGAACTGCATGGCAGAACCTGTGGGACCAATACCGTTCCTTGGTCTCCACTGGACATCGATGGTCCTGGGATTTCCATCCGCCCCCTGAACCAGGGTCGTGCCTGCACTGAGCAGTGCGCTGTTGACGCCACTCTGATTCAACGTCAGAGCGTTCAGATTGGTGAAATCGATGCTGTTGGATGCATCCACCAGCACATAGGAAAAAATAGGCCATGGCACACCCCCGCTAGAGGCGACCAGCTGGACATTGCCCGTGAGGTTCGTCACATTGTTCATGACGTTGATGCGGTCGTTGAGTGGGCCCTGAATCTCCGCTTCAAAGGTACCGCCATTGAGATTCAGGTTGGCGACCGTGATGGCTCCGATTGAATTTCCAGGTGCAATCTTTCCTCCGCTTTCGATCGTTGTTGTCGGCAAGAAACCTGTTCCGCCAACCGTGCCTCCGGATTGCACAGTCAAGCCAGAGGACGATGCCAGTGACCCGTTGACAAAGACGGTCGAGTTGCTGCCAACAACTGTAGCTCCGGTGAATGTGCTGATTCCGGTGAGGTTGGTGCTTCCGGCAAGCCCGGAATTGATGAATGCCAGGGCTCCGGGACCTGAGAAAACCCCACTGAATGTGGAGTTATTTCCGTTAAGATCAATGCTGCCGCCTGCGCTGCCGACCACGTAGCTGGTGGCAAAGGTGCCAGGCCCATCAACGATCAGCGTGCCTCCGGAGAATGTTGTGCTGTAGGGACTGCTGGCGATGGCAGGGCTGCCTGGCACGATCCCTTCCGGTAGAAGCGTCAAGAACCAGGAGTTGATGGAGAGGGGATCGCCCCCTGCCAAGTCCGTGAAGATCAACGTCCATAGGCCCGATCCATTCAGGCCCAGAAATGCAGAAAAGGACTCCGATGGCCTGAATGATCCGGTCTCCAGAGTCGATCCAGAAACCGTGGATGCGGCGCTGTCTGCAAAGGTCCATGTCGTTGTACCGCCCGGTGTCTGGCCACCCAAAGCTCCTCCCGGAACCAGAGTTCTGACAATTCCTGCTGGGCTCAGGAGTTGAAGTTGAATTTCGTCGTTAAAGGAAAAACCGATACCCTGGCAGACCCCAGATGCACTGATCGGGTCATCACACTTTGTCAGGTTGATGGTCGTGGAAATGCCACCGACATTGCCACCGAAACCGAAGAAATCGAGAGACGTGCTTGCCGATCCGCCATCAACTTGCAGGACGGGTGAGAAGACTGCGGATCGCGTTATCGACTGAGCGGATGCCGGTTGATGGATCAGGCCCGTGGCGGCAACGAGACCAATCAGATACAAGCCAACCGGGTTCCTCTCCGTCATCATTTCGGCATCGAAAGAAGCCTGGGAATCTACCGGTCAGGTCTCCACGCCTGGATGCAGGCTGGCCTCTGTCTGCATATGAACATCAGGCTGCTGTCCGGTCACATCCTTGGCGACGGCATGGCGGCTTCCGGCGCCATGGAGCCAGAAAGGTGTTGAACCGCGTCGATGGAGAGTTCCTCGTTGCGGTGTCACGGGCCCTGGACTTTGAAGTCGCTTGCCTGTCCATGGGCGGCCCTTCACCCCAGCAGGGCCTCGTCGCCGCTGAAGTCGGGCGTGGTGGGCATCCGCAGGGCGTAGTCGTTGGTGTAGCTGTCGGCCAGGGTGGCCTCCAGGTCGAAGGCCGGCTCCCAAGCCAGCTCCCGCCGCACCCGGTGGGTGTCGGTGAGGAAGTGGGCCAGGCGCAGGGGAAAGGCTTTGCGGGCCTTCTTGTCGAGGCCGGCGGGATCGAAGCTGCGGATCTCCACCGTCTGTGGATCGGTGCCACAGGCGCGGGCGGCGGCGGCCACCAGGCCCCGGAAGCTGATGCCCTGGGAGCCGGTGCAGTTGTAGATGCGGTTGGCGGCGGCCTCCACCTCGATGCAGCGGGCCATGGCGGCGGCCAGGTCGGCCACGTGGCCCAGCTGGGTGATGGTGCTGCCGTCACCGGGCAGGGGCACCGGCCGGCCGTGCACGATCCGATCGAAGAACCAGCTCTCCACCGGGTTGTAGTTGCCCGGACCGACGATGTAGGTGGGCCGGAAGCTGGTGAAGGGGATGCCCTCCTGGCGCAGCCAGGCTTCGGTGTCGAGCTTGCCGGCGTGGCGGCTCTGGGGATCGGTGGGCGACTCCTCGTCGAGGGGCCAGAGCTCGCTGTCGGCGTAGACCCCGGCCGAGCTCACGTACACCAGACGGCGGGAGGGGGGACCGGTGCGCTCGATCACCTGGCGGGTGTCCTCCAGGGTGCGGCCGGAGCTGTCGACGATCACATCGAAGGGGCGGTCCTGGAGGGCCGCCAGGCCTTCGGCGCTGCTGCGGTCGCCCTGCAGATGCTCCACCCCCGCCGGCACCGGCTGGCGGCCACGGGTGAAGAGGCTGAGCTCATGGCCCGCGCCCAGCAGCCGGTTGACCAGGGGGCGCCCCACGAAACGGGTGCCGCCCATCACCAGGATCCTCATCGCCATGCCGCGTCAGTGAGCGCCATTCAAGCGGCCGGTCCGGATCAGGGGCCGCAGGGGAGGGGCTGGCCCAGGCGCTCGAACGGCAGCGGCAGCAGTTCCAGCAGCACCGTTCCGGGCGGCCCGGCGCTGCCGTCGGCCACCGGCAGCGGCACCGGCCGGTAGGTGCGGCCGTCGAAGCGCAGCTCCTTGAGCCCGTCGGGGGCGCCGTGCAGGCTGGCGGGCATGGTGAGATCCAGCCAGCCGCGGTGGCGGTTGCTGATCACCGTCAGGGGCGACTGGAACAGGCCGTTCTCCGCCACCAGCTCCAGGCTGCCGTCGTTGTCCCGGAAGATGAGCAGGCTGCAGCCGCCGCTGGAGCAGGAATAGGAGCCCACCACCACCGCCACGGTCTCCAGACGGCCGTCGCCGTCCAGATCGACCCGGTTGTGCAGGTAGCGCAGGGGCCCCACGTCGGCGCAGACCGGCCGGGTGGCCGTGGCACGGGCCTGCTCCCACTCGGTCTGGTCGGGATCGCCGGCCGCCGCGGGGGGGGACGCCACCGGGCCGGCGAACAGGCGGGTCCGCAGGGCCGCCTCCAGCCGGGGATCGGGGCGGTTGATCGGCGGAATCACCGAACCCGGCGGCGCCAGCGGGGGCGGTCTGTCGCGGGGATCGGGGCCATCAGGCCCCAGCAGGGAGCGCGGCGGTGGGGCCGGCGGCGCCAGCGGAGGGGGCGCCAAGGGCTGGGCCGGGGCCGGGCCAGCGCCGGCGAAGAGCAGAAGCAGGCCGAACAGCCGCAGGGGACCCGTCCTCTCAGCCCGCATCGGCCCCGTCGAGGCTTTCGAGATGCTGTTCGATGCGATCGGCCAGCGCCAGGCAGCGGTCCATCTCCTCCCAGAGCAGTTCCCGGCGCCGCGCATCCACCGCGTAGGAGCGGTGATGGAGATCGCGGCCCTGGTAGCGGAGCGCATCCCTGAGGCGGCGCCAGTCGTCCGGGTCGAGGTGAAGAGGGGCGAGATCGGCAGTGGCGAGGTCGGGAGGGGA
Source organism: Synechococcus sp. CCAP 1479/10 (assembly GCF_019038515.1). Classification (NCBI taxonomy): domain Bacteria; kingdom Bacillati; phylum Cyanobacteriota; class Cyanophyceae; order Synechococcales; family Synechococcaceae; genus Synechococcus; species Synechococcus sp. CCAP 1479/10. The sequence goes on along the minus strand of NZ_JAFKRJ010000026.1, from coordinate 382,129 downwards.
GGGGGCCATCAGGTCCGCATCATCCGGGCAGCGTCATGGCACAGGATGGAGCCGACAGCGGCATTGTCCCCCTTTCCATGCAAGTCATCCCCGCCATCGATCTGCTCGACGGGCATTGCGTGCGACTGCATCAGGGCGACTACGGCCGCGTCACCCGCTTCAGCGACGATCCGGTGGCCCAGGCCCGCGAGTGGCAGCGCCAGGGGGCCACGCGCCTGCACCTGGTCGATCTTGACGGGGCCAGGAGCGGCGAACCCCGCAACGACGGCGCCGTGCAGGCCATCGCCGCGGCCCTGGAGATCCCGGTGCAGCTGGGGGGAGGGGTGCGGACGGCGGAGCGGGCCGAACAGCTGCTGGGCTGGGGTGTGGATCGGGTGATTCTGGGCACGGTCGCCGTGGAGAACCCGGCCCTCGTGCACGACCTGGCGGCCCGCCATCCGGGCCGCATCGTGGTGGGGATCGATGCCAACGAGGGCAAGGTGGCCACCCGTGGCTGGATCGAGCAGAGCACGGTGGAGGCCACGGCCCTGGCCGCCAGCCTGGATGGCACCGGCGTGGCGGCGATCATCAGCACCGACATCGCCACCGATGGCACCCTGGAGGGCCCCAACCTGGCGGCCCTGCGGGCCATGGCCCAGGCCACCTCCCTGCCGGTGATCGCCTCGGGCGGTGTGGGCAGCCTCACCGACCTGCTCAGCCTGCTGAGTCTGGAGCCCCTCGGTGTGGACGGGGTGATCGTGGGGCGGGCGCTGTACGACGGACGGGTGGAGCTGGCCGAGGCGCTGCAGGCCCTCGGTGATGGTCGGTTGCAGGATCCGTTGCAGTTGCCGATCGCCTGAAGCCGGCCGGCCCCCGAAGCGAGGTCCATACCGGTGATGAGGCAATTGCCTTATAACAGAGCCAATGTGTTCTGCGGCAACGTTTGCCTTCTCCGACGACCACCGCATCCTCCGCGGCCTCCGGCCGCCGTGGCGAGGCCGGTGATCGCCATGCGGTGGCCACAGCCCCGTCCCATGTGGAGGACGTCTACCAGCGCTGCCGGGAGCTGGGCATGCGGCTGAGCCGTCAGCGGCGCATGGTGCTGGATCTTCTCTGGGACGAAAAGAGCCATCTCTCCGCCCGCGACATCTTCGAGAAGCTCAACAACCAGGGCCGCCACATCGGCCACACGTCCGTTTACCAGAATCTCGAGGCGCTGCAATCGGCCGGCGTGATCGAATGCATCGAGCGGGCCAGTGGTCGGCTGTATGGCTATCGCGCCGATCCCCACAGCCATCTGACCTGCACCCAGTCCGGCGCCATTCACGACCTCGACGTTCTCCTCCCCGACCATCTCCTCCAGCAGATCGAGGACCAGACGGGCTTTGCGATCGAGTCGTACACCCTGCATCTCTCCGGCCGCCCCCGCCCCTCCTGAAGCCCCGGCACTGGAGAAAGCCCAGCGCCTTGGTTAAGGTCGGGCCAACCTTTCTCTCGCAACGTGGGACGACGTCCGGCACAGCCCCTTCCCCAGCTGCTGCTGTTCGCCGATCCCCTGGAGCGGGCGGGCCTCACCAGCTGGCTGGAGGCTGCTGACACCAGCGCCGATCCCGATGGCTGGGGTGGCTGCCGGGTGGTGGTCGACAGTGGGGAGCTCCAGGGGGCACCCCAGCTCGTCCTCTGGTGCCTCGGCAGCCTTCCCGAACCCCAGGCCCTCGATGCCGAGAGCCGCCGGCTGCTGGAGCGCTGGTATCCGGCGCCGCTGCTGCTGCTTCTGCCCTCCAAGCACCCCTACGGCAGCGATGCCCTGCTGCAGCTGCCGGCCCAGGGCCTGATCGAGCAGGCCGATGCCGAAACCCTGCGGCAGGCGGTCACCACGCTGCTGGCGGGCGGCCGGGTGCTGGCCATCGCAGCGACGCGACGGGGCGACGACCCCGGCCCCTCCGTGCCGATGGGCCTGGGTCAGTGGCTGCTGCTGAGCGGCCTGCAGCAGATCGATGCCGAACTGCGCCTCTGCCTGCGTCTGCTGGATCCGCCGCCGGTCGACCTGCTGCCGCTGCTGCTGCTGCAGGGCCGCGTGCGGGAGCTGCGGCTGGCCCGGCGGCTGCTCCTCTGGCTCTGGGGGCCCGTCAGCCTGGCCCTGAGCCAGCCCCTCGATGGCCCCGATGGGGCGCCAACCGCCCCCACCCCTGGTGTGGCAATCACCCTGCGGCAACGCACCGCCGAAGGCCTCTGGGAGGCCCTGCGGGGCCGGCTCACGGAGGCGGCCGCCGCTGGCCCCAGCAACAACAGCGGCCAGCTGCTGGCCCTCGACGGCCTCCATGCCTCCCGCCGCAGCGACCTGCTGCTGGGGCTGCTGGAGCAGTTCCACCGGCTGCGCCAGCGCCTGCTGCAGGACGACCCCCGCGGCGAGCAGCTGGAACGGCTCTGGAGGGAACTCCAGCCCGAGCTGCGTCAGCAGGCCCTGCGCCACATGGCGGGGTCCTACGTGCAGCTGCCCATGGAGGGCCGGCTGTGCCCGGTGGCCGAGACGCTGCTGCACCGCAGCAGCCTCGACGCCGACGACCTCGAGCTGCCCGATCCCGCCGCCATGCTCAGCCCGCTGCTGCAGGCCCGTCCCCTGCTGGTGGACGGCCGGCTGGTGGCGCCGGATGAGCCCCAGGCGGTCCTGTATCTGGAGCTGCTGCTCAGCAACTGGCTGGTGCGCAGTGCCGAGCTGATCAGCGCCGAAGTGCTGGCGGCCTGCGCCGAGTGGCCCGAACTGCGCCGCTACCTGCTGCGCCCCGAGCTGCTCGCCACCCGCAACCTGGAACGGCTGCGCAACCAGCTCAACGCCCAGCAGCGCTGGACCAGCTGGTTCGAGCGGCCGATCCATCTCTACGAGAGCCGGCGTCCCCTGTTCCGATTGGGCGACGGCGCGATCGACTGCGTGGACCTCACCGAGCCCCGCGATGCCGAGCTGCGCCAGCTGGGCTGGGTGCAGCAGGCGGTCACCCTGGCCCTGGAGGCCCGCGATGCCCTGGGCCCCCAGCTGCGCAGCCTGCTGAAGCGCCTCGGCGATCTGCTGGTGGTGCTGCTGACCCAGGTGCTCGGCCGGGCCATCGGCCTGGTGGGACGCGGCATCGTCCAGGGGATGGGCCGCAGCCTCAACCGCTGAGGCGGCCGGGTACCACGGCACAATGAGCCCACCCGCCCGTGTCCCCTTGCCCCGTTCGCTGTCCCGGCCCCTCGCCGGCCTCTGGGCCCTGCTGCTGACCGTGGTGCTGGGGCTGTTCTGGGCCCCGGGTCAGGCGGCGGCCAGCCTCGAGAACGATCGCTACGACGGCAACATCTTCGCCCTCTACGCCGGCAACGGCTCCCTGGTGCCGCCCCGCAGCAGCCTGGCCCAGTCCCTCGACGAGCACAGGGTGGCGGTGCTCGTCTACTACCTCGACGACAGCAGCGTCAGCAAGCAGTTCTCGCCGGTGGTGTCGGAGCTGCAGCGGGTCTGGGGCAACGCCGTCGACCTGATCCCCCTGGTCACCGATCCACTCCAGAACCGGCCCGATGGCGGCGTGGCCGATCCCGCCCACTACTGGGACGGCCTGATCCCCCAGGTGGTGGTGATCGACGGCTCCGGCCGCGTCGTCTTCGATCGCCATGGCCAGGTGAGCGTCGATGCCATCAATACGGCCGTGAGCGAAGCCACCGGCATCCCGATGGCGCCTGGTTCGGGTAACAGCGCCACCTTGAGCTTCAACGAACTCAACAGCGAAGTGGTGGCGTCCCGCTGATGCCGGCCACCCGCACCGAAACCGACAGCCTCGGCCCGGTTGAGGTGCCGGCCGAGCACTACTGGGGCGCCCAGACCCAGCGCTCCCTCCGCAACTTCCCCTTCGGCGCGCGGATGCCGCTCGCCGTGGTGCAGGCCTTCGGCCAGCTCAAGGCCGCCTGCGCCGAGGTGAACGCCGCCCGGGGCGTCCTTCCCGACCACCTGGCGGTCCTGATCGTGGCCGCCGCCGAGGAGGTGAGCCGGGGCCAGCTCGACGCTGAGTTCCCGCTGCGGGTCTGGCAGACCGGCTCAGGCACCCAGACCAACATGAACGTCAACGAGGTGATCGCCAACCGGGCCATCGCCGCCAACGGCGGCGTGCTGGGCAGCAAGGTGCCGGTGCACCCGAACGACCACGTCAACCTCAGCCAGTCGAGCAACGACACCTTCCCCGCCGCCATGCACATGGCGGTGGCGATCGAACTGCATCAGCGGCTGATCCCCAGCCTGGAGGCGCTGATCGGCGCCCTGCGCCACAAGGCCGAGACCTACACGGGCCTGATCAAGATCGGTCGCACCCACCTGCAGGATGCGGTGCCCCTGAGCCTGGGCCAGGAGTTCGGTGGTTACGCCTCCCAGCTGGAGCTGGGCCTGGCGGGCCTGCGGGCCACCCTGCCCCAGGTGCTGCAGCTGGCCATCGGCGGTACGGCGGTGGGCACCGGGCTCAATGCCCCGGCGGGATTCGGTGAGGCGGTGGCCACCCGGCTGGCCGAGCGCATCGGCCTGCCCTTCACCAGCGCCCCCGACAAGTTCCAGGCCCTTGCGGGCCAGGAGGGCCTGGCGGCGGCCCACGGGGCGCTGACCGTGCTGGCGGGGAGCCTGATGAAGATCGCCAACGACATCCGCTGGCTGGCGAGCGGGCCCCGCTGCGGCCTCGGCGAACTGGTGCTGCCGGAGAACGAACCGGGCTCCAGCATCATGCCCGGCAAGGTGAATCCCACCCAGTGCGAGAGCCTCACCATGGTGGCCGTGCAGGTGATGGGCAACAACACCGCCGTCCAGATGGCGGCCAGCCAAGGGAACTTCGAGCTGAATGTGTTCAAGCCCCTGATCGCCCACAACCTGCTGGAGAGCATCGACCTGCTGGCGGGGAGCTGCGCCACGTTCCGGGAGTTCTGCATCGAGGGCCTGCGCGCCGATGTGGCCCACATCGAAGCCCAGCGGGATCGCAGCCTGATGCTGGTGACGGCCCTGACGCCGGCGATCGGCTACGACCGGGCCTGCGCCATCGCCCGCCATGCCCACGAGCACCGGCTCAGCCTGCGGGAAGCTGCCCTGGTGCTGGGGGAGATCAGCGGGGAGGAGTTCGACCGCCTCGTCAGGCCCGAGCAGATGGTCTGAGGCTGATGCTCTGGGATCGTCCCGGTTGATTTTCCGAGGATCGTCCGTAAGATCTGCCAAATACCCATGGTGTGGTCCTTGAGTTGTGTCCCTGAGGAAGTTCTTCGGCTTCAGGATCCACTCAAGGATGGCCTTCTTCCGGGAGGCCCGCCTCTGAGTTCCCCGGTCTTCCTCCCGGGCGACGAAGAAGGGGAACCCTACGACTGAGATGTCCCAGAGCCCCCGTTCCGATCCCCCTCCCCCGTCTGCCCGCGACGTTCTCTTCCGCGCCAGGTGGGTCATGCTCCGCAGGATCAGCGCCCGACGCAGCCGCCCTGAATCCGTACAGCTGGGGAACTCCGGGATGGCTGGGTTCACCATGATCGAGCTGATGATCGTGGTGGCCATCGTGGGCCTCCTCAGCGCCGTCGCCCTTCCCCAGTACCGCCGCACCGTGGCCATGGCCGAGGCCTCCAGCAGCATCCTGGAAGCGGTGGCCTTCGCCGAACAGTGCGCCGTGGCCCACAAATCCGGGCTGCATACGGTGGTGGCCCAGCCAGGGGGCGGGCCCACCCGGAACTGCAACGGAACAGCGATCCGGCTTCTCAACAGTCGGCGCTGGACAGGGGATGCCGCAGGAACGTTGTGCTTCGGGGTCCCTGCCGCAGCCGGCGATCGTCGGGCCATCCTGCGGATCAGCATGGATGGATCCACCATCACCTGCAGCTTCTCAAGCTAAAGGGCTCCAGCTCCGAAGGCTCCCGTTGACGTCGGTGGCCATGTGCCGACTAGAGCAGGTTGGCGGCCAGCTCGGCCAGCTCGGAGCGCTCCCCCCGCATCAGGGTGATGTGGCCGGAGAGCAGCTGGCCCTTGAAGCGCTCCACCAGCCAGGTGAGTCCGTTGCTCTCCGCATCCACGTAGGGATTGTCGATCTGGTAGGGATCACCGGTGAGCACGATCTTGGTGCCTTCCCCCACCCGGGTCACGATCGTCTTCACCTCATGGGGGGTGAGGTTCTGGGCCTCGTCCACCACCATGAACTGGCGGGGAATCGAGCGGCCGCGGATGTAGCTGATCGCCTCCACTTCCAGCAGGCCCATGCCCTTGAGGTCGCTCCAGTTGCTGCGGGGCGGGCGGTGTCCCCCCCGGACGGGCTGGCCTTCGTCGCCACCGAGCAGGAAGTCGAGGTTGTCGACGATCGGTTGCATCCAGGGGGCCATCTTCTCCTCGAGATCCCCGGGCAGGAAGCCCATCTCCTTGCCCAGGGAGATCACCGGGCGGGTCACCAGCAGGCGCTCATAGAGGTGCTCGTCGGCCACCTGATGCAGACCCGCCGCCAGGGCGAGCAGGGTCTTGCCGGTGCCGGCCTTGCCCACCAGGGTGACCAGGGCCACCGCCGGATCGAGCAGCAGATCGAGGGCGAAGGACTGCTCCCGGTTACGGGGCTGGATGCGGCCCATCTTGGCCTTGGCTGACTTCTGCAGCGGCTGCAGGGTGCCGGTGCGGCCGTTGTAGCGGGTGAGCAGGGTGTGGGCCGGCTGGGCCAGGTCCACCAGGGTCACCCCCTCGTTCGCCTGCAGCGGCGAGACGGCAACCGGCTGCTCCGGGATGGCATCCGCCGGCAGGCCGTCGCCGGTCTTCACCTGGTCCATCTGATCGGCGTCGACCCAGCGCTCGCAGAACCCCGGGTAGAGGTCCGCCATGTCCACCTTGTCGGTGGTGTAGTCTTGGGCGATCAGGCCCACCGCATCGGCCTTGATGCGCAGGTTGGTGTCCTTGGTGACGAGCACCACCGGCGGCTGGCTGCCCACCACCTCCTGCAGGCGCTGCTCCAGGGCCACGGCCAGGATGTTGTTGTCACCGTTGCCCGCTTTCAGTTCGGGGGGCAGCTGGCGCAGGGTCTCGCTGCGGCAGAACACCACCTTCAAGGTGCCGCCGCTGACGTCGTCGATCGGCACGCCTTCGGCCAGGTTGCCCTTCTCACGCAGCTGGTCGAGCAGCCGTGACACCTGGCGGGCGTTGCGGCCCTTCTCGGAGGGGTCCCGCTTGAAACGGTCGATCTCCTCGACCACCTCGATCGGGATCACCACCTGGTTGTCCTCGAACCGGTTCAGGGCCTGGGGGTCATGCAGCAACACGTTGGTGTCGAGCACGAAGGTCTTGCGCATGCCTGTGACCTGCCGGTTCCATGGGGCCGAAGCTAGGTCCGCGGGCGCATCTACGCTCCGGCCGGACATTCCCTGACGTATCGGCTTGCCGTTCCCCGTTTCCTGCCTGCTGGTTCTGCTGCTGCTCCTCGGCCTGGGGCTGGTGGTGCTTGAACTGCGCCATCGCCTCCGGCCCGCCTCCCCCCTGCAGCTGCTGCCGGGATCCTTCCAGGTGCGACGCCGGGCCCAGGGCCTGGAGATCACCGGCGAGATCCGGATCCGCAACCCCCACCCCCGCATGGAGGTGATGGTGCCCGAGATCACGGTGGTGCCCACCCTGCTGGGCCGCAGTGACGTCAGCCAGGTGCGCCATGAGCTGCATATCACGCCGCTGCACCCCGACGAGGAGGCCCGTCCTGATGGCTACTGGGCCGCCTACATCGTCAAGGGCCGCAAGACCACCGCCGCCCACATCCGCCTCAACCTCACCGCGCCCGGCGGCCTGGATCTGGAGAGCGTGCTCGACACCCTCTGGATGGACATCCACTGGGTGAACTACGGGCCCTTCGGCCGGCTGCAGCGGCGCCAGGGGATCCTGCTGCCGCTCCAGAAGCCGGAGCCGGGCGACCCGTCCGCCCCGGGCTGGCGCGAAGGGGAGCGCTGCCGGGTGCTGCCGGTTCGCACCCACCTGCTCGGGGTGCTCGACGATCCGCTGGAGGTGCTGCAGCGCTACACCTCAGGGCTGCTCCAGCCGGGTGATGTGCTCACCATCGGCGAGACGCCCCTGGCGGTGATCCAGGGCCGCTATCACCACCCCTCGACGGTGGAGCCCTCCTTCCTGGCCCGCCTGCTGTGCCGGGTGTTCCACCCCACCAGCTCCCTGGCCACGGCCTGCGGCCTGCAGACCCTGATCGACGTGTCCGGCCCGGCCCGGGTGCTCGGTGCCTGGGTGGTGGGCACCGCCCTGAAGCTGGTGGGCAGCAAGGGCTGGTTCTATCGGCTGGCGGGCGAGCAGGCGCGCCTGATCGACGACATCACCGGCACCACGCCCCCCTACGACCAGACGATCGTGCTCGGCCCGGACCAGCCGGCGGCCTGGTGCGAGCGGATGGCGGCGGCCCTCGGGGTGGCGGTGGCGGTGGTGGACGTCAACGACCTAGGGCGGGTGAAGGTGCTGGCCGCCAGCGGCGGCACCGATGAAGCCCTGCTGATGCGGGCCCTGCGCCCCAATCCCGCCGGCAACGCCAACGAGCGCACACCTCTGGTGCTGGTGCGTCCCACGTAGAATTCTGAAACGACGTCGCCAGCACCCGCCGCGTCGGTTCCGATTCGCCCACGCCCCTTCTCCACCGTCGTCTGCCGTGCCAGTGCCTGCCGTGCCAGTGCCTGCCCAGGGCAGAACCTCCCCCACCTGGACGGTGGAACCGCTGCAGGGTTGGCACCTGCCACTTCTCGATGACCCCGCCTTCCTGCCGCTGCAGCCGCTGCTGCAACGTTCCCTGCTGCTCGCCCTGCCGGAGCAGCTGCTGACGGCGGTGACCAGTCGCCGCCCGGTGGCGGCCCAGGTGCTGGTGGCCCTGCAGCGCCAGGGGCTCACCCGCCAGCAGGCCCTGGGCCTGATCGTCTGCCGTCGCCTCAACCGCAGCGGCACCTGCTGGCAGGTGCAGCACCTGCGCCTGGCCCTGGCCGCCACGGAGGGGGCGCCCCTGGCTGGGGATCTGCTGCGCCAGGCCATCGGCCGGGTCAAGGGCGCCGCCAGCTGGATCGCCACCGCCTCCAGCCTCGACACCCCCCGGCTGGCCACCCTGCGGGAGCAGGGCTTCCAGCCCCAGCGCACCGATCGCCTCTGGCGCTGGCAGCTCCCGGCCGATCGGCCTGCCCCCGCCGCTCCGGCCGATCTGCAGCTCCGCCCGCTCAACAGCCGCACCGCCCCGCTGCTGTGGCATCTGGAGCAGGCCACCTGCCCGGCCCACCTGCGCCAGCTGCAGGACCGCCGCATCGAGGACCTGCTCGACCAGAGCCGCAGCCATGGCTGGATGCTGGTTGATGCGATCCGCAACGAGGCCGTGGCCGGCGTGCGCTGGCTCGATGAGCATCCCGGCGGCGGCCAGGCGGTGGAGCTGAGCGTCCACCCCGGCTGGGGCCATCTGCTTGGCAACGCGGCCGAGTCGTTGCTGCACCGCATCGGTCAGGGGGGCGGCAGCCTCTGGCTGCGTTGCGAAGTGAGCGACGGTGAGCGCCAGCGCTGGCTCCAGGCCCTCGGGGCCGAGGCCCATGGCGAGGAGGTGCTGATGGCCCGCAGCGTCTGGCGTCGTCAGGAGGGCCAGCCGGCCAAGCGGGCGGCGCGACGCATCGAGGCGGTGCTGGAGCAGCTGCAGCCGCGGCGGCGTCCCATGCCCACCCCCACCGGCCCCCTCGGCAGCCTGCCCACCGCCCCCCTGCTCCTGCGCTGAATGGCGCCGCCCAGCCCGCGTTCGGTGCTGGCCCTCGATGTGGGTCGCCGACGCATCGGGCTGGCGGGCTGTGATCCCCTGGGCGTCACGGTGACGCCCCTGCCGGCCCTGGCCCGGGGGGAGTTCCAGGCCGACCTGGGCCGGCTGCTGGAGCTGGTGCGCCGGCGGCGGGTGGCGGCCCTGGTGGTGGGCCTTCCCCTCGATGCCGGCCAGAGGCCCACCCCCCAGGGGGTCCACTGCCGCCGCTACGGCCTGCGGCTGGCCAGGGCCCTGGCGGCCCTCGGCCAGCCCCTGCCCCTGGCCTGGGTGGATGAGCACGCCAGCAGCTGGGCGGCCGGCGAGCGCTTCGGCCTGCACGGCGACCGCAGCGGCAGGCTCGACAGCGCCGCGGCGGTGCTGCTGCTGGAGCAGTGGCTGCGGGAGGGGCCCGAACCGCTCGATCCCGCTGCGTTCACGGCCGCGTTCACGGCCGATCCGGTCGCCCCGGCGGCCATCGCCGTGGGCAGTCGGGCCGACGCTGATTCATTCTGAGAGGACCCGCTTCCACTTGATGGCCTCCGACCCCCCTGCGATGACGGGCTCCGGCGATGTGCCCACCGTGCAGGTGCGGGACGGCAGCGGCCGCCAGCTGCTCTGCTTCCTGGAGCAGCTGATCCCCCTGGACGGCCACGACTACGCCCTGCTGACCCCGGTGGACACCCCGGTGTGCCTGTTCCGGCTGCGGGAGGACGACGACCCCGAGCTGGTGGAGACCCTCGATGCCACCGAGCCGATCCTGTCGGTGGCGGATGTCGTGCTCCAGGAGCACGACCTCACCCTGGTGCGTTCCGCCGTCACCCTCACCGTCAGCGGTGAGCTGGAGGAGCCCGATCCCGACGATCTCGAGGACGAGGAGGGCGATGATGACAGCGAGACCTACGAGCTGCTCGTGAGCTTCATGGCCGGCGATGAGGAGTACGGCCTCTACATCCCCCTGGATCCCTTCTTCGTGGTGGCCCGCATGGACGGCGCCGACGCGGTGATGGTGGAGGGCGAGGAGTTCGAGCGGGTCCAGCCCCGCATCGAGGCCGAGCTCGACGAACGGGAGAGCGACGACTGATGCTGCGCGATCTGCTCACGCCCGACTGGCTGCCGGGAACGTCCCTGGCGCACCTGCCCCTGCAGGAGCTGGTTGATCGTGGCATTCGCGCCCTCGTCCTTGACGTCGACCGCACCCTGCTGCCCCGCCGCCAGGCCACCATGCCCCTGCAGGCTGAAGTGTGGCTGCGCCACGCCCGCGAGCGCATGCCCCTGCACCTGCTCAGCAACAACCCCTCCCGCCGCCGCATCGGGGCGGTGGCCGACACCATGGGCCTCCCCTACACCACCTCGGCGGGGAAGCCGCGGCGGGCGGCCCTGCGCAAGGTGCTGCAGGACCTCGCCCTGCCCCCGGCCGCGGTGGCCCTGGTGGGCGACCGGCTGTTCACCGATGTGCTGGTGGGCAACCGCATGGGCCTGTTCACGGTGCTGGTGAAGCCGATCGATCCCGACGGTGAACCCTGCCGCCAGGACCGGCTGCAGAACCTGGAGCTGCGCATGGCCCGCTGGGTGGGCTCGGTTCCCGGCTGATGGGGACCTCCGGCACACCCGCCGCCGGCGGCCTGCGGCGCGTGATCAAGGTGGGCACCAGCCTGCTGCGGGGCACCCCCGAGCGACCCACGGCGGCGGTGATCGCCGATCTGGCCGCCAGCTTCGGCCGCCAGCAGCGCCGGGGCGACCGCCTGGCCCTGGTCACCAGTGGCGCCGTGGGACTGGGTTGCGAGGCGCTCCGCTTCAGCCGGCGCCCCACCGAGGTGGTGGCCCTGCAGGCGGCCGCCGCCGTCGGCCAGGGCCGGCTGATGGGGCTGTACCAGGAGGCCTTCGCCGTGCGGGGGATGGCGGTGGCCCAGGTGCTGCTCACCCGCAGCGATCTGGCCTCCCGGCGCCGCTACCAGAACGCCTGCCGCACCCTGGAGCAGCTGCTGGAGTGGGGGGTGCTGCCGGTGGTGAACGAGAACGACACCCTGGCCACCGACGAATTGCGCTTCGGTGACAACGACACCCTCTCGGCCCTGGTGGCGGTGGCGATCGGTGCCGATGAACTGGTGCTGCTCACCGATGTCGACCGCCTCTATTCCGGCAACCCCCGCACCGATGCCGATGCCAGCCCGATCGAGGAGGTGCGCGACCTGGCCGAGCTGGAGCGCCTCAGCCACGTGGCCGAGGGGGGTGGGCAGTGGGGCACCGGCGGCATGACCACCAAGCTGGCGGCGGCCCGCATCGCCACCTCCAGCGGCATCCGGGTGCGCCTGGCCGATGGCCGCGATCCGGCGGTGCTCGATGCCCTGTTCGCCGGCGAGAAGGTGGGCACCGTGTTCCAGCCCAGCGCCACCCCCCTGGCTGACCGCAAGAGCTGGCTGGCCCATGCCCTGCTGGTGAAGGGCAGCGTGCGGGTGGATGCGGGCGCCGAGCGGGCCCTGCTGCAGCAGGGGGCCTCCCTGCTGGCGGTGGGCATCCGCGAAGTGGAGGGCCACTTCTCCCGGCGTGACGCGGTGCGGGTGCTGGCCAGCGATGGCCGCGAACTGGGCCGGGGCCTGAGCACCCTGAGCAGCGAGGAGCTGCGCCGGATCATGGGCCTCAGCAGCGAGGAGGTGCGCCGCCGGCTGGGGCCGGTGGGGGATGCGGTGGTGCACCGCGACCAGCTGGTGCTCACCTGCCTGCCGGCCTGAACGCTTCGGCCACGATCGTGGCGGCTGCGGCCAGCACCCCATCCTGCGTCTGGGCGGCCGGATCGGCCTGGGTGTGGAAGATGGCCAGCACGATCGGCCCCCGCTCCGGCGGCCAGAGCACGGCCACGTCGTTGGCGGTGCCGTAGGCGCCGCAGGTGCCGGTCTTGTCGCCCACCCGCCAGCCCGGCGGCACCCCGGCCCGCACGCGCCGATCGCCGGTGGTGTTGCCGATCAGCCAGTCCTGCAGTCGACGGCGCTGGGGCGGGCGCAGGGCGCTGCCGAGCACCAGGGCCTGGAGGCTGGTGCCCATGCCGCTGGGGGTGTCGGTGTCACGGGGATCGCCGGGGATGGCGGAGTTGAGGGCGGTTTCCCAGCGATCGAGCCGGAAGGTGCGGTTGCCGGTGGAGCGGGCGAAGGCGGTCAGGCCGGCGGGGCCGCCCAGGCGCGCCATCAGCTGATTGGCGGCGGTGTTGTCGCTGTATTGGACGGTGGCGGCGGCCATCTCCGCCACCGTCAGGCCGCCTTCGAGATGCTGCTCGGCGATCGGCGAGTAGGTCACCAGATCCTCTCGACCGAAGCGGATCCGCTGCTCCAGAAAGCCCGGCTGCCGCTGGCTCCTGTGGAGCACGGCTCCCGCCAGGATCGCCTTGAAGGTGCTGCAGAGGGGAAAGCGTTCGTCGGCCCGATGGCCGATCCGGGCACCGCTGGCGGTGTCGATGGCGAACACCCCCAGTCGTCCACCGGAGCGGGCCTCCAATGCGGCCAGCGCGACCTCCGCTGCGGCTTCCGGCTTGACGGGCCCCGGGGCAGCTGGCGCGGCAGTGGCGGGCGCGACGGCGATGTCTGGCAGCAGCGCCACCAGGGCTGCCGCCAGGCCTGCAGCCAGGGACTGGGTGCTGCGGGGGGCCATCGGGTCCATCATCCCTGGGTCCGATCCAGCATGGCCTCCAGTTTCTCCAGCAGCTCGGCCGCCTCCCGCTCACCGGAGAGGCCGTCCACCACGATCGGCGGGCGGCGTTCGCTCCAGAGGATCACCCGGGGGTCGGGGCCGCCCAGCAGCAGGGCCCCGGTGATCAGCCGCAGCGGCAGCTGGCGGCTGGGTTGGCCCGGGCGGCGGAGGCGGAGCTGGTCGCCCGTCAGGGAGAGCTCCTGGGGGCGCCACTGGCGGTAGCTGCCGACGCCGGCGGCACCGAGGGCGGCGACCACCAGCAGGGCCTGGATCACGGTCCACTCCGGCAGGGCCAGCGACAGCAGGCCCGGCAGGGAGAGATCCAGCACCAGGGTGGTGGGTTCGCTCAGGCCCAGGCGCGGCCCGAACATCCAGACCAGAAAGCCGCCGTACTTCACCATCACGGTGTTGAGCACGGCGACGAACAACAGGTAGCTGCCCTCCTCGGCGAAGGAGCGCCACCACTGGGCCGCGCCCACGCCGCGGCGGCTGCGGACCAGGCGTATGGCGGAAGCCCCCGTTTCCACCATCCAGACATCGTCCGGCTGCGGCCCTTCCGGCCGGGACCCGGCGAGCTGGCGGGCCTCGAGGGCGCCGGCCAGGCGCAGGGGCACCGCCAGATCGGCGGCCAGGGCGTGGGCCTGCTGCCAGGCGCCGGAGAAGCTGGCGGCCCGGGCCAGCAGGTACTCCCCGGCTGGATCGGCCACGGCAAGAACCAGATCCCAGCCAAGGGGCCGCTCCCCCAGCGGCGGCAGCTGGACGCTGGCCTGGCGGATCAGCACGGCCGTGATGGCGGCCCGCTCCACCTCCAGCCGTTCGCTGCCCGCGGGCGTGTCCACGAACAGGCGGAGGCGGTCGCCCCAGCTCTGCAGCTGCACCCGCCGCAGCACCGGCGCGCCGTAGCCCAGCCGGGCCATCAGCCACTCCATCGGCAGCAGGAACAGCAGCAGGCCGAGCACGTAGCCGGCGGCCCCCTGGAGGCTGACCAGCAGGCAGAGGCCGGAGAACAGCAGGAAGGCCAGCAGGCTGACGAGCGGGTTGGCGGGGACCTCGTCCTCGATCAGTTCCCGCCAGATCATGCGCTCCAGGGCCAGGGCCAGCCCCTGCACGGAGCGGCGCAGCAGCACCAGTGGGGTGAGCAGCAGCCCCAGTCCGTTGCGCCGGGCGCCGCGAACCGTGGCGCTGAACGCGATCAATCCGCCAGCAGGGGCAGGCCGGCCGGTGGGACCGCCAGCAGCAGGCGGCGCTCACCGTCCACCTGCTGCTTGAAGCGGCGCCACTGGGGCGAGGCGATCACCTGCTGGCTGATCGCCTCGGCGAGGCGCTGGCCGGCCAGCACATCACTGGGGTAGTGCATGGCGCAGTAGGCACGCACGTAGCCCCCCTGGAGGCCCACCGGCAGCAGCCGCTCCCGGCGCTCCGGCAGCAGGTCGGCCAGCAGCAGGCTCGCGGTGGCAAACCAGGTGGCATGGCCGCTGGGGAACGACCAGGAGCTCTCCAGGGGCAGACAGGGCTTCAGATCGGGGTGGCTCAGGAAGGGGCGTGGCCGGGCCACCGCATCCTTGAGCTGATCCTTGAGCCCATCGGCCCGCTCGAGGAAGGCCGGCAGGCCCGCGTGGAGAAGGGGGGAGGTGCGGGCCAGGTCGGCGCCCACGGCGGCATCGAAGACGCTGAGATTGCGGTTCAGGAAGCGCCAGCTGTGCACGATCCCCGCCGGCGTGCGGCTGCGCTGGTTCCAGCGCAGGATGGCCAGATCGTCGAGCTCCAGCCGGCTGCCGGGGGCCGGTGGCTGGCCGAGCACGGTGCGGTAGGCGGCCGGTTGGAGCACCAGGCCCGCCGCCGGATCCGCCGGCTGGGCCAGCGCCGGCCCGCCCGGCGCCGGTCCTGCCAGCGCCCGGGAACCCGGCAGCAGGGCGGTCTGCAGCAGCAGCAGGCCGGACAGCCACGGTCCCGGGCGCAGGGTGGGCATGGCTCCGATGCCGGCGGCGGGGTGGCAGCACCGTAGGGGTGCTCCGCAACTCAGAACCGTTCGTCGCCGATGGCGGGCAGGACCAGCTCGCGCACGAAGGACGCCGGCGAGAGCTGCAGCAGGGCCGAGACGATCCGGACCACGTCGTGGAGCGGAATCTGCCGGCCCTCACCGCGGCCGGCGGCCGCCTCGGGCGTCACCTCCAGGCCGTCGTCGGTGTTCAGGTAGCCCAGCTGCAGGCAGGTCACCGCCAGCTGCTGGTCCCGGAAGCTCTCCCGCAGGGCATCGGCGATGCCGCTGAGCGCGAACTTGGAGGCGCCGAAGGTCACCTCCGGCTGCCCGCTCTGGCGCAGGCCGGAGGTGGAGCCCGTGAGGATCAGCTGGGGCCTGGTGGAGTCGAGCAGGCGCGGAATCAGCCGCCGCAGCAGCATCAGGGTGCCGGTGATGTTGATGGCCACCATGGTGGCGATGCTGTCGTCGGGATCCTCCAGGAAGCTGTAGGCCTCGCTGAAGGCGTTCGCTTCCCAGACGCCGAGGTTGTAGATCAGCACATCCAGCTGGGCAGGGGCCTGCTGCTCGATCCACCGGGCCGCCGCCAGCGGCTCCGCCAGATCCGCCTCGATCCAGCCGAGATCGACGCCCGCCGGCAGCCTCAGGCCATCGGGCCGTCGCCGCGAGACGCCGATCACCGTGTCGCCGGCGCTGCCCAGACCTTCGACAAAGGCACGGCCAAGCCCGCGGCTGGCCCCGACCACCATCAGTTTCATGGATCCTTTCCGGCAGGGTTTGTCGATGTGCGGGCCATGCTGGATCCAGTACCGGAAGCTGGGTAACCCCCCGTCTGCCCATGACGCGGCCCCCTCGCTCCCCGTTGGCTCTGCTCCGGTGGGGAATCGCCCTAGGCGTGCTGTTGCTGGCCGATGGACCGCCTGCGGAGGCCGTCCATCCCCAGGGCCAGCCACCGGAGCCACGGCAGCAGCAGTGGCTGGCCCAGCCGCTGGGCGAGCGCTATCCCCAGACCCCTGCGCAGGTGTGGGAGTGGATCGACGAGGCCAACGCCCTGGAGGCCAAGGGGGCGAACGGGAAAGCGGCGGCGCTGTGGGAGAAGGTGCTGGCCTGGCGCCAGAAGGCGCTGGGGCCCGACCATCCCGATACGGCCACCAGCCTGAGCAACCTCGGGCTGCTCTATGTCAGGGAGCGCGCCTTCGCCAGGGCCGAGCCCCTGCTGGCCCGGGCCCTGGCGATCCGAATCCGGATCCTGGGGCCAGATGACCCCCTCACTGCCCTCAGCCTCAACAACCTCGCCTGGCTGTCGTTCAACCAAGGCCGCTACGCCAACGCCGAAACCCTCTACCGGCGCGCCCTGGCGATCGCCGAGAAGGCGCTGGGGCCAGAGCACCCAGGACTCGCCCTGGGCCTGACGAACCTCGGGCTTCTGTACAACGCGCAGGGCGCCTACGCCAAGGCCGATGCCGTGTATCGGCGCGCCCTCGCCATCAGGGAGAAGGCGCTCGGACCCGATCACCCCGACACCGCCACCAGCCTCAACAACCTGGCGGCGCTCTACATCAACCAGGGCCGCTATGCCGAGGCGGAGCCCCTGCTGCGCCGCACCCTGGCCATCAAGCAGAAGGCACTGGGTGACAATCACCCCGACACCGCCACCGGCCTCAACAACCTGGCGGCGCTCCAGGAGAACCAGGGTGCCTTCGCCAGGGCCGAACCCCTCTATCAACAGGCCCTGGCGATCAACGAAAAGGCGCTGGGCCCGGAGCATCCCGCAACGGCCACCAGCCTGAACAACCTGGGCCTGCTCTACCGGAACCAGGGGGCCTATGCGCGGGCGGAGCCCCTGCTGCGCCGTGCCCTGGCGATCCGGGAGAAGGCGCTCGGCGCCGGCCACGCCGATACCGCCGCCAGCCTCAACAACCTGGCCATGCTGTACAGCGATCAGGGCGCCTACGCCCGCGCCGAACCGCTGCTGCGCCATGCCCTGGCCATCCAGGAGAAGACGCTGGGCCCCGCCCACCCCGTCACCGCCACGGGCCTCAACAACCTGGCGGTGCTCCTCGACCAACAGGGTGCCGCCGAAAGGGCCGAGCCGCTGCACCGACGCGCCCTGGCGATCCGGGAGCAGGCCCTGGGGCCCGACCATCCCGACACCGCCGGCAGCCTCAACAACCTGGCGGATCTGCACCGCCTTCAGGGCGCCCACGCCAAGGCGGAACCCCTCTTACTGCGGGCTCTGGCGATCTACGAGACCGCGCTGGGGCCCGATCACCCCACCACCGCCCTCAGCGTCAACAATCTGGCCAAGGGATACCTGAGTCAGGGGGCCGAGGCCCGGGCCGAACCCCTGCTGCGCCGCGGCATCGGCAGCCAGTCCCTGTTCCTGCAGCGGGAGGCCCCCTTGCTGCCCCAGGCCCGGAGACAGGAGCAGATCAAGGCCCTCGGCAACGTCTGGGAGATCCCCTATTCCCTTGGGGTGAGCTCGCCGGCGGGTGCCTCCCTGGCCCTGTTCACCCGCCTGAACCGCCACGGCCTGCTGCAGGACATCGAACGGCGCCAGGCCGAGTTGGGCCGTGGCTCCCCTGCCCAGCAGATCCTGGTGAGCCAGCTCACGGACCTGACGGCCCGGCTGGCCGATGTGAACCTCAGTGAGCCGCAGCGCCGGACGCTGCAGCGGCAGCGGGAGCGGCTGGAGCAGGAGCTCTACCGCCAGCTGCCGGCCCTGACCCCACGCCTGGTGGACGCCGCCCAGGTGGTGGCCGCCCTGCCGGCGGATGGGGTGCTGATCGAATTCCAGCGCTTCCGCCCCTACGACGCCCGTCAGCCGGAGACCAGGAGCTGGGGGGAGGCGCGCTATCTGGCGATGCTGCTGTTCCCCGACGGGACAACCCGCGCGGTGGACCTGGGCCCTGCGGCGGCCATCGATCCCCTGATCCAGCAGGCCTTGGCCGAAAGCCTGGCCCGCAACCGCCCCGCCGGACCGTTCTGGGCCCAGGTGAGCCAGCAGGTGCTGGGGCCCCTGCTGCCGCAGGTTCAGGGGCGGCGGCGGTGGTTCGTCTCCCCCGATGGCGAGCTGAGCCGCATCCCGTTCACGGTGCTGCCGGCGGCCACCCTGGGCCAGCAGGTGGAGCTGCGGATCCTCACCAGCGGCCGCGACCTGCTCCGCCTGGGCAGCCCCGGGCCCGGAGGCCAGCGCGCCCTGGTGCTCGCTGCCCCCGATTTCGGTGGCCCAGGCCAGTGGCAACCCCTCCCTGCCACGGCCGCCGAGGGGCGCTGGATCGCCGAACGTCTCGGCGCTGCCCTGTATCAGGGATCCGCCGCCACCACCACCGTGCTGCAGGAGGCCCGCGGCCCCAGGGTGCTGCACATCGCCAGCCACGGGTTCTTCACCACGGGCAGCGACGATCCGCTGCTGAACAGCGGCATCGTGCTGGCGGGCGCCAACCGCAGCCTCCCGGCCGCCCCCGCCGCGATGGCCAGCGACGACGGCTACCTCACCGCCAAGGAGGCGGCCCAGTTGCAGCTCGATGGCACCGAGCTGGTGGTGCTCTCCGCCTGTGACACCGCCTCCGGAACCCTGCAGACCGGCGAAGGGGTCTACGGCCTGCAGCGGGCCCTCACCGTGGCTGGCGCCCGCTCCACCCTGCTGTCGCTGTGGAAGGTGGACGATGACGCCACGGCGGCGTTCATGCAGCGCTACGTCGCCCTGCTCAAGCGGGGAATGGGTCGGATGGAGGCGCTGACGGCGGTGCAGCAGGAGTTCCGCAGCAATCCGCCGGAGCCGGACTGGGCCGACCACAAGTTCTGGGCCGCCTGGCAGCTCACGGGTGATGGGGGGCCGATCCCCGGTTTATGAGCCAGGCGCTGCACACCAGGCAGACTGAAAGCCGGCCGTGTGTCGGTGTTGCCAACCCATGCGAAATCACCGGGGGTCTGCGGCACTGGGCGCTCTGCTGGTCACCGCCTCGCTGCTCGCGCCGGTGGCCCCTGGGGCCGCTGCCCCTGAACTGGACGCCATGGTGGTCTCCATCGCCGGCCAGCTCCGCCAGAGCTGGAACGCGGATCCAGGCACCGCTTCACTGCCCTGGCCGGCCATCGAGGTGCTTCCCGCCGGCCAGACGCCCCAGTCGGCCTGTCCCGGGGCCGGCACCGCGGCCAGCGCGGCCGGGAGTGTCCAGAGCCCGGCCCTCTACTGCGCCGACGGCGGCAAGCTGCTGCTGGATCGCAACCGGCTGGCGAAGGAGGCCAGCCGCCATGGGGAGTGGGGCGTGGCCTACTGGGTCGGGATCGGCCTGGGCACGGCGATCCTGGGCCAGCGGCCAACGGCCCGTCGTTCAGCCGCCGTCGCCAACCTTCAGGCCAACTGCCTGGCGGGGGTGTTGATCGGTGGCACCAGCCTGCAACCCAGGCCCCAGGACTCCCCCAAACCCGATCAACTCGTTGGCCCGGCCAACGGGGCCTACGGCACCGCTGCGGCCGAGCAGATGGGAACCCGCAGCCAGCGCTCCTATGCCCTGCTCACCGGCCTTGGCATGACGGAGCTGGCTGGTTGCTCCGATGGGGCGATGGCCCAGCTCGCCACAGACCAGGTGCCCGATCCTGCGCTGCTGGGCGCCCTGGCCAAGGGGACAGACCGGGCCGCCTTCAACACGATGGCGGTGATGAACCGGCGCTGCAGGAGGCTGCCCAACTCCCCCTGCCCGAGGCGTGTGCCCCCCTTCACCGGCCAGAAGTGAGGCACCCCCGGAACCCGTGAGCAGCGAACCCCCGATCAAGCCCCAAGGAGACCGTGAGGCGCTCCCCCCCAAGGGCATGCCGGGCTCCCGAACCAGGGCGCGATCGTTGCACCTGCCGGCCTGGATGCGCTCGCCGTCGCTGCACGAATGGGTCAGGACGCTGGGGATCATCATCGCCGCCTCCTGGGGGATCTATACCTTCGTGTGGAAGGAGATCTATGTGCCCTCCCAGGCGCCCGCCAGCATCAGCCTGGAGATCAGCCTGACCCCGGTGGCCGGTGATCGCGCGAGCGGCCCATCGCCAGCATCGCTGCAACGGGAACTGAAGGTCAGCGCCACCAACGCCAGCACGCGCAGGCTCTACCTGCTCAGCAGCTTCTGGGAGCTGTTCCCGATCCGCCGCCAGGTGCTGGATCGATCCACGTTCCCCACTCGCGCCAGCGGCCCCTTCGATGCCATCCACGTGGAGCGGGGGGCGGTGCTCCAGCCCTATCCCACCGAAGCGGCCGGCAAGTTGTTCGTCGACGATCACATCAATCCCGGCGAAACGATTCACCGTTCGCTGATCGTCTCCCTGCCCCCGGGAGCCTATGCGGCCCAGGTGGATGTGCTGGTTCCCGTCCTGACGCGGGAGCCGCCCAAGGGCAACGCCCTGCTGGGGGGGAGGGTGTTGGAGTGGGGGTATGACAAGAGCGACGTGGTCATTCCGTTGCTATGCGAGGAAGGCAACCCCTCTGACTGCCTGCGCCTGGATGATCCGGACAAGCAGGACCGCCTGATGGATCGAAAGCTGAAGGCCTTTGATTCGAACTACTTTCTCAATGAGCAGAGTGTGCAGGTTGGCCTCTCTGGAGGTTCGTAGCACTCAGGGCAGACGACGGGCGCCTCCCATCGGCCCACGCTTGCCATCCGGCCCCAGCAGCCAGAAGCGAATCGCATCGCCGTCCACCTCGAACTCCTCCACGACCTTCAGCCCAGCGATGCCTGGATCCGAGGGGAACAGCACGCGCCAGGTCCGGCGGGAGCCCTCGCAGGTTCCCTCCCAGGCGCCGGCGGCGGTGCCTCCCCGTTCCGACACGATCCACACCACGTGATG
Organism: Synechococcus sp. CCAP 1479/10; assembly: GCF_019038515.1. Taxonomy (NCBI): domain Bacteria; kingdom Bacillati; phylum Cyanobacteriota; class Cyanophyceae; order Synechococcales; family Synechococcaceae; genus Synechococcus; species Synechococcus sp. CCAP 1479/10. Next base: position 360,913 of record NZ_JAFKRJ010000026.1, on the reverse strand, counting down.
GCGACCATCGGCCAGCTTGGTGACCGCGGCCCGCCCCGGCTTGCTGGGTGCCACGTAGTCCCAGGTGCCGAGCGCCGCCTCACAGGGGGATGCTGCTGGTGAAGCCCAGGTCGGTGTTGCACCCAGGGCCAGGGCCAGCGCCATCGGGAGCAGTCGGCATCGCATGGGCTGCTCCAGAGATGGCTGGGGGCCAGGCGGACTGTAGGGACGGTTTCCTGCGGAGTCGGTCGTCAGCGCGGCCGCCCGCCACGCACGGCATCACGCCGCCGCCTCGGGCTAGAAGGGAGCAACGGCGGAGCCCAAGGGGTGGATCTCGAGCGCTTTCAGAGGTTGTTCACGGCCCCGCTGCTGCCCCTGGGCCGCCAGAGCTTCTCCCTGCTCTGGATCGTGGAGGTGCTGCTGCTGCTGCTGGCCGTGAGCCTGGCGGCGCGGGGCTTGAAGCGTCTGCTGGCCGGACGGGTGCTGCTCTGGTTCTCCCTGCCGGAGGGGCGGCGCGAGGCGGTGGCCACCCTCCTTTCCATGGGGCTGGCCGCCCTGGGCTATGTGGTGGTGGCCCAGGGGATGGGGCTCGACATCGGTGCCCTCGCCGTGATCTTCGGGGCCCTCGGGGTGGGCATCGGCTTCGGGCTGCAGGAGCTCACCCGCAACCTCACCAGTGGCCTCACCCTGCTGATGGAGGGGAAGCTGAAGGTGGGTGATCAAATCGAGTTCGGCGACACCAGCGGCTTCATCCGGGAGATCTCGATCCGCTCCACCGTGATCCGCACCTTCCAGGGCGCCGAGATCGTGGTGCCCAATTCGGCCATCACCAATGCGCCGGTGAAGAACCTCAGCTACCTGAGCTCCGATGGCCGGGTGGATGTGGAAGTGACGGTCGCCCACGGCAGCGACCCCCTGGCCGTGACCGAGGTGCTGCTGGATGCCGCCCTCGCCGAGCCCTCGGTGCTGGCCGATCCGCCGCCGAAGGTGCTGCTGCATGGCCTCCAGGGCCAGGGGATGGCGTTCGAGCTCTGGGCCTGGACCTCGGCGATCCACGCCAGCCTCAGCCTGCGCAGTTCGCTCAACTACGCGATCGAGCAGGGGCTGCGGGAGCGCCGCATCGAGCTGGCCGGCTCCCGCCAGCAGATCCAGCTGCTGTCCTCCCGGCGCAAGGTGGAAGAGGAGCAAGCGGGCCCGGACTGGAGCCCCCTGCGGGCCTCCCTGCCCGACCATGCCTGCTACAGCGGCATGGATGATCGACGCCTGCGGGAACTGGTGGGCAGTGGCGCCCGCCGATCCCTGCCCGCCGGCACGGTGCTGGTGCGCCAGGGTGATGAGGGCCGCTCCTTCCACCTGGTGCTGAGTGGCGCGGTGGATGCGATTCATGAAACGGACCGGGTGAGCCGCAAGCTGTTCACCTTCACCGCCGGGGAATTCTTCGGTGAACTGCCGCTGCTGCTCCAGGTGCCCTACCCCACCACCATGGTGACCGCTGAGGACACGACGCTGTTCGTCGTTCCCAGCGGCAGCTTCCGCGCTCTGCTGGCGTCGCGTCCCGAATTCGCCGACACCGTCGCCCGGGAGGTGGCGCGCCGCAGCGACGTGCTGCGCAGCTACGAGGACTGCCTGCGCCAGCGCGGCCTGCTCGAGGACGCCGACATGGGCCACCCCCTGCAGTGGTTCCGCGAGCGGCTGAAACGGGTGCTGGCCGGACGCCCCGCCATGGCCTCGGTGGAGACGGAGGCCGGCTGAGCGCCGAACCGCCGGATCACGGCTGCGACTGGATGGGATCGGGGCGCCAGGTTTTGTTGAACCAGGGCTCCAGCGGACCATAGAGGCGCAAAATCGTGAACCAGCCCTTGCCGGGAATCGTCTGGACCCAGTTGTTTTCGAATCCAACCGGGGCCTTCGGGCCAAACCAGACATCAACAGAACCGTCGGCATTGGCTTTGAGGCCCTTGTCCTGGCTGCTGACACTCGGTGCCTTCTGGTCGGTCTGCAGCATCGATCGCGTCTGGGTGTCATAGACGATCACGGACCAGAAATCGGCGACGGGGACGTTGGCAGGCAGGCGTAGCCGATAGGTTTTGCTGCCATCAAGGCGTTCACCCTTGGCGTCCAATGCGGCCCACGGGTACTGGGAGCCTTTGCCGACATTCTTGACTTCCATGGCCGGTGTGACACCGGTGGCGAAGTAGTAGTAGAAAATGGCACCATCCAGGTTGGCCACACCCGGGGACACTTCGAACCTGTAGCCGCCGAAGAACGGCAGCCGCCAGGGGCTGTCCGGGTAGAAGAAGGCGTCCGGCTCGCGAATCCTGAGGGCCAGGGTCCGTGCCGTCACCGCACCGATGTTGGCGGCGTCACTGAGGATCTTCTTCCAGCGTTCGTCGGGGTTGAAGGGTTTCCCTTTGACGACGCCCACCGAGGCGAAGAGACCCAGTGTGGTCGGGTCGGCGCCGGGGGGTGGTTCCTCCTGAATCACCTGGTTGAGAAGTGCCCAGAAGGAATAATCGCCAGGGGCCACGAAGTTGGCCGGCACCCCGGAGGCGTTGGCGAACCTGATCGCCGGTGGGTTGGCCGCAGCGGAGAGCTGGTAGATCTTCAGGTTGGCCTTGACCGAATCCACCCCGGGTTTGGGGGAACCATCCACCAGAAAGGAGCGGAAGAACAACCAGTTGCCGTAGGTCTTTGGCCGGACGACTTGATACCCCTGCGGGATGGCGCCCTGGTAGCCGGGGGGAAGGAACAGGTACTTGCCGCCCGCGCCCTTGTCGGCCCCGGTGATGCCGACATCGACCACCCAGCGATACCAGAAATCATTGACGGCACCGAGCACCTTGGGGGGGACTTCGACCACCAGGGGTCCCTTCTTGGTGTCGAGCCAGATGAAGCTGTACACGGTGTTGTCGTTGGCCGTGAGCTCCACCGTGCGGGGATCCACCAGGTTCTCCCAGATCACATTGGTGCTGTTCTCGGGGCCGAACTTGCGCAGCGATTCCCGCATGCCGGCCTGATTGACGATCGGGATCGCCAGCAGGTAGGCCTGCAAGGCCCGGGAGCGATCCAGGTTGTCGTAGATCTTCTCGATGGTGTCGGGTTTCGGGAACCCATCGATCAGGTCCAACGGGCCGATGGACGTCTCGAGGCGATCCGGTGTGGCCACCCCAGGCGCAATCGGTGTTGTCGTCCGGAAGGTCTGGGCTGAGGCGGAGGCGGCCCATGAGGCCACCAGGGCCGCCATGGCCAGGGCCAGGGCCGTGCGTCGTTGGTGGGACGACCTCATCGCGACGGCTCCTGGCGTTGGGGAGGGCAAGGGAGGAAGGCTATGTCAGTGGCTTCTAGGCATGGATGGGGCGCAACAGGCCGTAGGAGGAGGGTTGGGATTGGCGTTGGATGCCATCCGACCGTCAGAGTTCAACGAGCAATTGAACGGACTCCAGCTGCTCCGGGGAATCCGGCCTGGCGGCGAACAGCTCCTGCCAGGCCGGGTTCTTGTTTTCCCAGGCCGTTCTGGCGCCGTAGGCCGCCATGTCGTCGTATTCGATGTGGAGAATCAGCGACGTCGTGTCCGGACCCGGCACCGCATTGCGCAACAGACGGACCGCTCTGGGCATCACCGGACTCTCGAATTCCGGGCCGCCCGCCTGCTGCAGTTTGGCCATGACATCCCCGAAGCGGCCGGGACGGATCTTGTAGGTGAAGACGGCAATCACGGACATCGTCATGACGGGGGTGAGCACCACGGAACGCTAGGGCCCACCTTTCGCCCTGGAGCGCCTTAAAGCGCCGCCATGATCGCTGATTCCAAAGTCGTGGTTGGACGGCCAATCAGTGAGCTGAGCTGCCTGCCGTCATCGAACAGGGCGCCCTGGGAGGCGCCCGTATCGGAATCGGCCAGCAGACCTGCCAGAGGCTCCGGCAGGCCGGCGGCGAGCAGGGCGTTGCGGTAGTCACCTTCGGGCAGGTTGACGTAGTTGATGGTTTTGCCGACCTGGCGTGAGATCGCAGCGGCGAAGTCGCTCAGCGTGTAGGCGCTGTCGCCGGCGAGTTCATAGATCTGGCCGGCAGGATCGTCGCTGGTGAGGATGGTGGCGGCGGCTTCGGCGTAATCGGCACGGGACGCGGAGGCGATGCGCCCCTCACCGGCGCAGCCAACCACCGCCCCCAGCGAGAGGGCGGAGGCAACACCTGCCGTGTAGTTCTCGGTGTACCAGCCGTTGCGCAGCAGCACGAACGGCATCCCGGATTCAAGAATGGCCGCTTCGGTTTCCCTGTGCTCCTGAGCCAGGGCGAGGACCGAGGTATCGGCGTGCAGGACACTGGTGTAAGCAAGCAGTTGGATGCCTGAACGCTTGGCGGCGTCGATGACGGCCTGATGCTGGCGTGTGCGCTGGCCGATCTCGCTGGAGGAGATCAGCAGGAGCCTGTCCGCGCCTTCAAAGGCGGCCTCCAGGCTGGCGGGCTGGTTGTAATCCGCCTGGCGAACCTGCACGCCCAGGGCGGCGATGTCGCTGGCTTTGTCGATGTTGCGGACGGCGGCGACGATGCTGTCAGCGGGGACCCTCCTGAGCAGGACATCGATGACCAGGCGGCCCAGTTGGCCGGTGGCTCCGGTGATGACGAATTGGGTCATTGCCGTTCGATGGCGTGGCTTGATGGAACGGAGGCAACCTACGCCTTACAATTTCGTTTCGTAAGTACTTACAAAAAGGTAAGCCTCATGAATGCGGGCTCCAGGCTTGGCGAGACCCTGCGGCGCGGGGAGGTTCTGGCGCCGGAGTGTCCGTCGCGGGAGATCCTCAAGCACGTGACCAGCCGTTGGGGGGTGCTGGCGCTGGTGGCCCTGATGGAGCGGACACACCGCTTCAGCGAGCTGCGCCGCAGGATCGGGGGCGTCAGCGAGAAGATGCTGGCCCAGACCCTGCAGCAGCTGGAACAGGACGGCTTCATCCGGCGCGTGTCCTATCCGGTGGTGCCACCGCACGTGGAGTATTCGCTCACTCCCCTGGGAGTGGGCATCGGCCGTCAGGTCGAAGCGATGACCGACTGGATCGAGATCAACCTGCCGGAGATCCTCAAGGCCCAGCAAAGGCAGCCGTCATCTAGGCCGAACGCTGATCAAACGCCACCGGCAGCGACTTGAGCCCGCGCAGCTCCAGGTTGTCCTGATACTCCAGCGGCTCGCCGGTGAGGTGCAGTTCTGGGCAGCGCCGCAGCAGTGCGGTGAAGGCGATCGTGGCCTCCATCCGGGCCAGGGCCGCCCCCAGGCAGTAGTGGGGCCCATGGCCGAAGGCAAGGTGGACGTCGAACCGGCGTCGCACGTCGAGCCGGTCGGGATCCGGGAAGCGGGCCGGGTCGCGATTGGCGGCCGCGAACATCAGGTACACCAGCTGCCCCTTGCGGATCGAGCGGCCGCCGATCGTCAGATCCTCGCCAGCCTCCCGGTACATGAACTGCACCGTGCCGTCGTAACGGAGGAACTCCTCCACCGCATTCGGAATCAGCGACGGGTCGTCGCGCAGCAGCTGGAGTTGCTCTGGGTGGCGCAGCAGGGCCAGCAGGCCGTTGCCGATCAGGTGGGTGGTGGTCTCGTGGCCGGCCGCCAGGAACAGATTGGCGTTGGCGATCAGCTCCGTCTCGCTGAGCCGATCGCCCTCGATTTCGGCGTGCACCAGCAGGCTCAACAGATCGTCGCCAGGCGTGGCCCGGCGCTTTTCGAACTCCGCGCCAAAGAATGCGGTCAGCTCGTGGGTGCTCTGCAACGCCCGCTGGTACTGCTCGGGGGTCACCGCGGAGGGATCGGTGCCGAAGATGGCGGAGAAGTCGTCAGACCAGCGCTTCAGCTGGTCCAGGTCGCCCGTTTCCAGGCCGAGCAGGCGGGCGATGACCCGAGCCGGCAACGGGAAGGCGAAGTCGGCGATCACATCGAAGGGTCCCTGCTCCGGCAGTCGGTCCAGCAGCTCATCGACCAGCGCCTCGACGGCCGGCCGCAGGTGGTCCACGGCCCGTGGCGTGAACACCTTGGCCACCAGGCCGCGAAGCCGATGGTGCCGTTCCGGGTCCGTGATGTTCATCTGGGCGCCGATGACCTCGAAGAGGCGCTGCAGCTCGGGGCACCCGGCCCGCTCACCCATTCCGCCGGCGCGATCGGAGCGCAGCCGTGGGTCCTGGGTCGCTGCCACCACATCGTCGTAGCGGGTCAGCACCCAGGCCCCGAACGGTTCATGCCAGTGGACCGGGTCGGTCCGCCGCAACGCGGCGTAGGTCGGGTAAGGATCGACCAGCATCGCCGGGCTGAACAGGGCTGCGGTCATGGTTGAGTACACACACGGATGACGGTATCGAGATCTCCCCGATGTTGCCTGGTCAGCCTGGAATCACGCCGAGCTGCTGAAGCATCCCGTAGGTATCCACGATGATCCAGTCTTCCTCAATCTTGCCGTCGGCAAGTCGGTAGATCGCCTGACCGGACACGCAGACGCGCCTGTTGGTTGGTGGAATTCCGTTGAATACTCCTTGCTGGGTTCCTTCGGCAGACCAGCGCAGCGAGACTCGGTCTGCTTCTGCGAACAGATCGTGGACCTGCATGTGAAGGTCGGGAAAAGCTGCGACGAGCGCTCCGATATAGGCCTTGGCGGCCTCGGGTCCATTCGCCAGATGGGGAGCCGATGGATCGTGCATGGTGAAGTTGGCCGAGCAAAGCTCATCGATCACTGCAAAATTGCGCCCATTCCATCCTTCTGCGATCAGTCGTCGGACGATGTTCTTGTTTCCCTCTGACATGTGGCTGTACTCCATGAGGTAAGTGGACAGGCGGTTCTCCGCTTGGCGGATGAACTGTCAACCGCTCAGACGCTTGTCAGTTCGATCTGCATGATGGGTACCACCGGACAATGTCCACAGTATCCAGATTCTTCGTGAAAATCATGCGGTCTTCACCTTCCCCGTGATAGCCCTCAGCAACGGGCACGCCGTGGACCTTGAAATCGGATTCAAGGGGCGAGAATCCCAAGCGACCACGGAAGGCAATGGAGTTGCGATTGGCCGGAGCGGTCACGCCATGCACTGTGCGACAGCCAAGCGAGGCGGCCGTGGTAATGAGATGCTCATAGCGGAGTCTTTTCAACCCTTCTCCACGTCGTGCCGGATGGACACCGAGACAATGGACATAGGCCTGGTCGGGATAGGTCTGCGAAATGAACCCGATGAGTAACGCGACAATCTGACCATCAACGACGGCGGTGAAGCTGGTGGACCGGAAGTTAACGAAGAAGAGTTTGAGCAGCATGTCGGCCATCGGCCGACCACCCCACCATGCATCAACGACCGAAATGATCGGTTGATTCTCGCCGGGCTCTACATGGCGGATGACAACCCCTTTCGTTGCTTCACCCTGAGCTCCAATGGCAGTTTAGCTTGCACGCTCCTGCACCTTTGGGAGCAAATGAAGCATGTAATCTCGCTTTCCGACTGGGAGGCCTAGATTGCGCAGTATTGCATAGGTCGTTACCAAATGAAAGTAGAAGTTGGGTAGCAGGAAGTCTTCCAGGTAGTCCCGCCCAGTAAGGTCTGCGTAAAGGTCGGCGCCGAAGTCCAGATGCTTTCGGGCCGGGAGGTCACTCTCGGCAGAAAGATGGCTGGCCAATAGTGTTCGCGTGTCTGCAATATGTTGTTCGGCCAAGGCCAGTGTCCCGACACGCGGATTGAGGTCATCGCTTTCCTTCCCGGTTACCCATAGGACAAAGTTTCTCGGCTGATTGCAGGTAAACACAATCTGCGTTCCCAGGGGAAGCATGTCGGGGGCTAGACGGTGACTGAGATAGTCTGCCTCCACTTCGTTCCGACGCTCAGCGCCCAGTTTGAGCAGATGCGCTAACGTGGCAAGTCGGGAATCAAAGGTGTGGGCGGCTTTGGACGTCTCGGCAACGGGCATCTTGAGCTCCTAGGGACGAATCGACGCGGATTCAAGTTCAATCTAACGCCAAGACCAGAGGCGGTAGCAAGTGTGGACGCCTACACAGGCGATCGATCATCGCAAGTCAAGGCGCATCACATGGCGGCGGCTACCGGCACGTCGAACCTCTTTGAACCCAAGTTCTTCGAACATGGGCACGAAGCCCATAAAGCGATAGCTGGGCGACTCCGGATCGACCGGATAGGCCTCCAAAATGTCCGCACCCCGAAGACGGGAGTGTTGGATTGCTGCGCGAATGAGTTCCTTGCCGTAGCCCACGCCACGAAGCTCTCGTTTCAGGAACATGCATACCAGAGACCATACGTTTGCTCCATCGTCGTCGAGACCTCCCAGTGGGCGGTAGGAGTCACGGGGGGCAACGGAACACCAAGCAACGGGTTCGGTTCCTCGATATCCGAGAAGACCAACTGGATGCCCGCCCACAATGCGGTCCTTCATGGCCTCCTTCTTGGCGGCACCATTCCCGCGACTTTCACTGGGCATGGCACGCCATACCATGCACCAACAGTTTTTCGGTCCACCCCTGCTCGCAAAGAGTGTCTCGAAGTCATCCCATCGCTCCGGTGTGACTTCTTCAAAGCTGCATTCCATGGCTGGTCAGCTTGAGCGAGGGGTCAGGAGTCACTTCGCGCCATTCGGTCCCCGCCTGAAGAACAATCGAGCGAGTAGAAAGGTTCCGATGAAACAGTTCGCCACCAGCACAAGGTAGAAGAGGAGGAGGACAAGGAACCAGACAGGGTGGTCTGAGAAGTGGATCGTGCTACTGGCGGGACCAAAGTTTCTACTCGGGCTGCTGATCTGCCCCGTCGTAACGAAGCGGTAGAGGCCAAAGACAAGTCCTGCACAAGCTGCTGTGAACACGGGGACAAGAACAATCCTGCCGATCCACATCGCCCATTTCTTGTACGTAGGCATTGGGGCAGGCCTTGAGTGTTCTATCGGATTCATGGCACCTGATGATTCTACGATGTCTCGATGGTGCTGGTGCAAGCAGAGGCCAGGGGAGCTCGCGTTTCGTGGTGTTTACCTTTTTGCGGTTCTTGGCGGTGGCCCAACATCGACAGCCCTTGTGTGGCCTAACAAACAGTCAGGTCACATGGGAAGACTCACAGAGCGTTTTGAGTTTTTCAAGCGCCTTCGGCCATGCTTGGCATATGTACTCCTCCCACTCTGCGGTGACATCTTGGTCGACAACCATGCTTGTACCTTCTTTCGTGGATAAGAACGTGTAGTTCTCAAATGCAGGTGCCCAGGCTCGAATTGCTTCGCTTGTGGTGTCTTCAACCCCGTTTGCAATGAAGCCGAGGTGTCGGATTGAGATGAACTTATTGGGCCGACTCTCAGCGATCTCGGAAACCATTCCGTCGCCATTCGGTGCCAAGAATAAAATCCTTGCTCCTGATTCCCACGTGCCCTGAAAGTGCGAGCCTTCAGCGAATGCTGATGCCCGCTGCTTGTAGCTTTCAGGATTGGTTACGTGTCGCCAAACCACGCTTGCCGGTGACTTGATCGTCACGTTGAACTGGATATGCTTCGTTGATGGCATCTGACTCTCCGAGTAGCGTTTGTGTGTGTGGCCTGGCCTGTTTTTAGCTGGTTTCCATGAACGCATCCTTGCGCCCTACCCATTCCGTGAACCACAAGCCAACAACCCGTAGCGATGGCTGAATGCCCCAGGGGGCAAACCTGCTCAATCTTTTTGCAGCAGGATCGAAGCCGTGGTTCACGAATCCAAGAACCCCTCAAGTCTCCATCAACATCTTCGAGAGATTCGGCAGACCCGCCCCCTGGTGGTAGCGGTCCCGTTGCAGGTCGGTGCAGTGCTCCAGCAGGATCCGCTTCACCCGGTCGGGATAGCCGATGAATTCGGTGCGTACCGACAGGAACGCGGCCAGCAGGCCGGAGATGTGGGGCGCCGCCATGCTGGTGCCGGAAAGGGCCACGTACAGCTCATCGAGGCCCTTGCCCTTGTCGCGGCTGGGGGTGCGTTTGGGGTCGTTGCTGCTGCGGCAGGACAGGATCTTTTCTCCCGGGCCCACCACATCGGGCTTGAGGCGGCCATCGGCGGTGGGGCCCCGCGAGGAGAAGTAGGAGGTGCCGTAGCGGTGCGGCAGGGTCGGGTGCACCGAGCCCACGGCGATCGCCTCGTCCAGGTTGGCCGGATCGCCGATCGACAGATCAAACGAGCGGGTGGCGCTGAAACCGTCCACCACGATGTCGCCGCTGCCCTCGTTGCCCGCCGCCAGCACCACCAGCACCCCCTGGCGCACCAGGCGCAGCAGGGAGGCGCACAGCGGTGAATCGCCGCAGCCGAAGCTGGCCGGATCGAACGGCCCCCCCAGGCTCAGGTTCACCCCCTGGATCGCCAGGCGCCGTCCCTCCTGGTTCTGCTTCCAGATGTGGTCGATCGCCTTGATGATCCAGGCGTCATAGCCGCCGCCGTTATCGGCCAGCACCTTGTAGCTGACGATCCGGGCCCGGGGGGCCATCGCCAGCAGGTCGGGGCCGCCCTCGCCGCCCACCGACAGCAGCCCGCCGGCGATGATCCCCGCCACATGGGTGCCGTGGCCGTTGGCATCGTTGCCGCTGCCTTTCTGCACCGGCCCCCGCGCGGTGCAGTCCCATTCGGCGGCGATCGTGCCGTCCGGGGCGAAGGTCGCGTTGTGGAAGTGGGGGTGCTGCCGGTCGATGCCGGTGTCGAGCACGGCCCAGGTGATGCCCTGGCCGCAGGCGTTGTAGCCCAGTTGGGCGGTGCGGGCCTGCACCGTGTGGATCGAATCGTGCATCAACGCCCTCTTGCGGCTGTTGCTGAACATCCGGTACACCGCCGGTGAGGTGGCGCCGTACTGGCGGCTCATGGCCCCCGCCAGCGTCTCCACCTCGGCCCTGGTCAGGTTCACCGCCACGTAGCGATCCAGCTGGTCCTCCAGGAACACCGTCTCGGCGGTGATCGGACCCTGCAGCACATGCGCCTGGATCCACTCCAGCACCGACTCTCGCGCCTTCTGCAGCGAATCGCCCCCCTCCGGCCCTGCCGCGGAGCGATCCGCCAGTTCGATCAGCACCGGCACCCGGGCGGTGGCCTCAACATCCAGCGCATCGGCCAGGCTGCGGGCCACCGTCATCGGACTCACGGGCTGGAAGCGGGAGCGGTCCAGCGCCGTCATCACCGTCTCCTGGGTTGACTGGCGCGACAGGTAGCGGCTGGCGGAATGGGCCTTGCTGGGCGGCCACACCACCCCCATCACCCGTTCATCAACGATCTTCGGCTTGCCGGCGGCGCTGTATTCGTCGGCCAGGCTCTGGTCGAGGCAGACGATGTCGCCGTCCTGGGCGATGTTCACCCAGCGCTTCACACCGGCCGGAATCGGTAGTTTCTTGCCGTGCCATTTCTGCAGCACGTCGGTCACCTGGGGCAGCCCCAGCGGTGAGCCGATCGTCACGTACAGATCCACCTCCAGGGCGGCGCCCAGCTCCATCAACGCCTGGTAGGTGACCATGCTGCCCTGGCTGTGGCCGACCACCACGAAGGGCCCGCCGCCGGTGCTGATCCGGTCCTTCACCGTCTGCACCATCCGTTCCCGCTTCGTCTTGTTGAACAGGAAATCGTTCACATCTGCCATGAACGCCTTGGTGAACATCGCCGTCACCGGACTCCACAGCCCCTTCGCTTCCACCGAGAGCGTCGCGGGTCCTCCCATCGGCGCCCCCCGCTGGGCCGCCGTCTGGGCGGCCGCGTCCAGCTGCGCCGTCAGCGCGTCCACGAACGCCTGCGACGCTTCCGGCGCATCGCTGTCCTGGATCGAGGCGGCCAGCAGCCCCTCCGCCTCCGGCTGCAGCGTCGCCCGGTCGTCACCGATCGCCCGGGTGGAGAAGCCCGCCGTCTCCGGGTAGCGCTCCCGGTCGACCCAGTAGGCCATGCGGGTGCGCTCCCCCTGGTCGGCGCCGAACAGGGCCCGGTCCCACTCCGAGCGCAGCACCCCTTCAGGGGGCATGTTGGAGATCCCGTGGCAGTAGATCACCGTGCGGGCCTGTCCGCGCGTGGTCGGGGCGCTGGCGCTGCCGGCGGCGGCGGCTTTCTTCGGGGCGGTCATGGGGGCGCACAAGAAGGGGACCATCCCCCCCGCCCTAGCCAGTCCCGCCGCCGCCGGACCATGGCCCGCCGCCGGTGTCATCGTTCTTGAGGCCGCCCCCGCCCATGACCCTGCTCCTGTCCGTTCTGGCCCTGGTCCTGCTGCTGGATGTGGTGGTGCTGGTGGTGCTGCTGCCCTCGCTGCTGATCCGCCTGCTGCTGGTGCCCCTCTGTCCGGAGGTGGTCTGGTGCGGTCCGGGCCGGCAGAAGACGCTGGCCCTCACCATCGACGATGGCCCCAGCCCAGGATCGGAGGCCCTGCTGGCCCTGCTGCGGGAGCTTGAGGTGCCGGCCACCTTCTTCCTGATCGGCTCCCACCTGGAGCGCGACCCCCGTTTCCCCCGCCGGGCCCTGCAGCAGGGCCATGATCTCGGCAACCACCTCTGGTGCGACGAGTCCTCCGCCGCCGTTTCGCCGGCGGTGTTCCAGCAGCTGCTGAGCGACACCGAACGGGTGATCGCCCGGGCCGCTGCCCCCGCCAAACTGCGCTGGCGCTGGTTTCGCCCCGGGCGGGGCTGGTTTCACAGGGCCATGCTCGACGCCCTCGCGGCCCGGCGCTACCGCCTGGTGCTGGGTTCGATCTTTCCCTGGGACACTCTGCGGCCGCCCCTGTGGTTCGTTCGGCTGTTCGTGCGCCTCAACGCCCACCCCGGCGGGATCCTGGTGCTGCACGACACCCCGGACCTGAGCGGCCGCACCCTGGAGAGCCTGCGCTGCCTCATCCCCGACCTGCGCCGCCGCGGCTACCGCTTCGTGCCCCTCGACGAGCTACTCGATCCGGCCGCCTGATCCGGCGCCCGGCGGTGGGTGTGGGGCCTACGATCCGGGCCGTCCGCCCCCTGGGGAATGCGCTTCAGCAGCCTGCTCACCCGGATCGGCGCCGTGCAGGACGGCAGCCCGCGGCACCTGGGGGCGGATCCGGAGATCACGGGCGCCGAAGCGCTGGATCGCGCCGGCCCCGGCCAGCTGGCCTTCCTCGAGCCCGGCAACGCCCTGGCGGCCGCCCTCTCCGCCAGCGGTGCCGCCGCCCTGCTGCTGCCCCTCGACGAAGAAATCCAGCAGCTGGCCAGCGAGCGCGGCCTGGCATGGGTGGCCCTCAAGGATCCCCGCCTCGGCTTCGCCCAGGCCCTCGCCGCCCTGCATCCCCCCACCCCGAAGCCCCCGGGGATCCACCCCAGCGCCGTGGTTGACCCGGCCGCGACCGTGGCCGCCGATGTCCACGTGGGTGCCCACGGGGTGATCGGCGCCGGCAGCGTCGTGGCCGCCGGCTGCGTGCTCCATCCCGGCGTCGTCCTCTATGAGGACGTGCAGCTCGGCGAGGGCTGCGAGATCCACGCCAACGCCGTGCTCCATCCCGGCAGCCGTCTCGGGGCGGGGTGCGTGGTCCAGTCCCAGGCGGTGATCGGCGCCGAGGGCTTCGGCTTCGTTCCCACCGCGTCGGGGTGGGTGAAGATGCCCCAGACCGGCCGGGTGGTGCTCGAAGACGGCGTCGAGGTGGGCTGCGGCTCCACCATCGATCGACCCTCCGTCGGCGAGACCCGCATCGGTGCCGGCACCAAGATCGACAACCTCGTCCACGTCGGCCATGGGGTGGTGACGGGCAAGGGCTGTGCCCTGGCGGCCCAGGTGGGCATCGCCGGCGGCGCCGTGCTCGGCAACGGTGTGATCCTCGCCGGCCAGGTGGGTGTGGCCAACCGGGCCGTGATCGGCGACCGGGCCATCGCCTCCTCCAAGTCGGGCATCCACGGCGAGATCGCCGCCGGCGAGGTGGTCAGCGGCTACCCCGCCATCCCCAACCGGCTCTGGCTGCGCTGCTCCGCCGTCTTCAACAAGCTGCCCGAGATGGCCCGCACCCTGCGGCAGCTGCAGAAGTAGCCTCGCCTGCTGCCCGGCCCCCCTTCGCGATGACCAGCTACAGGATCACCCTGCTCGCGGGGGACGGCATCGGTCCGGAGATCACCGCGGTGGCCCGCACCTTGCTGGAGACGGTGAGCGCCCGCCACGGCTTCAGCCTGGACTTCGATCCGCAGCCCGTCGGCGGTGCCGCCATTGACGCCACCGGCGTGCCCCTGCCGGAGAGCACCCTGGCCGCCTGCCGGGCCTCCGATGCGGTGCTGCTCGCCGCCATCGGCGCCCCCCGCTTCGATGCCCTGCCCCGGGAGCAGCGCCCCGAGAGCGGCCTGCTGGCCCTGCGCTCCGGCCTGGGGCTGTTCGCCAACCTGCGGCCCGTCAAGATCATCCCGGCCCTGGCCGGCGCCAGCAGCCTGCGCCCCGAGGTGATCGAGGGGGTGGACCTTCTGGTGGTGCGCGAACTCATCGGCGGCATCTACTTCGGCACCCCCAAGGGGCGCATCGAGGTGGATGGCGGCGTGCGCGCCTTCAACACCATGGTCTACAGCGACCACGAGGTCGACCGGATCGCCCGGGTGGGCTTCCGCCTGGCGGCGGCCCGCCGCGGCCGGCTCTGCTCGGTCGACAAGGCCAACGTGCTCGATGTCAGCCAGCTGTGGCGCGACCGGGTCGAGGCGATCCACGCCGAGTTCCCGGAGGTCGAGCTGAGCCACATGTACGTCGACAACGCCGCCATGCAGCTGGTGCGCGAGCCGCGCCAGTTCGACGTGCTCCTCACCAGCAACCTCTTCGGCGACATCCTCTCGGATGAGGCCGCCATGCTCACCGGCTCGATCGGCATGCTCCCCTCGGCCTCCCTCGGCTCCGAAGGCCCGGGCCTGTTCGAGCCGGTGCACGGCTCCGCCCCCGACATCGCCGGCCAGGACAAGGCCAATCCCATTGCCATGGTGCTGTCAGCCGCCATGCTGCTGCGGGTGGGCCTGCAGCAGGAAGCCGCCGCCGCCGATCTCGAGACCGCCGTCGACCGGGTGCTGGCCGCCGGCTACCGCACCGGCGACCTGCTGATGACGGACGGCTGCACCCGCGTGGGCTGCCAGGCCATGGGCGAGCAGTTGCTGGCGGCCCTGCCCGGCTGATCGCCCCCTTCCGATGACGGCCGCGGGGGGGGCCGGACCGGCGACCTGCCAAACTCACAGCCTCTCAACCCCCCTGCGTCGATGTCGAAGCGTCACCCGGTCGTGGCTGTCACCGGTTCCTCAGGAGCGGGAACCAGCACCGTCAAACGGGCCTTCGAGCACATCTTCTCCCGCGAGGGCATCATCCCGGCGGTGGTGGAAGGCGACAGCTTCCACCGCTTCGAGCGGGGCCCGATGAAGCAGGCGATGGCCGAGGCCCAGGCCCGCGGCGAGAACTTCTCCCACTTCGGCCCCGAGGCCAACATCTTCGACAAGCTCGAGGAGCTGTTCCGCACCTACGGCGAGACCGGCGGCGGCGAGCGCCGCTACTACCTCCACTCGGTGGAGGAGGCGGCTGAGCACAACGCCCGCCTCGGCACCAGCCTGGAGCCCGGCCAGTTCACCCCCTGGGAGCCCATACCCTCCGACACCCAGCTGCTTTTCTATGAAGGCCTGCACGGCGGCGTCGAGGGAGATGGCTACGACGTGGCCTCGCTGGTGGATCTGCTGATCGGCGTGGTGCCGATCGCCAACCTGGAGTGGATCCAGAAGATCTCCCGCGACAACGCCGAGCGGGGCTATTCGGCCGAAGCGATCGTGGACACGATCCTGCGCCGCATGCCCGACTACATCAACCACATCTGCCCCCAGTTCAGCCGCACCGACATCAACTTCCAGCGGGTGCCCACGGTGGACACCTCCAACCCGTTCATCTGCCGCAACATCCCGACCCCGGATGAGAGCTTCGTCATCATCCACTTCCGCAAGGGGGCCCGTGAGAAATGGGGCATCGACTTCTCCTACCTGCTGCGCATGATCAACGGCTCCTTCATGTCCAGCCCCACCAGCATCGTGGTGAACGGCGGCAAGATGGGCTTCGCCATGGAGATCATCCTCACCCCGATCATCCACAAGATGATTGAGGAGAAGAAGCAACTGAGCTGAAGATCGATCTCTCGATCTTCCTTTCGGCCCTAAGCTCCCCCGAAAGGAATCGGTGAATCCCATCACCGCCCAGCCCCCCACCATCCACCCGTCCGGGAGCCCTTCATCCAGAGGCCCCGGATCCGGAAGCCCCTCCTTCCAGATCCGGGGCGGCGAGTCCTCGGCCTCACCGTCGGCTGGCGCCCTGCGCCTCGATCGCATCAACAGCGCCGAACTGCTGCGCTGCTCGCGCCGGGTCTACTTCCGTTTCCTCGAGGCCTGCCCCACCGCCCCCGAACCGCTGGGGGTGGTGCTGCTCGGTGCCGGCCCCCAGGGGCGGGTGGTGTTCGAGCTGCCCATCCTCCTGCCGGACGAGCAGTTCGTGCCGATGGAGCTGCTGCGCCCCCGCTCGGCCCGGGGCCGCAGCGCCCGCGGGGGATCCAGCCGACCGCTGCCATGAGTTCCGACGCCCTGCTCGCCCCCACCGCCGCCCTGCCGTTGCTGGCCCCCCTGGTGGCCCTGGTGGGTGCCTGCATCGGCAGCTTCCTCAACGTGGTGGTCTGGCGGCTGCCGCGGGAGGAGTCGCTGGTGTTCCCCGGCAGCCACTGCCCCCGCTGTGGCGCCTCCCTGGCCTGGTTCGAGAACGTGCCGCTGCTCAGCTGGCTGCTGCTGCGCGGCCGCTGCCGCCACTGCCAGGCGCCCATCGCCGTCCGCTACCCGCTGGTGGAGCTGCTCACCGCCGGCCTCTGGGTGGCGATGCTCTTCGCCCGTCCCGCGGCGATGGGCCCTGACCCGAGCCCCTGGCTGCTGCTGGCGGCCGGCTGGCTGCTGGCCAGCTGGCTGCTGCCCCTGGCCCTGATCGATCTCGACAGCCTCTGGCTGCCGGAGCCGCTCTGCCGCTGGGGCGTGCTGCTCGGCCTGGCGGCCACCGCCGGCATCGGCTTCCCGCAGGGGGCCGAAGTGGGCCGGGCGCTGCTGTTCTCCCACCTGCTGGCGGTGGCCGCCGGTCTGCTGGGCTTCGAGGCCCTCAGCGCCCTGGCCGAGAAGGCGATGGGCCGGCCGGCCCTGGGCCTGGGAGACGCCAAGCTGGCGGCCCTGATGGGCGCCTGGCTCGGACCCCTGGGCCTGGGTCTGGCCGTGAGCCTGTCGGTGCTCGGCGGTGCCCTGATCGGGGGCATCGCCCGCCTCAGCGGCCGTCTCGGCCGCCAGCAGCCCTTCCCCTTCGGCCCCTTCCTCGCCGCCGCCGCCCTGGCGGTCTGGATCGGCGGCCACGGCCCCTGGCTGCGCCTGTGGGGCCTGGGTCTTTAATGGCCGCAAGTCTCCGTTCCCCGTCGCCGCCGTCGCCCCATGTCCCTGTTCGACTGGTTCGCCGATCGCCGCAAGAACGCCCCTGCCGTTCGGGCCAGCAAGGGCCCTGAGGCCGACGAGGGGGATGGCCTCTGGAGCAAGTGCGCCGAATGCGGCCTGGTGGTCTACCGCAAGGACCTGATCGCCAACGCCAGTGTCTGCAAGGGCTGCGGCCACCACCACCGCATCGACAGCGCCGAGCGCATCCGCCTGATTGCCGATGAGGGCAGCTTCGAGCCCATCGATGCCGATCTGGCCCCCACCGACCCCCTCGCCTTCAAGGACCGCCGCAGTTACGCCGACCGGCTGCGGGACAGCCAGCGGGCCACGGGCCTGCGGGATGCGGTGGTCACCGGCCTCTGCCGCCTGGAGGGCATGCCCCTGGCCCTGGGGGTGATGGATTTCCGCTTCATGGGCGGCTCCATGGGCTCGGTGGTGGGCGAGAAGCTCACCCGCCTGGTGGAGCTGGCCACCGCCCGCCGCTATCCGCTGCTGATCGTCTGCGCCTCCGGCGGCGCCCGCATGCAGGAGGGGATGCTGAGTCTGGTGCAGATGGCCAAGGTGTCCGGTGCCCTGCAACGCCACCGCAGCGCCGAACTGCTCTACCTGCCCCTGCTCACCCATCCCACCACCGGTGGGGTCACCGCCAGCTTCGCCATGCTCGGCGACCTGATCCTGGCCGAGCCCAAGGCGATGATCGCCTTCGCCGGCCGCCGGGTGATCGAGCAGACCCTGGGCGAGAAGCTGCCCGAGGGCTTCCAGACCGCCGAGTACCTCCAGGACCACGGCTTCGTCGACACGATCGTGCCCCGGCCTGAGCTGCGCGGCACCCTGGCCACCCTGCTGCGGCTGCACGGCAGCCTGCGGCCGGCCGTGTCCTTGGTGCCATGAGCGGTGCCATGAGCGGTGTCATGAGAGGTGGCCGCGCCCCGTTCGCCGCCGCTCTGCTGGTGGTGCTGCTGGTGCTGGGCTGCTGGCTGGCGGCTCCCGCCGCCGCCATGGCCGGCCCGGTCGACTGGCAGGAGGTGGAGGCCGGCCCTGAGGGCCGCCAGTGGTGGGACTCCGGCAGCCTCCGCTTCGATCGCGAGGGCCGTCTCTCGGTGCTGAGCCGCTTCCAGCCCGCCGCCGCCGCCGATGCGGCCGATGACGCCCGTCCCCCCGTGGGCCAGCTGTACGTGATGCAGCTCGACTGCGACGAGGAGCTCTATCGCGACACCGCCGTCAACGGCCTGCCCAGCTGGGGAGCCACCTGGCAGGCCGCCGCCGGCGACAACCTCACGATCCGGGTGCTGCATGCCGCCTGCGACGCCGCCCGCCGGAACCAGGAGAGCGATGCGACGGCCTGAGGCGCCCCTGCGGGTCGCCGTCGCCGGTCTCGGCTTCGGCGAGAAGGTGATCCTGCCGGCCCTGCGGGACGCCCCGGCCACCGAGCCGGTGGCGCTCTGGCACCCCCGGCCGGAGCGGGCCGCCGCCGCGGGCCAGGCGGCGGAGCTGCCCGCCTTCGACGACTTCGCCGCCCTCCTGGCCGATCCCGCCGTCGAGGCGGTGGTGATCGCCACGCCGCCGGAGCCCCGTTTCTCCCTGGCCCGCGCCGCCCTGGAGGCGGGCAAGCACCTGTTCCTGGAGAAGCCGGTGGCCCTCAACGCCGGCCAGGTGGAGGAGCTGCAGCGCCTCGCCATGGCGCGGGGCCTGGTGGTGGCGGTCGACTTTGAATACCGGGCCGTGCCCCATGTGCAGCAACTGGCCGCCCTGCTCGAGGCGGGGGTGCTGGGGGATCCCTGGATGGTCAAGTTCGACTGGCTGATGTCCAGCCGCGCCGATCCGAGCCGCCCCTGGAGCTGGTACTCCCAGGCGGCCGCCGGGGGCGGTGTGCTCGGCGCCCTCGGCACCCACGCCTTCGACACCCTCCACTGGCTGATCGGCCCCAGCCGCGGTCTCACCGCCCGGCTCAGCACCGCCATCGCCGAGCGCCCCATCCCGGGCTCCGGCGCCATGGGGGTGGTGGATGCCGAGGACAGCGCCCTGATCCAGCTCGACCTCGAGGACCGGCGCGGCCGCCCCGTGCCCGCCCAGCTCGCCCTCTCCTCGGTGGCACGGGCGGGACGGGGCTACTGGATCGAGCTCTACGGCAGCGAGGCCACCCTGGTGCTGGGCTCCAGCAACCAGGCCGACTACGTCCACGGCATGCAGCTGTGGATGGCCCGCCCCGGTGAGGCCCTGCGGCCCGTGGCGGCCGATCCGGCGCTGGCCTACGGCCGCACCTGGGAGGACGGCCGGATCGCGCCGGTGCGGCGGCTGCTGGGCTGGTGGTCCCAGGCGGTGCGGGAGCGGCGACCGATGCTGCCGGGCCTGTCGGAGGCGGTGGCCAGCCAGCGGTGCTGCGACTGGGCCCGCCAGGGAGCAGGAACCCTGGAGGGCATCCCCTAGACTCCCCGGCAGACCCGGCGGGACGACCCCGCCAGCCGTCCTTCGACCACGGTTCTCCGCAACCGTACCCACCCAAAAACCGCGAGATTTCCCATGGCGCTCGTACCGCTTCGCCTGCTGCTGGATCACGCCGCAGAAAACGGCTACGGCATTCCTGCCTTCAACGTCAACAACCTGGAGCAGGTGCAGTCGATCATGGAGGCTGCCTACGAGACCGACAGCCCGGTGATCCTGCAGGCCTCCCGCGGCGCCCGTCAGTACGCCGGCGAAAGCTTCCTGCGCCACCTGATCCTGGCCGCGGTCGAGACCTATCCCGACATCCCGGTGGTGATGCACCAGGACCACGGCAACAGCCCCGCCACCTGCTACGGCGCCGCCGCCAACGGCTTCACCTCCGTGATGATGGACGGCTCCCTCGAGGCCGACGCCAAGACCCCCGCCAGCTACGACTACAACGTGGCCGTCACCAAGGAAGTGGTGGATGTGGCCCACGCCATCGGCGTGAGCGTGGAAGGCGAACTGGGTTGCCTGGGTTCCCTGGAGACCGGCAAGGGTGAGGCCGAGGACGGCCATGGTTTCGAGGGCTCCCTCGACCACTCCCAGCTGCTCACCGACCCCGCCGAGGCCGCTGACTTCGTCGCCAAGACCAAGGTCGACGCCCTGGCCATCGCCATCGGCACCAGCCACGGCGCCTACAAGTTCACCCGCAAGCCCACGGGCGAAGTGCTGGCCATCTCCCGGATCGCCGAGATCCACAAGGCCATCCCCAACACCCACCTGGTGATGCACGGCTCCAGCTCCGTTCCCCAGGAATGGCTGGACATGATCAACAAGTACGGCGGCGCCATCCCCGAGACCTACGGCGTCCCCGTCGAGGAGATCCAGGAAGGCATCCGCAACGGCGTGCGCAAGATCAACATCGACACCGACAACCGCCTCGCCTTCACCGCCGCCGTCCGGGAAGCCGCCGCCAAGGATCCCGCCAACTTCGACCCCCGCCACTTCAACAAGCCCGCCCGGGCCTACATGAAGAAGGTCTGCCTGGATCGTTACCAGCAGTTCTGGTGTGCCGGCAACGCCAGCAAGATCAAGCAGCGCGACATCAACTACTACGCCACCCTCTACGCCAAGGGTGCCCTCGATCCCAAGACCGCTGTCGCCGCCTGATCGGCGTCTCACCAGCGATCCAGCATCGATCCATCGGGGGCCTGCGGGCCCCCTTTTTCATGGCTGTTCAGGGCCTTCAGGGCAGCGGCAGGGGCAGCGGCGTGCCGTCGGGGAGCGGCGGTTTGGCGGTCGCCGCCTCCTCCTTGGCGGTGGGGGCCGCGTCCACCAGCCGCTCCAGGGCGCGGCGCAGGCTGCGCTCCATCACGAAGCGGCGACCGTCGGTGACCACCACCCGCACCAGGGTGGGCAGGTCGTTGCTCTTCGACTGCAGGTAGATCGGCTCCACGTACAGCAGGCCCTCGCCCACCGGCAGCACCAGCAGGTTGCCGCGGAACAGCCGCGAGCCGAGCCGGTTCCAGAGGCCGAACTGGAAGCTGATCGTCGGGTCCTGGTCGATCAGGGCCGTGATCTGCTGGGGGCCGAGCAGCAGCCGCTGCTGGGGGAAGCGCACCAGCATCAGTTCCCCGTAGTGGGGTGGATCGTTGCGGGCCGCCAGCCAGCCCACCAGGTTGGAGCGCTTCAGCGGCGTGAAGGGCAGCAGCAGCACGAACTCCGAGCGCTGCTCGCCGGGCAGCTGCAGGGTGAGGTGGTACGGCGACACCGGCACGGTGCTTTCGCCGTAGATCTCGTTGGGCACCGCCCAGACGTCGTCGCCGTTGTAGAAGGTGCGCACGTCGGTGACGTGGTAGCGGAGCAGCCGCTCCGCCTGGATGTCGAACTGGCTCTTGGGCACCCGGATGTGGGCGAGCAGGGCCCGGGGCATGGCCGAGAGCGGCCGGAACAGTTCCGGGAAGGCACGCACCCAGGTGCGCAGCACCGGATCCCTGGCGTCATTCACGTAGAACCAGAGCCGGCCGTCGTGGGCATCCACCACCGCCTTCACCGGGTTGCGGAAGTAGCGCAGGCCCTGGGGATTGGGATCGCTGTAGGGGTAGGAGCGGCTGGTGGTGAAGCCGTCCAGCAGCCAGTACTGGTACTGCTCCGGTCGGTAGCCCTCACTGCCGGCCACCCGGGCGGTGACCAGGTAAGGCTGGCTTTCGAAGCGCAGGAACGGCGCCAGGGCCGTCAGGCGCTGGTTCACCTGGCGCCGCAGCAGCAGCAGGGAGCGGTCGGTGAAGGAGCCGGTGAACAGCAGCCGCGGTTCCCGCAGGTAGATCGCCGCCCCCAGCCGGTTGAGGGGAGGGGCGAGGGAGATCCCCCGGGTGCCGGTGTAGTGGGTGTAGACGTTCAGTTCCCCCTCGGGATAGGAGAACTCCTTCACCTTGGTGGGGGCGATGGCGTAGGGGGACGGCCCGGAGGCGAAGTAGAGGCTCGGGCTGCCCACCGGCAGCGCCGCCCGGGCTTCCTTGTCGGTGATGCCCAGTTCGGGGATCCCCTGCACCCGGCCGCTGCTGCCCAGGTCCTTGACGAAGAACAGGGGCAGGCCGTCGGAGCCGAAGGCATTCACCGGCGAGACGGTGAAGCCGTGGCCGTTGGTGAACACCAGATGGCGGTTCAGCCAGGTGCGCGAGCCGGGTGGCAGGGCGCTGCTGTCCAGCTCCCGGGCCGAGATCAGCACCTGCTGGGAGCCGTCGCGGGCCGACTTGCCCTGCAGCGGATAGCGATCCACCGCCGCCGACGGGAAGGTGTAGTACAGCCGCAGCTGCTGCAGCTCGCGGTTGGCGGCCAGCAGGGGCTGGCTGTCCCAGAGGCGGATGTTGTCGAGGGTGCCGGGGGCCCTGGCCAGATCCGCCTTCGTCAGGCCCTGGTTGGGTTCCAGCCGGATGGTTCGCACATTCTCGAGGCCGAAGGCGCGGCGGGTGGCCCGGATGCTGCGCTCCAGATAGGGGGCCTCCACCGCCAGCTCCCGCGGCTGCACCCAGAAGCGCTGGGCCAGGGGCGTGATCACCCATTCACTGATCGGCACCAGCACGGCCGAGCCCGCCAGGGGCAGCAGGGCGCCACGGCGCACCCAGCCCCGGGGCAGGGGCACCAGCAGGGCGCAGGCCGTGAGCAGCAGCAGCAGCGCGAACAGCAGCCGCAGGGGCAGGCGCACGTGCAGATCCACGTAGCCCGCCCCCGAGGCCACGCCGCTGCCCTGCACCATCAGATCGAAGGGAGCCAGGGCATTGCTGAGGGCCATGACGACGGCCAGGGCCGCCACCTGGGGCTGCAGCACCCGCTGCTGGGCCTTGCTGAGCCCGTCGAAACGCAGATCGCTCAGGCTGCGGCCCTTGCCGATGGTCAGCAGCAGGCAGGCCGCCAGCCCCACCAGCCCCTGGGCCAGCAGCACGCTCAGCAGCAGCCGCAGGGCCGGCAGGCGCAGCACCGTGAACGACAGGTCCAGACCGGTGAGGGGATCCCCTTCGCCGAAGGGGGTGGCCAGCAGGGCCGGCAGCCACAGGCTCCAGCCCCGGGCCACCGCCGTGGCCGAGCCCGCCAGGGCGGCCGCCAGGGTGATCCGCAGGGTGGTGAGGGGCCAGAGCAGCAGCGGCAGCAGCAGGCCCCCCGCCAGGCCCGCCACCAGCAGGGGCGGCAGATCACGCAGCACCGAGAAGCCGGTGATCACGTCGCCGTTGAAGGGGTTGGCGATCAGTCCCCGGGCCTGCACCAGCAGGTAGCTGAGGCCGCCGGCCAGCAGCAGCACCAGGCCGATCAGCACCGCCACCAGGGCGCCGTTGCCCAGCCGCAGCAGGGGCGCCCCCGGCCGGGGCGCCTCGGGCCCCTGCTCCCTGAGCCGCCAGCAGCGCTGCAGCTGGGCCAGCTGCAGGGCCGAACCGAGGCCGAAGACCGCCGCGAAGGCGGCGATCTGCAGCATCCAGCGGCGCAGCAGGATCTGCTGGAAGTCGAACTGGCTGAACCAGAGCCATTCGATGGCCAGCCGGGCCCCCGCCCAGAGGGCCAGCAGCAGAGCGAAGGCGATGGCCAGGCCGATGGCGAGGTGGGGCCTCCGGCGGGACGGCAGAGGGGTGGGAACGGGCACAAACGGAGCGTAGGCAGAACCCTGCGGGCGACAAGTGCCGGCCTCGATGACATACCCGATGCCGAAGGTCGGCTTTGCCGCCAGGGACCGGACACCACTGTTAGCGTGTCCCCCAGTGACCGGGATTCCCTTGACCGCCACCCTTTCCCGCTCCACCTTCACGGGCCTGCGCTGCAAGGAATGCGGTCATCCCTACGAGGCCGGCGCCCGCCACGTCTGTGAGGACGTCTGCTTCGGCCCCCTTGAGGTGGTCTACGACTACGACGCCATCCGCAGCCGCGTCAGCCGCGCCACCATTGAGGCCGGCCCCACCTCGATCTGGCGCTACCGGGAATTCCTGCCCGTCGAGGGTGACCCCATCGACGTGGGCACCGGCTTCACCCCCCTGCTCAAGGCGGACCGCCTCGCCCGCCGTCTCGGCCTCTCCTCCCTCTACATCAAGAACGACGGCGTCAACATGCCGACGCTGTCCTTCAAGGACCGCGTTGTCTCGGTGGCCCTCACCCGGGCCCGGGAACTGGGCTTCACCACCGTCAGCTGTGCCTCCACCGGCAACCTGGCCAACTCCACCGCCGCCATCGCCGCCCACGCCGGCCTGGAGTGCTGCGTGTTCATCCCCAGTGATCTGGAGCTGGGCAAGGTGCTGGGCACCCTCGTCTACAACCCCACCCTGATGGCGGTGAAGGGCAACTACGACCAGGTCAACCGGCTCTGCTCCGAGGTGGCCAACACCTACGGCTGGGGCTTCGTCAACATCAACCTGCGCCCCTATTACTCGGAAGGCTCCAAGACCCTCGGCTACGAGGTGATCGAGCAGCTCGGCTGGCAGCTTCCCGACCACATCGTGGCTCCCCTGGCCTCCGGCTCCCTGTTCACCAAGATCCGCAAGGGCTTCGACGAATTCATCAAGGTGGGGCTCGTCGACGAGAAGCCGGTGCGCTTCAGCGGTGCCCAGGCGGAGGGCTGCTCCCCCATCGCCCAGGCCTTCGCCGCCGGCCGTGACTTCATCACCCCGGTGAAGCCGAACACGATCGCCAAGTCGATCGCCATCGGCAACCCGGCCGATGGCCCCTACGCCATCGACATCGCCAACCGCACCGGCGGCACGATCGCGGCGGTCACCGATGAGGAGATCATCGACGGCATCAAGCTGCTGGCCGAGATGGAGGGGGTGTTCACCGAAACCGCCGGGGGCACCACCATCGCCGTGCTCAAGAAGCTGGTGGAGCAGGGCAAGATCGACCCCTCGGAAACCACCGTCGCCTACATCACCGGCAACGGCCTCAAGACCACCGAAGCGATCGCCTCCTCCATCGGCGCCCCTTACACGATCGAGCCCCAGCTGGCCAGCTTCCACGAAGCCTGGGAGCGCTCCCAGGCTTCCCACGGCGGTGCCGCCCCCCGGGCCTGATCACCGCCCGATCGCGCCGCCCCGTTTCTCTCTCCCTGCCCCACCGACCCATTCCATGGCCATCCAGGTTCTGATCCCCACCCCCCTGCAGAAGTTCACCAACGACGAGGCCAGCGTCAGCCTGGAGGCCACCAGCATCGACGGCCTGCTGCAGGCCCTCGAAGGCCGCTACCCCGGCATCCAGGCGCGCCTCTGCGACGAGAGCGGCAAGCTGCGCCGCTTCCTCAACCTCTACGTGAACAGCGAGGACATCCGCTTTCTCGACAACCAGGCCACCGTCCTCAGCGACGGTGACGAGGTGAGCATCGTGCCGGCCGTCGCCGGCGGCTGAACGCACCCCCTGCCGGGAGAGCGCCCCCCTGCCGGGAGAGCGCCCCCCTGCCGGGAGAGCGCCCCCCTGCCGGGGGAGCGCCGACGATGGGAAGAAATCCATAAGATCTGTCAACGATTGCAACCTGATCCCATGGGGCAGATCCAAGCGTCCAGGCCCCCCAGCCCCGCCGTCATCGCCGGGGGCCACGACTGGCACTCTGAAACCCTGCTGTTCGACTACCGCCAGGCCGCCAACCCGATCCGTTCCGGTCTCACCGAGCCGATTCCTGAGGGCCGCTGGGGCCCCGATCTGCACGCCACGGGTCCGACGGCGGTGCTTCCCCTCGATCTCAGCGCCCGTCTGGGCTGCCCTTCCCCCGCCACAAGCCCGGCCCTGAGCGCCAACTTCGTGCGGATCCTCCCTGGCGAATCGATCGGGGTGGCCGCCAACGCCACCAGCTCGCTGTTCTATGTGTACCGGGGCTCTGGCCGCTGCCATTGCCCCTCCGGTGCCGGGGATGAACCCCTCGATCTGGGCTGGGGCCGCGGGGATCTTTTCGTGCTGCCGGCCGGGCTGGAACCTCGGATGGAGGCTTCTGAAGAGAGCGTTCTCTACTGGATCCACGACGGGCCCCTGCTCACCTTCCTCGGGGTGCGGGCCGAATCACCCCGTTTCGCCCCCAGCCACTACCCGGCCGCCTGGCTCGATGAGGAGCTGGCGGCGCTGGCGGCGGATCCCAGCAGCGCCCGCAGCAACCGCCTCAGCCTCCTGATGGCCAACCGTGCCCTGCCGGCGAGCCGCACCGTGACCCACACCCTCTGGGCCATGTACGGACTGGTGCCGGCCGGCGCGGTCCAGCCCCCCCATCGGCACCAGTCCGTCGCCCTCGACCTGGTGATCGACTGCCAGCCGGGCTGCGCCACCCTCTCCGGTCCCGACCTCAACCCCGACGGCACGATCCGCAACCCTCTGCGGATGGAATGGGAGCCGGGCGCCGCCTTCGTGACCCCGCCGGGCCACTGGCACTCCCATGTCAATGAGAGCGGCCATCCGGCCCGGCTGCTGCCGATTCAGGACGCCGGGTTACACACCTACCTGCGCAGCCTGGACATCCGCTTTGCCTCCGGCCTGGGAGGCGAGGGCTGAACCGCCCTTGGCCTCATGGGCCTCCACCAGGGCGCGGAAGCTGTCCCCGTCGATGGTTTCCAGCTCGATCAGCTGGTTGACCAGCTCATCGATCAGCTCGCGCCGGGGGGTGAGCACCGCGACGGCCTTCTCCAGGGCCTCGAAGGCCAGCTGGCGCACCTGTTCGTCGATGCGGTTGCCGGTGCGCACCGACGTGTGGGGGCTGGAGCGGATCCAGTCGCGGCCGAGGAACACCTCTTCCCCCTCCTCCTCCAGGGCCAGGGGGCCGAGACTGGAGAAGCCGTAGCGCAGCACCATGTCGCGGCAGATGCGGCGCACCAGCTGCAGATCGCTGCTGGCCCCCTGGGTCACCTCGCTGGGGCCGAACACCACCATTTCGGCGGCGCGGCCGCCGAGGGCCACCACCAGCCGGGCCCGCAGGTAGGCCTTGCTGATCAGTCCGGAATCGATGATGTCCTCATCGGGCATGGTGCGGGCGAAGCCACCTACCCCGCCGGCCCTGGGCAGCAGCGTCACCTTGTCGAGCCTGTCGGCGTGGGGCAGCAGCGTGGTCAGCAGGGCGTGGCCGATCTCGTGGTAGGCGATCAGCCGCTTCTTGGCGCTGTCCTGCAGTGGGGCGGCGGTCAGTCCCATGGTGATGCGCTCGAGGGCATCGCCGATGGACTGGTCATCCACCTGGCTCTTCTGGCGACGGGCCGTGAGGATGGCCGCTTCGTTGAGCAGGTTGGCCAGATCGGCGCCGGAGAAACCGGGGGTGCGGCGGGCCCAGTCGGCCAGGGACACCTCCTCGGCCAGGGGCCTGGTGCGGGCATGGACTGAAAGGATCTCCTCCCGGCCGGACCGGTCCGGCAGGTCGACGCTGATGCGGCGATCGAAGCGGCCTGGCCGCAGCAGGGCCGTGTCGAGCACGTCGAGACGGTTGGTGGCGGCCAGCAGGATCACGCCCGAGTTGTCCTCGAAGCCATCCATCTCGGTGAGCAGCTGGTTGAGGGTCTGCTCCCGTTCGTCGTTGCCTCCGCCGATTCCGGCCCCCCGCTGGCGCCCCACCGCATCGATCTCGTCAATGAAGATGATGCACGGCGCCTTGGCCTTGGCCTGGCGGAACAGATCCCGCACCCGGCTGGCGCCCACGCCCACGAACATCTCGACGAACTCGGTGGCAGCCATCGAGAAGAAGGGCACGCCGGCTTCACCGGCGATCGCCCTGGCCAGCAGCGTCTTGCCGGTGCCGGGGGGGCCCACCAGCAGCACCCCCTTGGGAATCCGGGCGCCGATGGAGGTGAACCGTTCGGGGGTTTTGAGGAAGGTCACCACCTCCTGGAGCTCCTCCTTGGCCTCGGCGATGCCGGCCACGTCTTCGAAGCGCACCGTGATGGCCCCTTCCTCCTGCAGGCGGGGCTGGCTGCGGCCGAAGCCCATCGCCTTGTTGGCCACCTGGGCGGAGCGGCGCACCAGCAGCACCAGGCCGGCGATCAGCAGGGCCACCAGCAGGCCGTTGGTGACCAGACCGGCCATGGCGTCGTCGCGCCGCTCGTCCCGCACGGTCAGCGGCACCCGGGCCTGCTCGGCGGTGCGCAGCAGCTGCTGGTTGTCACTGAAGACCGCCACCTGGCGGCTGCGGCCGTCCTGGAAGGTGGCGGTCACCACGCGCTGGGCAGGAGCGAGCTCCAGGCTCTTGATCTTTCCGGCTTCGATGTCCCGCAGCAGCTGGCTGTAGGAGGGCGCCCCGGCCCCCTGGCCCCCCAGGCTGAAGCCGGGACGCACCGGCGGGGCCGGCTTGGCTGGCGCAGGACTGGCCGGGGCTGCCGGGGTGGAGGACGCTCCGGCCTCGGTGCCTTGCGCCACCACGGTCCCGGGGGCGGCCAGGGCGGCGGAGATCTTGGCCGGCTCCGGAGGAGAACTGCTGCTCACAGGCCTGGCGTCCTTTTCAGGAGTTGCTTATCGGAAGTCGACTGTAGCGATTTGACGAAAGGCGAGTCGGCGAAGCAGGATCATCGTTTGGCAGTGAGTTGGCGGGATGGCCGTTCCCAAGAAGAAAACCTCCAAGGGCAAGCGCAACCAGCGCCACGCCCACTGGAAGGCGAAGGCCGGTGTGGCAGCCCAGAAGGCGATGTCGCTCGGCAAGGCTGTTCTGAGCGGCCGCGCCCAGGGCTTTGTCTATCCGATTGCCGAAGAGGCCGAAGCGGGCGAAGAGAGCTGAATCCCGAGGGGGTGGCCACGCCTGCGTCCGTCCAGGATCACCCCACCCTGCAACGGAATCCCTGAGCCGGTGGGCCCCAGCAGTGGGTCCTGGTACAGCGCTGGCGGCAGGGAGTGGAGCGTGGCCCGCACCATGGCGTCGAGCTGTCGGCCGTTGAGCCATCCGCCACCGGCCCGCCGCTGCCGAGCCTCCGCCTGGAATCGCCAGCGGCGGGGCAGGCTCCAACGCTCCGGACGCAGCAGCCACAGGCCGTCACAGGCCTTCCAGAGCTGGTCGTAGGCCGCCAGGTGGTCGTCCCAGCGGGGCAGCCAGCGGCGTTCAGATTCGTTCAGCTCCTCCAGCCCCGCTCCGCAGCCCATCCTCTCGCCCAGGGCCTGGGCGCCGAGGGCCCGGCAGCCCATCAGCCAGCCCTCGATCACCAGCGCCTCGGCGGGCTCCTCCCGCCAGCCGTTCCGGTCGCCGTCCCCGCCGGCCAGGGTCTTGTCGAACCGGGGCAGCCGCAGCATCCCCCCGGCCCGCCAGGCGGCCAGCGCCTCCAGCAGCAGGGGCAGGTCGTGGCTGCCGGGCGGCACCCGGCCCACCTCGAAGGGATTGCCCGCCAGCCGCGCGCGGCGTTCGGCGGCAGGCAGGTAGAGGTCGTCGATCGAGGCCACCGTCAGCCGCAGGCCCCCGAGGGTGGCGAGGCGCTCCAGGGCACGGCCCAGGCTCGTCTTGCCGGCGCCCACCGGCCCGTTCAGGGCGAGCACGGGCCGCCTTGTCACCACTCCGTCGCGCAGGATGCTCTCCAGCCGCCGCAGCATCGGCAGGGCCAGGAGCCGCAGCAGGCTGGGGTGCACCGGGCCCAGATCCCCTGCCCCGGCCAGCCGCCCGTCCCAGGCATCCGGAGCTGGCTCCGAGGGCATGGAGAGCTCTGGTGGCACCACCCGCTCAGGTCCCCACCTTGAAGGCCTCGAGCACGATGGCGTAGGTGGCGCCGATGCGCAGGTTGTCGATGATCACCCAGGCCAGGGAAGGTTCGGCACGCACCAAGCGTGTCCGCAGCCGCACCAGCGTCTCGAAGGTCAGCAGCAGACCGAGCACCACCGCCGGGCGGCCCCCCGGGGTGGTGAAGAGCAGCAGGCTGGTGAGGTTCTGACCGGCGAAGAAGCCCAGCAGCAGCGCCAGGGCGGCCAGGCTGCCGGCCCGCCAGCTGCGCCGCGCCACGCCGACCGCGCGGTTCCCCAGCCGGCTCACCAGCCCCTGGAAACGGGTGCGCTGCACGGGGAGGCGGGTCATGGCGTGTCCAGCAGGCGCTCCAGCCACGACAGCGTCACCTGGCCCTCGGGGCAAGGTGGCCCCCGGCGCACCACGACCGTGGCCCCGGGCTCCTCCAGGCTCTCGACCACGGCCCTGGCGGCGCTGAAGCGAGCCTCCGGCTCCTCCCGCGTCGCCGCGCTCAGGCAGACCAGACAGGGCAGCCCGGCGCCGGTGGCCGCCGCCAGCCCGGCCGGGGAGTCCTCGAGCACCATCACGCCACCCAACGCTCCGGCTAGCCGTGCCAGCGCCAGCCGGTAGGCCTCCGGATCGGGCTTCTTGCGGGCAACGTCGTCACCGCAGACCCAGAAGTCGAAGGCCCGGGCCAGGGCCGGCGGGGCCCCCTCCAGCAGGGCCTGCACCGCGCTGCGGCCGCTGGTGGTGACGATCCCCTGCCGCAGGCCTGCCGCCGCCGCATCCGCCACCAGCCGGGCCACCCCGGGCCTCAGGGCGAGGCGGCCCTGCTGCACCAGCTCGGCATAAATCGCCTGCTTGCGGCGCTGCAGTTGCTCCACCCTCCCCCGCTCCGGCGTGCGGCCCTCCACCTGCTCCAGGAAGGCGGTGATCCGTTCGTGGCCGCCGCCCACCGCCAGCAGCCGCCCATAGGTGGGCCGGTCCCAGCGCCAGGGCAGCCCGGAGGCCTCGAAACTGCGGTTGAAGGCCACCCGGTGGCCCTCGAACTCCGTCTCGGCCAGGGTGCCGTCCACGTCCCAGAGCAGGGCCGACAGGGCCGGGGCCATCGGACGCCGCGCTTGTGTAGGGAGTCAGGCTAAGGGGTGCGCCCTGCGGCCCCGGCTTCCACAATGCGGGGGCCCCGCCTGCCCCTCGTTGCTCTCTGCCGTCGACGAGCGACGCTGGCTTTTGCCCTCCCCCCTCGGCGGCGACGGCCCCGCCGAGGCGGCCGGGGCTCCGGAAACCGACCTCCCCTGTGAGCTGCTGGCCCTGCTGCGGCGTCGCGGCCTGGTGACGGCCGAGTCGGTGCGCCAGCTGCTGGATCCGGAGGCGGCCCCCGATCCGGAGGCCCACTTCCCGGCTCTGGCGCTGGCGGTCGAGCGGCTGGTGCGCTGCTGCCAGGGGGCGGAGGCGGTGGCGATCTGCGGCGACTACGACGCCGACGGCATGACCAGCACCGCCCTGCTGGTGGGGGTCCTGCAGCGGCTCGGCGCCCGCCCGCGGGCCGCCATCCCCAGCCGCATGGACGACGGCTACGGCCTCAACGCCGCCATGGTCGAGCGGCTGGCGGCCGACGGGGTGCGGCTGCTGATCACGGTCGACAACGGCGTGGCCGCCATCGAAGCCCTGGAGCGCGCCGCGGCCCTGGAGGTGGAGGTGATCCTCACCGACCACCACACCCTGCCCCCCCAGCTGCCGCCGCACCTGGCCCTGCTGCACCCGGCCGTCACCCCGGAGGGCTCCCCCTACCGGGGCCTGGCGGGGGTGGGACTGGCCCACGTCCTGGCCACCGCCCTCTGCCGGCGCCTGCGCCACCGCCACGGGCTGGAGATCGCCCTCAACCTGTTCTGCATCGGCACCATCGCCGACATGGCCCCCCTGGAAGGGGTCAACCGCCGCTGGCTGCTCGATGGCCTGCCCCTGCTGGGCCGCAGCCCCCTGCCCGGCCTGCAGGCCCTGCAGCAGCTGGCGGGCCTGGAGAAGCACCGGGTCGATGCCGAGGCGGTGGGCTTCCAGCTGGCCCCTCGCATCAATGCCGTCGGTCGGCTGGGGGACCCCCAGCTGGTGGTGGACCTGCTGACGACGGAGGATCCTGAGGAGGCCCTGGAGCTGGCCCGCTCCTGCGAAGCCCTCAACCGCCAGCGGCGGGAACTCTGCAGTGCCATCGAGGCGGAGGCCCTGGCCCTGCTGGAGGCCGATGGTCCCCGCCGGCCCGCCTTCCTGCTGCTGGCCCAGGGCCACTGGCACCACGGCGTCATCGGCATCGTCGCCTCCCGGCTGGTGGAGCGCTTCGGCCGTCCCGTCGCCCTGCTGGCCGGCGAAGGGGGAGGCCGGCTGCGGGCGTCGGTGCGGGCCCCGAAGGGCTTCGCCGTCGATGGGGCCCTGACGGCCTGCGCCGAACTGCTGGAGCGCCACGGCGGCCACCCCGCCGCCGGTGGCTTCACGGTGCGGGCCGAGAACGTCACGGCGCTGCAGGAACGGCTCGACGCCCTGGCCAGCGGCTGGCTGGAGTCGGCGGGCGATGGCCGCACGGTGGAGCCTGAGGCCCTGCTGCGGCTGGAGCGCATCGACCGGGAGTTCTGGCGCCAGCTCCAGCGGCTCGCCCCCTTCGGCATCGGCCATCCCACCCCCCTGTTCTGGAGCAGCCGCTGCCAGGTGGTGGAGCAGAAGCTGCTGCGCGGCGGCCACCTGCAGCTGCAGCTGGCCCAGGGGGAGACGCGGCTGCGGGCGATCGGCTGGCGCTGGCAGGGTCCCGACCAGTGGGCGGGGCCGGTGGATGTGGCCTACCGCCTGCGCCGCGATGACTGGCAGGGGGTGGAGCGGTTCCAGCTCGAGCTGGAGGCGATCCGCTCCAGCGGCGGTGACACCGTGGTGCTGCAGCGCCGCGACCGCACCTACTGGTGCCGCCGCCAGGGGGACAGCCTGGTGATCCGCAACGCCGCCGGCGAGGAGCTGCGCTCCGCCATCCCATCCGACGGCACAGGCCCCGCCGCCCTGGGGGATCCGCCCCACCCCTACGTTCAGGGGCTGATGCGGGAGGCGGCCATGGCCCTGGGGATGGTCGAAGGATGAGCCGCTCCCCGCTGGTACCGGTGCGTTCCCTGGTGCTGCTGGCGCTGCTGGGGGCCGTGGTGGGGCTCGCATGCTGGCCGCTCAACCGCATCGACCTGCTCCAGGATCGCCTGCTCTCCACCCTGCCGGCGTTCAGCGGCGGCGGCTGGAGCGCCAGTGGCTGGCTGCTGGCCCTGGCCCCGATCCCCCTGGTGCCGCTGCTGCTCTGGTTCCAGCGGGGACCCTGGCGCCGCGGGGCCGGCTCGGGCATTCCCCAGGTGATGCTCTGCCTGGAGGATCCCCACCGGGGTGCCCAGCTGCTCTCCGCCGCCCCGACCGGGGAACGGCTGGGCCTCTGGACCATCGCCAGCCTGGCCCTGCTGCCCCTGGGCCGCGAGGGCCCGGTGGTGGAGGTGGGTGCGGCCGTGGGTCAGGCCCTGCTGCGCCGCTGGCCCGGCCTGCTGCACCGGGCCAGCCGGGGCCACCTGCTGGCCGGAGCGGCGGGGGCCGGGCTGGCCGGCGGCTTCAACACCCCCCTGATGGGGATGGTTTTCGTGGTCGAGGAGCTCACCGGCAGCTTCCAGCAGCGGCTGGTGTGGCCGGCGCTGGTGCTGACCAGCGCGGCGGCCCTGGTCAGCGGCCTCGGCGGCCAGCCGATGTTCGCCCTCGGGATCAACGCCAGCCCGGTGGCGGAGACCGAGCAGCTGCTCTGGGCGATTCCGATCGGCCTCGGCGGCGGGGCCCTCGGCGGCCTGTTCGCCTGGCTGCTGGTGCGTGCCACGGGCCTGATCACCCCGATCGCCCGGCGGCAGCCCCTGCGCCTCGGCCTGGCAGCCGGGCTGGCCCTGGCCCTGCTGACCTTGGTCACCGGTGGCGCCAGCGGCGGCGATGGCGAGACCCTGATGCGTCTGATGCTGGATCAGGACGCGGACACCACCATCGACGCCGGCTGGGTCGTTCTCCTGGTCTCGCGGTTGATCGGACCGGTGCTGGCGCTCTCCACGGGGATTCCCGGAGGGCTGATCGATCCGGCCTTCGCCGTGGGGGGGGTGTTCGGCTCAGGGGTGGTGCGGGCCCTGGCGGGGGATCCCCACCTCGGCCTGGCCTTGGGCATGGCGGCGGGTCTGGCGGGAGCCACCCAGCTGCCGGTGATGACGATCGCCTTCGCCATCCGCATGGCGGGCGACCAGCAGCTCATGCCCGGCCTGGTGGCCGCCGCTGTGATCGCGGCCTACACGGGCCAGGCGATCCAGCGCCGACCCGTGTACCACGCCCTGGCCGACCTGCTGGTGCCGGAGCGATCAGAGGGCGCCGCGGCGGTAGTAGAGGATGAAGATCACGGCCGGACCGGCCAGGGTGATCAGGGCCAGGGCGCCGAAGTTGGAGATGAGATGGAAATCGATACCCATGGTGCGGCTGCCGGCGAGGGGGACAATCGGCCAGGAGTGTAGGTCGCCCGGCGGCCGCTTCAGGGCCCCGCCCCTGTGGCCGTGATCGGTTGTCATGGCTGGCGCCGGGCCTGGGCTGGGAAGACGCCGTCGGGCTGGGAAGACGGCGTCGGGTGTGAGTGAATGGAACGACCCCGTGGCGTCCCCGTGCCCCGACCCGAGCACTGGCAGTGCATCAGCGGCTGCGGTTCCTGCTGCCGCCTAGACCCGGCCCTGCGGGGCGACGCGATCGAGGCCCTCGATCCCGACCAGCAGGAGCTGTACTTCTCGATGGTGGGGGAGGACGGCTGGTGCCGCCATTTCGACACCGGCTCACGCCGCTGCCGCATTTATGCGGAGCGGCCCGATTTCTGCCGGGTGGATCAGCTCGTCGCGCTGTTCGGTCAGCCCGGTGACGATCCCGATGCCCTGGCCATCGCCTCCTGCCGGCAGCAGATCCGCGCTGAGCTGGGCGGCCGCCACCCGGTGATGCGCCGTTTCCTGCGGACGATCCGCCAGCCCACATGAGCAGCACCCCCGAAACTCCAGCCCCCTCCAGCTGGATCACGGTGTTCCTGAGCACCGCCACCACCGTCTTCCTGGCCGAACTCGGTGACAAGACCCAGCTGGCCGCCCTGCTGCTGTCGGCCCAGTCGGGCCGACCGGTCGTCGTGTTCGTGGGCGCCTCGCTCGCCCTGATCTGCTCCAGCCTGGTGGGGGTGCTGCTGGGGCGCTGGCTGTCCACCGTCATGCCCCCCCACCAGCTGGAGCGGGCGGCGGGGATCCTGATGGTTGCCCTGGGGCTGTGGCTGGGCCGCCAGGCGGTGCTGCACCTGGCGCCGCTCCACCTCCTCAACGCCTGAGTCCGTCGCCCGCCGCACCATGCCGTTCGCCCTGCTCGCCTCCACCTTCGCCACCGTCTTCCTGGCGGAGCTCGGCGACAAGACCCAGCTGGCCATCGTCAGCATCAGCGGCACCTCCAACCGGCCCGGGGCGGTGTTTGCCGGCAGCGCCTTCGCCCTGGTGCTGGCCAGCCTGGTGGGGGCGGCGGCAGGGGGCTCTCTCTCGAGCGTGATCCCCACCGATGGACTGCAGCTGGCGGCCTCCGCCGGCTTCCTGATCATCGGCACCCGCCTGATCCTGCGCTCCGGCGCGGACGGCGGCGAGGCCCCCGCCGCGACCACCGAGGCCGCTGGCGAGGATGGCGAGACCCCCGCTCCTTAGAGTCCCCGGGTGACGTTCGCCGTGACGGCGGGCGCTGCCGGGCCATCCCCCGTCCAAGGAGGCCGACGACCCCCCTGGCGCTCCGGACCACCCTGGTCACCGCGCTGCTCCGGCAGTGCCATCCTCCGCGTATGTCCCATCCGATGAAGTTCACGGTCGCCGATCTGCTCGACCACCTCTCCACGACCGATGCGGTGGCCCTGGCCAAGCTGGAGAAGTCGCTGGGCCTGACCACCAAGACCTGCAAGCAGCAGCTGCGCATCGGTCTGGATGCCCTGCTGCGGCTGGGGCTGGTGGAGGAGGACGGCGAAGGGCTCCGCGCCCGCGAGACCCCCGAGCTGATCCCGGCCCGGCTGCGCTGCTCGAGCAAGGGCTTCTGCTTCGCCCTGCGGGAGGACGGCGGTGAGGACATCTACATCCGTGACCACCAGCTCAACCATGCCTGGAACGGCGATCGGGTCCTCGTGAAGATCACCCGCGAGGGCGGTCGCCGCCGCTCGCCGGAGGGGGGTGTGCAGTGCATCCTCGAGCGCCAGACCCCCAGCCTGCTGGCCCAGGTCGAGCGGCAGGACGGCCAGCTGGTCGCCGTCCCCCTCGACGACCGGCTGCTCACCGCCGTCGCCCTGCCCGAGGAGGACGCGGTCCATCTCGATCCCGCTGAGGAGGCGGTGGTGGAGGTGAAGATCGATCGCTTCCCCGTGGCCCAGTTCGGTCCGGCCGGCCATGTCGCCCGCAGCCTGCCGGTGCACGGCGGTGAAGCGGCAGACACCGACCTGCTGCTGGCCAAGCACCGCCTGCAGGAGCGTCCGGCCTCCCCCCGCGCCACCCTCAAGCAGCCCGTCGCCAAGGGCCGCGCCGACCTGACGGCCCTGCCCACCCTGATCCTGGAGGCCTGGGAGGGCGGCGAGGCCCCCGTGCTGCCCGCCATCTCCCTGGAGGAGCGTGAGGGCGGCTGGCGGCTGTGGGTGCACAGTCCCGCCGTGGCCGAACGCATCGGCATGGGCAACAGCCTCGACACCTGGCTGCGGGACCAGGGCGAGGCGATCTGCCTGGGACGGCGCTGGCTGCCCCTGCTGCCCTCCGCCCTCGCCAAGGCCTGCGGCTTCCGCCCGGGCGACAGCCAGGCGGCGGTCTCGGTCGCCCTGGAGCTGGACGCCGAGGGGGGCCTCGAGCACTTCCGCTTCAGCCTGAGCCAGATCACGCCCGATGCCCGGGTGGACCGGGCCGCGATGCAGGCCCTGGCCGAACGCAAGCCCAAGGCCCGCACCGTGCCCGCCGCCCTCAAGGCCCTCAAGGACCACCTGCCCCTGCTGGAGCAGCTGGTCCAGCTGAGCGGCCTGCTGCGTCAGCGGCGCCTCGCGGCCGGGTCGATCGATCTCGACCTGCCGATGCCCGCCATCGACAGCCTCGGCGACCTGCGGGTGCCGGCCCCGGACGCGGCCCTGCAGGGCTGGCTGGTGGAGCTGCCGGCCGAGGATCCGGTGGCGATTCTGCGGGAGGCGGTGCTGGTGGCCCACCGGGCCTTGGGCCGCCACCTGCTGGCCCTGGAGCTGCCCGCCCTGTTCGCCCTCAACCCGGCGGCGGAGGCCACCGACACCAATGACGTCGCCAAGGCGGCCCTGGCCCTCGACATCCCGATGGAGCTCAGTGCCGACGGCAACGCCAGCGCCGCCGAACTCGCCGCCGTCTTCGCCGCCACCGATCGCGGCCGGCCCCTGCAGCAGCAGCTGCGTGACGCCCTGCGGCCGGTGCAGCTGGCGGCCGAAGCCGGTCCCCATGCGGTGGCCGGCGAGGAGACCGCCGTGGCGCCCTGGTGCTGCCCGGCCCTCCACTACGCCGACATCTGGAACCAGCAGCTCCTGGTCAGCCTGCTGGTGGATGGCAAGGACCGCCCCAGCGTGCGCCACAAGGTCAGCACCGACCTGGCCAGCGACGCCTGCCACGGCAGCACCGACTGGCCCCTGCTGACCCCCGGCCAGCTGGCTCCCTACCAGCAGGGCCTGGAGCACGGACTGGCCCAGCGCCTCAACGGCCGCTGCCGCTTTCTGCAGGAGCTGCAGGCCGATGTGCTGGCCCTCGCCCAGGCCCGCCACACCGAGCCACTGGTCGGCCAGACCCTGCCCGGGGTGATCAGCGGCGTGCAGAGCTACGGCTTCTTTGTTGAGGTTCCCCCCTCCCAGGTGGAGGGACTGGTGCACGTCAGCTCCCTCAAGGACGACTGGTACGAGTACCGCTCGCGCCAGAACCGCCTGGTGGGGCGCAAGTTCCGTCGTACCTACATGGTCGGCGACGGCGTCGATGTCGAGATCCAGAAGGTGGACGCCCTGCGCCACCAGATCGACCTGGCGGTGCTCCAGCCCGAGGATTTCGAACGGGTGGAGGAGGGTGCCGCCGATGGCACCCCGGATGACGATGCCGATGACGCCCCCGGCGCCGCGGACGAGGGCTGAGCCGCTGATGGCGCCCTCCTCCCTTCCCGTCGTCCTGGCGGTGTCCGGCGCCTCCGCCCAGCCCCTGGCCGAGCGGGCGCTGCAGCTGCTGCTCGAGGAGGACCTGCCGGTCGAGATGGTCACCAGCCGGGGGGCGATCGGGGTCTGGCAGGCGGAGATGGGCCTGCGGGTGCCATCGGAGCCCGATGCCCAGGAACGCTTCTGGCGTGAACGCACCGGCTGCAGCTCCGGCCGGCTGCACTGCCACCGCTGGAACGACCAGGCCGCCGCCATCGCCAGCGGCAGTTACCTCACCCGCGGCATGGTCATCCTGCCGGCCAGCATGGGCACCGTCGGCCGGATCGCCTCCGGCGTGGCCCTGGATCTGATCGAACGGGCGGCGGATGTGCACCTCAAGGAGGGACGGCCCCTGGTGATCGCACCGCGGGAGCTGCCCTGGAACCTGGTGCACCTGCGCAACCTCACCCGTCTGGCCGAGGCCGGGGCCCGCATCGCCCCCCCGGTTCCGGCCTGGTACCACCAGCCCACCACGATCGGTGAGATGGTGGACTTCCTGGTGATCCGCGTCTTCGACACCCTCGGCCTCCAGCTCGGCTCCCTGCAGCGCTGGCAGGGGCCCGTGGGCCGGTCCGCCCCGGACGAAGTCTCCACCCCCTGACGCTCCGGACCGTGCTGCAACGCCTGCTGCTGCTGCCCCTGCTCTCGCCGCTGCTGGTGACCCTGCTGGTGGCAGCCCTCAACCCCAGCCCCCCCCTGGCCCTGCGGCTGCTCACCTGGCAGACCCCGTCGCTGCCGATCGGCCTGTGGATGGCGGCGGCCGCCGGCGGCGGGGCGGCCCTCAGTGCCGGCGCCACCGCCCTCGCCCTGCGCCAGGGTGGGCGGGCGCCGCTGCGGCGCACGGTCCGTCGCCCGGATCGGCTGGAGGACGACACCTGGAGTGCCCCCTGGGGTGGCCGGTCCGAGGGTCGTGCCGCTGCAGCGGCTCCAGCCACCCCCGCTCCATGGGCCGCTCCATCGCCCGCTGCCGCCGGCCCCAGCCGCGCCCCCGGCGAGCCGGCGCCGACGGTCTCGGTGCCCTACCGGGTGCTGCACCGCCCAGAGGCCGCCGATCCGCGCCCGTTCCGCCCCGAGCCGGCGGTGGCCTCCCGCCCGCCGGCCCCGGCCCCGGCCAGCGCCGATGACTGGGGCCACGACGACGGCGAGGAATGGTGACGCCGGTCGCCGCGACCACCTGCGGCTCCGGGACGCTGCCTAAAGTTCCCGCACCTCCGCGCCCAGGGACCGCACCGGTGACCGAGACCCCCAGCAACACCCCCGACCCTGTCGCCATCTCGCCGGAGGCGAAGACCGCTGCCCCGAAGGCCAAGCCACCCGCCCCTGAGGACAAGCCGTTCGAGGTCTTTGTGCCGGAGCTGCTGCTGCCGGCCCTGGTCAAGGAAATCGAGGCCTACGGCGGCCCGGCCCCTGAGCTGGTGTTCGAGCAGGGCACCATGCCCGTGGTCGGGGCCGACTGCTGGATGGTCCGGGGGCGGCTGCCGGGCGAGCGCCGCTTCTGGCTCTGCTTCACCCGGCCCGACATCAGCTCCGCCAAGACCATCGCCCTCAGCGAGGGGGCCGGCAGCCCCAGCCTGCTGGAGTCGTTCCTGATCGACGAAAAGAAGATGACCCTGTCGCTGCTGGTGTCGCGGGTGGTGCAGCGGCTCAACGGCCAGAAGTGGCTGGGCCCCAACTGAGGCACCTCCCCGTCGGCCGGCTTCACATCCGCGGCTTCACATCCGGACCGATGGCGGGGATCGATGCCTACGATGGCTGCCGAGCTCTCTGAACGCCCGCGCGATGGTGCCTCCCGCCACCCAAGCCCCCACCGCCCCCCGGGTGGGCACCCCGGATGCCCCGGCCATCAAGGACCCGGTGAAGGACACGATCCTCACCCCGCGCTTCTACACCACGGATTTCGACGCCATGGCGGCGATGGATCTGCGGCCCAACGAAGTGGAGCTGGAGGCCATCTGCGAGGAGTTCCGCAAGGACTACAACCGCCACCATTTCGTCCGCGACGACCAGTTCGAAGGCGCCGCCGACAAGCTGGACCCCGAGACCCGTCGGGTGTTCGTCGAGTTTCTCGAGCAGAGTTGCACCTCGGAGTTCTCGGGCTTCCTGCTCTACAAGGAGCTGAGCCGCCGCATCAAGGAGCGCAACCCGCTGCTGGCGGAATGTTTTGCCCACATGGCCCGCGATGAGGCCCGCCATGCCGGCTTCCTCAACAAGGCCATGGCCGATTTCGGCCTCCAGCTCGACCTGGGCTTCCTGACGGCCACCAAGGCCTACACCCACTTCCAGCCCAAGTTCATCTTCTACGCCACCTACCTCTCCGAGAAGATCGGCTACTGGCGCTACATCGCCATCTACCGCCACCTGGAGCAGCACCCGGAAAGCAAGATCTTCCCGATCTTCAACTTCTTCGAGAACTGGTGCCAGGACGAGAACCGCCACGGCGACTTCTTTGACGCCCTGATGAAGGCCCAACCGGATACGGTGCGCGGCTTCACCGCCCGCCTCTGGTGCCGCTTCTTCCTGCTGGCCGTGTTCGCCACCATGTATGTGCGCGACGTCGCCCGCAAGGAGTTCTATGAGGCCCTCGGGCTTGATGCCCGCACCTACGACAAGTACGTGATCGCCAAGACCAACGAAACCTCCGCCCGGGTGTTCCCCGTGGTGCTCAACGTCGAGCACCCCGAGTTCTACGAGCGGCTGGAGAAGCTGGTGCAGAACAACGCCGCCCTCGATCGGGCCGACCGTTCCGGCGCCCCGGCGCCGGTGCGTGCCCTGCGCAAACTGCCCCACTGGTTCGGCAACGGTGTCCAGATGGCGCGCCTGTTCCTGATGGCGCCGATCCGCAGCGAGCGCTTCCAGCCCGCCGTGCGCTGAGCCGACCCGCCAGAATCGACCCAGTTCTCCCTTCGCCGCTTGGTCGTCTCCCCTCCCACCGGCGCACCGGCCGGCACTGCGCTCACCCTGTCCCCGGCGGCCCTCGGCGATCCGGCCTGGCGTTCCGTCCTGGAGCCGCTCCTGGCCTCTGGGCGCTCGGCCGGGGCCGACCTGGTGGAGGTGTTCCTGGAGCGCTCCGACCATCTCGGCCTGCTCGCCGAGCAGGATTCGATCACCAGCGTCAGCCCGGCCTTCGGCGCCGGGGCAGGGCTGCGGGTGTTCCTGGGGGATCGGGACGGTTTCGTCTCCACCAATGACCTGAGCGCCGCCGGCCTGCGGGCCGCCCTTGAGCAGGCCCTGGGCATGCTGGGCCTCGTGCTCCCCGCCCACACAGGCGGGGGCTTTGACGGCCTGCCCGAGCTGCGCGACTTCGCCGCCACCAAGGACGGCTGGCTGCCGTCCTGTCCGTCCCTGGCGGAGGCAACCAGCCGTCTGCTTGAGGGCACCGACCGGCTCCAGGCCCATGGCCACCACCTGCAGGTGCGTCGCGGCAGCTATGCCCGCGACTGGCAGGAGGTCCTGGTGGCCGCCAGCGATGGCACCTTCGCCCGGGACGTGCGGCTGCACCAGTCGGTGGGCCTCAATGTGCTGGCGGCCGACGGCGACCACCGGGCCAGCCTGGGCCGCCGCTACGGCACCTCCGACAGCCCTGACGACCTGCGTCGCTGGGATGTGGAGGCGGCCGCCGTGGACGTCTGCAGCAGCGCCGGCACCATGCTTTACGCCGATTACGTCGAGGCCGGCCAGTTTCCCGTTGTGCTGGCCAACCGCTTCGGCGGTGTGATCTTCCATGAGGCCTGCGGCCACCTGCTGGAGACCACCCAGGTGGAGCGGGCCACCACCCCCTTCGCCGACATGGTCGGCCAGGCCATCGCCCACCCCTCCCTCACGGCCATCGACGAAGGCCTCACCGCCGGCGCTTTCGGGTCCCTGGCCATGGACGACGAGGGCATGGAACCCCAGCGCACGGTGCTGATCGAGAACGGCGTCCTGCAGCGTTTCCTCAGCGACCGGGCCGGGGAGCGCCGCACCGGCCATCCCCGCACCGGCAGCGGCCGGCGCCAGAGCCACGCCTTCGCCGCCGCCAGCCGCATGCGCAACACCTACATCGCCGCCGGCCCCCACAGCCCGGAGGATCTGATCGCCTCCGTCGACAAGGGGCTCTACTGCAAGTCGATGGGGGGCGGCAGCGTCGGCCCCACCGGCCAGTTCAACTTCGCCGTCGAGGAGGGCTACCTGATCGAGAACGGAACCCTCACCAAGCCGGTGAAGGGGGCCACCCTGATCGGCGACGCCAAGGAGGTGATGCCCCGGATCTCCATGTGCGCCAACGACCTGGAGCTGGCCGCCGGCTTCTGCGGCTCGGTCAGCGGCAGCATCTTCGTCACCGTGGGCCAGCCCCACATCAAGGTCGACACCATCACCGTGGGGGGACGCTGATCATGGGAACCACCGAATCAGCGGCCGCCAGCCTCGATGCCGAGGTGCTGCGCCAGCGGCTCGACCAGCTGGCCCAGCGTGAGGGGGTCCGTCGCTGGGATCTGGGCGCCTCCTGCAGCACCGACACCTCCGTGCAGGTCGACCGGGGCGAAGCCAAGCAGATGAAGGGCGCCCAGCGCAGCGCCATCACCCTGAGGGTCTGGAACGACGACGGTCTGGTGGGCATCACCAGCACCTCCGACCTCTCCGACGCCGGCCTGGCCCGGGCCCTGGCCGGGGCCCGTGACGCCAGCGCCTACGGCAACGTCGATGAGGTCCCCGACTTCTCCCCTCTGGCCACCGCGCCGCTGCCGGTCCTGGAGCAGCCGCTCCGCCCGGCCGTCAGCATCCTCAGCCTGCTGGACACCCTCAAGGAGGCCGAGCGCGACCTGCTCGGACGCCATCCCGCCATCGGCACGGTTCCCTACAACGGCCTGGCCCAGCGCAGCAGCGACCGGCTTTACATCAACAGTGACGGCGCCTGCCGCCAGCAGCGCCTCACCACCGCCTCCCTCTATCTCTATGCCCGGGCCGAGGAGGCGGGCCGCAAGCCCCGCAGCAGCGGCGCCGTGCGTCTGGCCTACGGCGCTTCCGACCTCGATGTGGCCGGCTGCGTTCAGGAGGCGGCGGAGCGCACCATCGCCCACCTCGATTACGCCCCCATCGCCACCGGCCGCTACACCTGCGTCTTCACTCCCGAGGCCTTCCTCGACCTGATCGGCGCCTTCAGCAGCCTGTTCAACGCCCGTGCCGTGCTCGATGGCGTCAGCCTCAGCCGGCGCGAGTCCCTGGGCGAGCAGCTGGCCGTTCCCTTCTTCTCCCTGCACGACAACGGCCTGAATTCGGCCAACGTGGGTGCGGCCGCCTTCGACGGCGAAGGCACCCCCACCGGTCGCCTGTCCCTGGTGGAGGGCGGGGTGCTGCGCCACTTCCTCCATTCGGAGGCCACGGCCCGGGCCTTCGGCGTCGCCCCCACCGGCCATGCCGGCCTGGGGGCCAAGGTGTCGGTGGGCCCCGACTGGTTCGAGATCGGCCCCACCCCCGGCAGCGACGGGGGCGCCCGGGGCCTCGACCGCTTCGCCTCCGGTGCCGGCGATGGGGATGGGCTGGTGGTGATCGATTCCCTCTCGGCCCTCCATGCCGGCGTCAAGGCCAGCCAGGGCTCCTTCTCCCTCCCCTTCGACGGCTGGCTGGTGGAGGGCGGCACCGCGCGCTCCATCGAGGCCGCCACCGTGGCCGGTGACATCCGCACCCTGCTCAAGGCCATCGTCGGTTTCGAGGGTCAGGCCAAGGTGACCCCCGACGGTCTCTGCCCCCACGTGTGGGTGGAGGGTCTCTCGATCACCGGCGACGCTTGAGGATCCTGTTCTGGGGCACCCCGGCCTACGCCGTGGTCAGTCTCGAGGTCCTGCGGCAGGCCGGCCACAGCATCGTTGCTGTGGTGAGCCAGCCGGACCGGCGCCGGGGCCGGGGCAAGGCTTTGGTGGCCTCCCCTGTGAAGCAGCGGGCCCTGGAGCTGGCTCTGCCGGTGTTCACCCCCGAGCGGATCCGCCGCGACCAGGCCTGCCAGCAGGAGCTGGCGGCCCTGGGGGCGGACCTGTCGGTGGTGGTGGCCTTCGGCCAGATCCTGCCGCCGTCGGTGCTCTCCCAGCCTCCCCTGGGCTGCTGGAACGGCCACGGCTCCCTGCTGCCCCGCTGGCGGGGGGCGGCGCCGATCCAGTGGGCCCTGCTGGAGGGGGATGGCGAAACCGGCGTGGGCATCATGGCCATGGAGGAGGGACTCGACACCGGCCCGGTGCTGCTGGAGCGGCGCCTGTCCATTCCCCTGCTCCAGAACGCCGGCCAGCTGTCGGAACGGCTGGCGCGCCTCACCGGGGAGCTGCTGGTGGAGGCCCTGCCGCTGATCGAGGCGGCGGGTGCGGGGCCTGAGCCGGAGCGGCTTGCCCGCCTCGGGGTGCGTCCCCAGGCCGGAGAAGGGGTCAGTCACGCCCGCCAGCTCACCAAGGAGGACACCCTGGTGGACTGGAGCGGCTCCGCCCTGGCCATCCATCGCCGGGTGATGGGGCTGTATCCCTATGCCTCCTGCCCCTGGGGGGCCGAGCGGCTGAAGCTGCTGGCCACCGAACCCCTCGTTGTTCGTCTGAGGGACCAGCTCACCCCCGCGGCCGCCGCCCTGGCCGACCGCTGGGGCGGCCCCAGCCGGGACGGGACATCAGTGGATGGCTCGTCAGTGGCTGGCCCCGGCACCGTGCTCGCGGTGGTGGAGGGGGAGGGGCTGGTGGTGGCCACCGGTGGC
This sequence comes from Synechococcus sp. CCAP 1479/10, assembly GCF_019038515.1. NCBI lineage: Bacteria > Bacillati > Cyanobacteriota > Cyanophyceae > Synechococcales > Synechococcaceae > Synechococcus > Synechococcus sp. CCAP 1479/10. The sequence continues at coordinate 316,020 of NZ_JAFKRJ010000026.1, read as the reverse complement.
TGCCCGGTGCTGCTGCGCCAGGCCCAGCTGCCGGGACGGCGTCCGAGCGAGGGACAGGCCCTGATCCAGCAGCTGGGGCTGGTGGTCGGTGACCGGATCGGTGTAAATACCCCCTGATCCGCTCTTTCGGCAAGGGGTCTTGACGTTTTGTTCCCTTAGCAGCGTCTCAGTGTTGGACTGCCGACGCAGGCAGTAGACCGAAGTCAGTGAATGGGTGGGGATGTCATGGCCAGTGAGCTTTCCTTCGTCAACAGCACCGGATCCGGCTGCCGGATCTTCCGGGACACCTTGGGCTGCTACGTGGCCAGCCATGAGCGGATCCCGGGCCAGCGGGTGATGAGCCCCACCCTGGCCGGTGCCTATGCGGCCTGCCAGGGGTGGGAGCAGAGGGGCCGGGGGGAGGAGACGTCCGGCGCAGGATGAGCCTGCCGCGGAGGGCGGCCCCAGCCTCCGGTTCAGCTGCCGGAGGCGAGCTCCTCCGGCTGGCGCCGGTGCAGTTCGTGGAGACCTTCCAGCTGGTTGTGGACCGCCACCAGCTGATCACGGATGTGGCGGCTGTTGTCGATGCGCTCCAGCGCGAGAAGCATGCCCTCGATCTGGGCCTTGCAGTCGATCAGCACGCGGCACTGGGTGGATCCGGGTTCGTAGGGCATGTCGGAAGGAGGCAGATCCTCACTTCACCCTAGGGAGGCGGTGGAGGCTGTCACAACCACTGCCATTCCCCCGCTGGGCCCTGGCTCAGCGGGAACCGGTGCGGCGCCGGCCGCGCTCGTGACCCTGTCCCTGCCCGTGGCGGGGGCCCTGGCTGCGGCGTCCCCGGCCACCACTGAGATCCAGGGGCGGCGCGGACAGCACGGTGGGCTCGAAGCCCGCCACCTCCTGGCGGGGCAGGGGGGAGCCGACCAGGCGTTCGATGGCCCGCAGCAGCTCATGCTCTTCGGCCGCCACCAGGGAAATGGCATGGCCGTTCTGGCCCGCCCGGCCGGTGCGGCCGATGCGGTGCACATAGTCCTCGGCCACGTTGGGCAGGTCGAGGTTGACCACATGGGGCAGCTGGTGGATGTCGATGCCGCGGGCGGCGATGTCGGTGGCCACCAGCACCCGCACCTCGCCGCTCTTGAACTCCGCCAGGGCCCGGGTGCGGGCCCCCTGGCTCTTGTTGCCGTGGATCGCCGCCGCCCCGAGGCCCTCCTTCTCGAGACGCTCCGCCAGCCGGTTGGCGCCGTGCTTGGTGCGGGAGAACACCAGCACCTGACGCCAGTCGTTGCTGCGGATCAGATGGCTGAGCAGATCCCCCTTGCGATCCATGTCGCAGGGATGGATCACCTGCTCCACCAGGGGCGCGGCCTGGTTCTCGGGGGTGGCCTGGAGCTGCACAGGGTTGTGCAGCAGGCCGGTGGCCAGCCGCCGGATCTCGGTGGAGAAGGTGGCCGAGAAGAGCAGGTTCTGGCGCTTCGCCGGCAGCAGGGAGAGGATCCGGCGGATGTCGCGGATGAAGCCCATGTCGAGCATCCGGTCGGCCTCATCCAGCACCAGGATCTCGACCCGGTCGAGCCGCAGGGCGTTCTGCTGGTGCAGGTCCATCAGCCGGCCGGGGGTGGCCACCAGCACGTCGGCTCCGCGGCGCAGCCGCTGCATCTGGGGGTTGGCGCTCACGCCGCCGAAGACGACGTCGGAGCGCAGATCCAGGTAGCGGCCGTAGGCGGTGACGCTGTCCGCCACCTGGGCCGCCAGCTCGCGGGTGGGCGTCAGCACCAGGGCCCGCACCACACCCGAGCGGGCGTGGGGACCGTGGCGCAGCCGTTCCAGCATCGGCAGGGTGAAGCCCGCCGTCTTGCCGGTACCCGTCTGGGCGGCCGCCATCACGTCGTGGCCCGCGAGCACGGCGGGGATGCACTGCAGCTGGATCGGCGAGGGGCTGCTGTAGCCCTTGGCGGCCACGGCCTTGAGGATCGGCTCCGAGAGGCCCAGCACGGCAAAATCCGTCGCCAGTCCGGCCACCGGTGGGTTCAGCCCGGTGGCGGTGTGGCTGGGGGTGAGGGGATCGGCGGCCAGGGAAGCAGCGACCGGGGCGGCCCCAGGGGCAGCGACCGGCGCGGGGGTGGGGGAGGAGCCGTTGCCGCTGCGTCGGCTCCGGCTGGCTTGGGCCTGGGGCCTGGAATTAGGGGCGGTGATCGGGCGCGAACACGGAGTGGGCATCAGCCTAGGACCGGCCGGCGGCGCCATCGCCTCAGCGGGGCGTGCGGTGGCTGCAGCGCTCGCAGGGGCCCTCCGGCAGCACGGCGCAGCGCAGCAGGGGGCTGCGGGCGTTGAAGCGGCAGTGGGGGTCACCGATCACCCAGCGCCCGTCCCACCAGAGGGCATCCGCGGGCTGTCGCTGGGGCTTAACCTGAAGCGCCACCGTCGCCAGCTCGTAGCGGCCCTGCCGCAGCCGATAGCGGTGGCGGCGCTGCAGCACCAGGAAGCTGCCCTCGCCGACGGTCAGCCAGCGGCCGGGGTGGGGGACGTCGCCGAGGTCGTCGATCTCGATCGTGGTGATCAGCCGGTCCGAGTCGATCTGGCGCAGCTCGATCCGCATCGTTCCGCGGGCCTCAGGCGTCGCCGCTGCCCTGCTCGGGCAGGGTCGACGGTTCGGTACGCAGGGAGAAGCCCCAGGCGAACAGGCCCGCCACCACCAGCAACAGGGCCCATTCCGGCACCTCCACGGCCGGCAGCACCAGGCGCAGCAGCAGCTTCAGCCCCACCAGTCCCACGGCCAGGTAGCCCGCGGTTTCCAGGTGGGGAAAGATCTCCAGCCAGCGCAGGAACAGCTCGGCCGTGAGCCGCAGGGCGAGGATGCCGATCACCCCGCCGGCCATCACCAGCGGCAACCGGTCGGTCACCGCCACCGCCGCGGAGACGCTGTCGAGGGAGAAGGCCAGATCGGTGAGGGCCAGGGTGGCCACGATCGAGCCCAGGGTGGCGCCGTGGTGGTGATGGCCCGGGTTGTGATGGGAGCCGTGGGTGAGGTCGGCTGCCGTCGGGCCCTGGCCCGCACCGTCGTCGTCGTCCGCGCCATCGTCCTTGCCCAGCAGATGCCGGCCGCAGAGCCAGAGCAGGTAGGCGGAGGCCAGCAGCTGCAGGGGCCAGAAGGCGAGCACCTGGCTGGCCAGGGCGATCAGGGCCAGCCGGAAGACCAGGGCCAGCACCAGGCCGAGGTTCAGGGCCATGCGTTGCCGCGCCGGATCGTGCAGCCGCCGGGAGATGGCGGCCAGGGCGATGGCGTTGTCGGCGGAGAGCACCGCCTCCAGCCCCACCAGCAGGACCAGCAGCAACAGCACCTCACCCCACTGGTCCGCTTCCTGCAGCAGGGGCTGCAGCAGGGGCGTGAGGCTCTCCACCGATTCCACTTCCATTCCTGCGGTTCGCTCGGCCGTGGAGGCTGCAAAGAAGCACTCTAGAAAGGGCGTCGGTCCCTCCCGCCCCCATGCACGTTCAGGTCCGACTGCTCCACTGCGACGGCGGCCGCCGCGTCGTGCTGGTCTCGGCCCGGGATGGGGAGCGCTTCCTGGGCAGCGCCCTGGGAGAAGCGGGGGATGCGGAGGAGGCCGAAGACCGCGCCAGGGCCAGGCTCCTGGCCCGTCTCCAGAATCCCGGGCCGGCCGCCGCAGCGCCGGAGCGGTCGCCTTCGCTGCCGGAGCGGGTCTCCGCCTCCCCGACCCCTGCCCCGGTGAAGGAACGTCCGGCTCCCCTTCCGACGCGAACGGTGGCCGTCTCTGAGCCCGGGCTGCCCGCGCCGCCCGAAGCGCCGCCCCCAGCTGCGCCGCCATCGCCCGCCGCGGCTTCTGCGCCGCCGGAGCCTGCACCCCTTCCGGCCACACCCGCGCCCCCAGCGCCCCCGAGTCCCGTCGAGGACCCCCAGGACTGGAGCGCCGAACTCACCCACCTGGATCTGCAGCTGCGCCGCCTCGGCTGGGACCGGGAGCGGGAGGCGGCCTATCTGCAGCGCTGCTTCGGTCACCCCAGCCGCGATCGCATCACCGTCTACGCCGATCTGATCGTCTATCTGCAGGCGATCGAGACCCTCGAGCCCGGCTGCGATCCCGCCACGGCGGCGGTGCCGCTGCGTCGGGCCGACCTGCTCGAGCAGTGCAACCTGCTCCTGCAGCAGCTGGGCTGGGACGGGAGCATGGGCCGCAGCTTCCTCGAGAAGCACCTGGGTGTCAGCAGCCGCCAGCAGCTGAAGGACGCCGACCTGCTGCGCTTCAACATGCTGCTGGAGGAGGAAACCCTGCTGGCCGCCGACGGCGGGCCTGCAGCTCCGGGTCTGGAGGGCTGATCCCGGTCAGGGGAGCGGGCCGCTGCCCTGGGGCTCCCTCGCCACACTCAATTCGTGGAAATAGGCCATATCGGCGGGAAGTGCTCGCGGCGCGGTGGATCGGGCCTCCAGGCGCCGCCGCAGGCCCCTGGCCCGCAGGTGATTCCAGCGGGCCAGGAGCTCCCGGAGCAGGGACGCCTCGCGGCCCCGCCGCTGGCTGCCGGCCGCGAAGGCCAGGGCGTACACCAGGGCCAGGAGCAGCACCCGGAGGGTCCGCTGGACGATCGCCCAGAGCTCGGGCCTCCAGGGGGAATGGATGACGTCCCGCGAGCTTCTCAGGGACTCCCGCAGCCGTTCGTTCAGGGTCCGCTTCAGGTCAGGCAGGGACTGGGGACTGTCGCCCAGCCGCAGCCCGGGGCCCTGCAGGACCGCGATCCTCTGCTGCAGATCCTCCACCGACGTGGCGGCTCCGATGGCGCGCTGGAACTCCCCGGCGCGTTCGGTTGCCACCGCCATGGCGCTGCTCTGGCTGCGGGCCACCAGGCCGTAGCCCTGGACGGCGGAAACGGCCTGAAGGGGAATCAGCAGCAGGAATCCGATCACCGCTCCGGTCGCCCAGCGGGCCAGCGCCCGGCGACGGGCCTGGAGACGGAGGTGGTCGGGCTCAAGATAGGCAAGCAGATGGACCAGCCCCAGCCCCACCAGGGCCAGGGGGGCGCCATCCAACAGGGCACTGATCAGGTTCGCGAGCCAGGCCGGTTGCCCGACCGCCATGGGGGGAATCGCGTTCAGCAGCGTCACGACGTAGGTGACGAAAAGGGCCAGGGAGATCAGGGACAGGACATCGGTGACGGTCTGGCGGTGCGGGTGCTGATCCGGATCGTTCAGTGACATCGGGAGGGGTAGGACCCTGTGCAGGCCAATGGCCGACATTGTGGCGGTGGTCGAGGCCTCTGTGGTGAAATCCTGCTGTGGATCTCGGGTCAGTCTCTGGCCCTGGGTATCGCAGATCTCCGAGAGATGCTGCTGAGCGAATGCCGACATCTTCTTGGGGGCGGTGTTAGATTCCCGTCGAACATCCATTGGCTTGATGTCTGCAGAGTACCGCCTGAAAAAGAAGGAAACATGCCTTCTTCTCGCCTGAATGATTCTCACCTGCATGAAATCAGCAGGCCCAGGTCAGCCAGGTTGATGACGTCAGTGCGCCAGCGAACCTCTCCCGCCAGCGAGCCGCCTCTGCTTCGGACCCGGGCCATGGGGTGCCGCCAGGCGCTGATCTGGGGCCTCGGGGTCGCTCTGGCGCTGGCCCTCGGCCACGAACGGCCCGCCCGGGCCAATGGGGCCCAGGCGGAGGGCTTCAACCTGGGGTGTGCCGCCGGCTTCGGTCTGGTGAACATCACCGCCAGCAACGTCGCCTCCAGCCTCGGCACCAGCACCGGTTCCCCCAACCAGCTCAACGGCGGCCCCACGGTCTCGCTGCCGGCAAGTTGCAGCGTCACCCCGTCAGCCCCCGCCCAGCCCGGCAACGGCCATGCCCTGGTGGGCGGTAATGCCCGGATCAATGCCGGATCGATCGCCGCCACCCGGATCTTCCGATCCCAGTCCGCCACCGTCACCAACGGCCCCGGCACCACGGTGGTCAGCAATGCCTGGACCGTCCAGGCCGAGGCGGATGCCCTGGCCGTGGCCAGCTACATCGGCGGCATCAACGCCTCGAACTGCACGGTGGCGCTGAGCTCCTGCCGCTACAACGATGCGGTCAACCTGTCCGGCAGCCTCACCCTCACCGGATCGCTGCCCACCACCGGGGGGATCAACTACTACAACGTCCAGACCGTCGGCAGAAACGTCGATCTCAATTTCGTCGGCTCGGGCCGTGAGTACTTCGTCTTCAACATGCCCGCCAGCCTCACCACCAACCAGGACTGGACGCTGCAGGGGAATGTGGATCCCTCGAAGATCATCTTCAACTTCGCCCGTCCCGGCTCCAACCTCGCCCTGACGGGCTCCGATGTCTTCGGCACCTTCCTGCTCACCGGCGGTGGCACGGCGACCCTGAATCGCTCCGGCAATGGAAATCCTTCGAGCATCACCGGCTCCCTGATCGTCATCAACAACCAATCCGCCCTCAGGTTCGGATCGACGACCGGCGCCAATCGTGTCAACGCCGTGATCAATGGCAGGCCCTTCAACCCCACTGCCCTGCGCAGCGTTCCCGTGCCGGGCCCCCTGCCGTTGCTCGGCGGCGCCGTGGCGTTCGGCTGGAGCCGGCGGCTGCGGCGTCGGTTGCGGCAGGCGAACCCGTTTCATCTGGCGACAATGGCCGGGACGGCTGCGCCGATGGCCGCTGGCTGCGTGCGACGCTGAATCCCCTGTATTGCCTTGGGAGATCCACGGGTGACCATCAGGATCGGCATCAACGGGTTCGGACGCATCGGCCGCCTCGTCTTCCGCATCGCCTGCGGGCGCGATGACATCGAGGTGGTGGGCATCAACGACCTGATTGATGTCGATTACATCGCCTACATGCTCCGCTACGACTCCACCCATGGGCGCTTCGTCGGCGAGGTGGCCATCGACGATGGTGCCCTGGTGGTGAACGGACGCCGCATCCGCATCAGTTCGGAGCGCGATCCCGCCGCCCTGCGCTGGGGCGATGTCGGTGCCGATGTGGTGCTGGAGTCCACCGGCCTGTTCCTGAATGACGAGCGGGCCCGTGCCCACATCACGGCGGGGGCGTCCAAGGTGGTGATGTCGGCCCCCTCCAAGGACGACACGCCGATGTTCGTGATGGGGGTGAACCACACCACCTATGCGGGCCAGGACATCGTCTCCAACGCCTCCTGCACCACCAACTGTCTGGCGCCGATGGCCAAGGTGCTGCATGACAGCTTCGGCATCCGCGATGGCCTGATGACCACCGTCCACGCCACCACCGCCACCCAGAAGACGGTCGACGGGCCGTCGGTCAAGGACTGGCGCGGCGGCCGTGGGGCCGGCCAGAACATCATCCCCTCCTCCACCGGCGCGGCCAAGGCGGTGGGCAAGGTGATCCCGGCCCTCAGCGGCAAGCTCACCGGCATGGCCTTCCGGGTGCCCACCCCCAACGTGTCGGTGGTGGACCTGACGGTGAACCTGGAGCGGGGAGCCAGCTATGACGCCATCAAGGCCGCCATGCGGGAGGCCGCCGCCGGTCCGATGGCCGGGATCCTCGGCTACACGGAGGACGCCGTCGTCTCGACCGATTTCCTCGGCGAAACCTGCACCTCGATCTTCGATGCCTCCGCCGGCATCGCCCTCACCGACACGTTCGTGAAGGTGGTGGCCTGGTACGACAACGAGTGGGGTTACTCCAGCAAGTGCCTCGATCTGATCGCCCACATCTCCGGCTGATCGCTCCGGCCCCGCCGCCAGCTCCCTAGCCCGTGGCGCGAATGCGGCAATGGGTGCGGATCAGGCTGGCGCCCAGCTCCAGCTGGCGCTGGTTGGCGTAGGCCTCGCGCTCCAGGGCCTTCTCCCAGTCGGAGGCCCCGGCATAGAGGGGATCGTCGAGGTGGAGCTTCAGTTCCGGCGGCACCTCCTGGCTCAGCCCCAGGGTCCTGGGGACGGAGCGCAGGCCGCCCGCCGCACAGCTCTGGGCCACGTGGATCGCCTCGTGGTTGAGCACCTGGGCGAAATCCACGGTGCCCTTGTCCACCACTGCGGGCTTGATCCTCAGGGTGCGACTGGCGTGGTCCCATTCCCCGGCGGCCCCCGTCTTTTTCGGTGCCGCCAGATGCACCTGCACACCGGCCTCCTCCAGGACGCCGAGCAGTTCGGCGATGGCCTGGTGCTTCTCGCCGTGGTCCGGTGGGGAGTCGATCAGGGCCTGCAGCTCATCCACCGAGAGTTCGGGTTCACCGGCCCGGCGGCGGTAGAGGAAGCGGACGCCCCCGCCGGCCAGGGGTTCGGCGGTGGGAATCCATTGGCGGTCGGCCTCCTTGAGGTTCTCGAGCAGGCCCCCCTCGACCAGCGCCATCGGCCGCAGCTGGGGATCGGGGGCGGGATCGAAGCGCTCCAGCAGCCGGGTGGTGACTTCGGGGGCCTGCTGGGGCAGGCTGCCCACCTGCTCCAGCAGGCCCGAGAAGGCGGCCCCCCCCAGCACCAGTGCGGTCACCCCGACGGCTAGGCCCCAGGCACGGCCATGGCGGGGTTTGGGCTCGAGCAGGTCCCCACAGCGCCCGCAGCGGGGAAGGCCCGTGAAGGCTTGCTGCAGCCGCAGGGGACGACCGCGGCAGGTGGGACAACGGAAGCGGGCCATCGCTCGTCAGACCGGCCTCCAGCATGACGGCAAAGGGGCCGGGATGTCGCGGCGGCGTGCGGTGGTTGCGAGGATCGCCACCGGTTCGATCCCCCCGTTGCGATGCCCCTCCACGCCCTCGTGCGCCAGCTGCAGGCCGCGCCGCTCACCGCCGAGGTGAGGGCACGCTGCGGGCGGCCCGAGCGCCTGCGGCTGAGCGGGGCGGGCCGGGCGGCCCGGGCCCTGGTGGCCAGCGCCCTGGCGGGCTGCAGCGAGGCCCCCCTGCTGGTGATCGTGCCGACCCTGGAGGAGGCGGGCCGCTGGGCCTCCCTGCTGGAGCTGATGGGCTGGCCCCTGTGCCAGCTCTATCCCACCAGCGAGGGTTCCCCCTACGAGCCCTTCGACCCCACCAGCGAGATCACCTGGGGCCAGCTGCAGGTGCTGGCCGAGCTGGTGGGCGACGGGGACGGGGCTTCGGGTGCCGGCGCCGGCCGCTTCGCCGTGGTGGCCACCGAGCGGGCCCTGCAGCCCCACCTGCCGCCGCCGCCGCAGCTGGCGGCCCGCTGCCTCACCCTGCGCCGGGGCGACCGGCTGGATCTGGAGCAGCTGGCCCACACCCTGGCCGGACTGGGCTACGAGAAGGTGCCCACGATCGAGCAGGAGGGCACCTGGAGCCGCCGCGGCGACATCGTCGATGTGTTTCCGGTCAGCGCCGAGCTGCCGGTGCGGCTGGAGCTCTTCGGTGAAGACCTCGAAAAGCTGCGGGAGTTCGACCCCGCCACCCAGCGTTCCCTCGATGTGATCGAGCGGGTGCGCTTCACTCCCACCAGCTACGCGCCACTGGTCGCCGAGGCCCTGCGGGAGCGGATGCCGGACGGGCTGGAGCGGCTGCTGGAGCCCGCCGCCCTCGACCAGCTGCTGGAGGGCGGCACGCCGGAGGGAATGCGGCGGCTGATGGGCCTGGCCTGGGAAGCGCCGGCAACGCTGCTCGACTACCTGCCCGCCGGCACGCTGGTGGCGGTTGATGAGCGTCGCCAGTGCCTGGCCCACGGCCAGCAGTGGTACGACCATGCCGCCGAGCACCACGGAGAGGTGGTGAAAGTTGCCGACGGCGAGCCGCCCCTGCCCCTGCCGGGCCTGCTGCACCGGCCGATCGCGGCGGCCCTGGCGGAGGCGGAGGCCTTCACCGGGTTCGACCTGGCGGAGCTGCACGAGAGCGACCGCCACCCGAACGTGCTCGATCTGGCCAGCCGGCCGGTGCCGGCCCATCCCAACCAGTTCGGGCGCCTGGCGGAGCAGATCAAGGGACACCTGCGCGAGAAGGCCCGGCCCTGGATCGTTTCGGCCCAGCCGTCACGGGCTGTGGCCCTGCTGGAGGAGCACGACTGCGTCACCCGCTTCGTGCCCAACGCCCGCGACTTCCCGGCCATCGAGCGGCTGGTGGAGCAGGCCACCCCGGTGGCGCTCAAGCTGCGCGGCACGGCCGAACTGGAGGGATTCCAGCTGCCGGCCTGGAAGCTGGTGCTGTTCACCGACCGGGAGATCTTCGGCCAGCACAGCCTGGCGGCCGGGGGCTACGTGCGCCGGCGCCGCAAGGCGGCCAGCCGCACGGTGGATCCCAACAAGATGCTGCCCGGCGACTTCGTGGTACACCGCAACCACGGCATCGGCCGCTTCCTGAAGCTGGAGAAGCTGGCCATCGGCGGCGAGGCCCGCGACTACCTGGTGTTGCAGTACGCCGACGGGCTGCTGCGGGTGGCCGCCGACCAGCTGGGCAGCCTCGGCCGCTACCGGGCCAGCAGCGACAGCCCGCCGGAACTCAACCGCATGGGCGGCACGGCCTGGACCAAGGCCAAGGAGCGGGCCCGCAAGGCGGTGGCCAAGGTGGCGATGGATCTGGTGAAGCTCTACGCCGAGCGCCACCAGGCGCCGGGCTTCGCCTTCCCCGCCGACGGCCCCTGGCAGGGCGAGCTGGAGGATTCCTTCCCCTACGACCCCACCCCCGACCAGCTCAAGGCGATTGTGGAGGTGAAGCGCGACATGGAACGGGACCAGCCGATGGACCGGCTGGTGTGCGGCGATGTGGGCTTCGGCAAGACGGAGGTGGCGATCCGGGCCATCTTCAAGGCGGTCACCGCCGGCAAGCAGTGCGCCCTGCTGGCCCCCACCACCGTGCTGGCCCAGCAGCACTGGCGCACCCTGAGCGAGCGCTTCGCCCCCTACCCGCTCAAGGTGGCCCTGCTCAACCGTTTCCGCACCGCCGGCGAGCGCAAGACGATCCTGGACGACCTGGCCAAGGGCAACACTGACGTGGTCGTGGGCACCCACCAGCTGCTGGGCAAGGGCACGGCTTTCCGCCAGCTTGGCCTGCTGGTGGTGGACGAGGAGCAGCGCTTCGGTGTGAACCAGAAGGAGAAGATCAAGGCGCTGCGCAAGGACGTCGACGTGCTGACCCTTTCGGCCACGCCGATCCCGCGCACCCTGTACATGAGCCTCTCGGGGGTGCGGGAGATGAGCCTGATCACCACGCCGCCGCCGCTGCGCCGGCCGATCAAGACCCACCTGGCCAGCCTCGATGAGGAGGCGGTGCGCAGCGCCATCCGCCAGGAGCTCGACCGCGGCGGCCAGGTGTTCTACGTGGTGCCGCGGGTGGAGGGCATCGAGGAGGTGGCGGGCCAGCTGCGGGCGATGCTGCCGGGGCTGCGGCTGCAGGTGGCCCACGGCCAGATGCCGGAGGGGGAGCTGGAGAGCGCCATGGTCGCCTTCAACGCCGGCGAGGCCGACGTGATGCTCTGCACCACGATCATCGAGAGCGGCCTGGATATCCCCCGGGTGAACACGATCCTGGTGGAGGACGCCCACAAGTTCGGCCTGGCCCAGCTGTACCAGCTGCGGGGCCGGGTGGGCCGCAGCGGCATCCAGGCCCACGCCTGGCTGTTCTATCCGGGCGATGCCTCCCTCAGTGACGCGGCCCGGCAGCGGCTGCGGGCGATCCAGGAATTCGCCCAGCTGGGCTCCGGCTACCAGCTGGCCATGCGCGACATGGAGATCCGTGGGGTGGGCAACCTGCTGGGGGTGGAGCAGAGCGGCCAGATGGAGGCGATCGGTTTCGACCTCTACATGGAGATGCTGCAGGACTGCCTGGCCGAGATCCAGGGCCAGGACATTCCGGCGGTGGACGAGACCCAGATCGACCTGCCGGTGACGGCCTTCATCCCGGCCGACTGGATCACTGAAGCCGACGAGAAGATGGCGGCCTATCGCGCTGCCGCCGAGTGCGGCGGCAAGGCCGCCCTGGTGGAGCTGGCCGCCGGCTGGGCCGACCGCTACGGCCCGATTCCGGCGCCGGTGCAGAGCCTGCTGCAGCTGATGGAACTGAAGCTGCTGGCCCGCCGCTGCGGCTTCTCGCGCATCAAGCCGGAGAAGCCCAACATCGCCCTGGAAACACCGATGGAGGAACCCGCCTTCCGCCGCCTGCGCCAGGCCCTGCCCCAGCACCTGCACGGCCGCCTGGTTTACCAGGGCGGCGCCGGCAGCACCGCCAAGGTGCTGGCCCGGGGCCTGGGGGCCCTGTCCCCCGCCCAGCAGGTGGAGCAGCTGATGGCGTGGCTGACCGCCATGGCCGGCCAGATCCCCGAGGCCGACGGGCGCACGCCGGAGCAGCGGGCCGAGGAGCAGGCGGCGACGAACGCGGCGGTACTGGTGGTTTGAGGCGTGGCTGTGGGCGGTGACGCTTGGGCCTTGGGGTGCCTGTTGCTAACAGATGGTCTGCTTCCCCCCGCCGATGATCGACCTCGCCAGCTACCGGCCCAGGGGCGACAAGCGCAACACCGCTTTCTTCGAGGACTATCTGCCCCGCGTCTACGTCCGGCGGGCCGCGTCGGGGCTGGAGCAGGTGGTGGGGCCGATGGCGGCCGTCGTGATCCAGGTGGACCACGGCAACGGCCTGCCCTACCTCGCGGAACTCACCCTCACCACCCCCTATCGCTACCAGGAGTGCTGGATCAACGCCACCCACCGCATTTACCTGCTCAAGGGGGGTGAGGCCTTGCCGCGGCTGATCGTGCTGGAGCCGCTGTTTGACGACTTCGAGGATGAGGTCACGCGCTGGAACGCGATGTATCCCCTCTCGATCGACAAGCCCAACGCTCGCTACATCGGCGAGATCTTCCAGGTGTCCTCCTGCCACGATCTGCGCGCCATCCTCGAACCCCAGAACATCCGCTTCGCCTATCCGGGGGAGACCGTCAACCCCTTCTATGCCTCGAAGCATCTCTGCTTCACCTTCCTCTCCGACTACACCTACAACCGGGTCGGCTATGTGGACCGGCCCCTCGATGGCCTGGCGGCCCTGGATCTGGGCGATCGGGTGCTGCTCGATGACGAGGCCCTCGAGCCCCTCACCGAAGCCGCCCGCCGCCACCGGGAACACGGGCTGGAGGGCAAGATCCTGGGCATCGACCACCTGGCCACGCGGGTGCTGGCCGGCGAGCGGGAGGATGCCATCCTCGAGTATCTGACGATGGTTCCCTACTACTACTGGGGCTCCTACGACATCGCCGAGATGAATTCCTCCACCAACGTCACCCGCCATCCGACGCTGGCGGACGACAAACTCTCCCCCGCCCGCGTCTTCACCGCCAACAACACCCCCTCCTATCTCAACTCCCTGGCCAACCTGCCCATGCCCACCGAGGACTTCGTCCGCAATTTCGGCCGGCGCATGCATCACATCGCCTATGAGGTTGTCGATGGCGACAGCAACGGGGAAAAGAACGTGGACGTGGTGGTGCGCACCCTGCGCGAGCTGGGCATCCCCTTCCTCGCCGACATGGTGGGGGAATGCGGCGACCAGCCCAACCTGCGCCAGATCTTCTCGCGCAGCTCGGCCTATTCCCTGCTGATCACCGAGTACGTGGAGCGCTGCCTCGGCTACGACGGCTTCTTCACCCGCGAGAACGTGGCGGCCCTCACCGAGGCCGCCGGCCACGCCGAGCGCTACGAGCACGGCCATGTCTTCGACTGAGGCGCCCAGCCGATGAGAATGTCCGTTAAGCTGGCGTCATCTTTCGTTACGCGCCGACATGGGTGAGCTGATCGAGGTCGCGGGCGCCACCCAGAATCCCCTGATGCTGCCGGCCTTCCTGGGGGTGCTCGGCCTCGGCTTCTTCGCCCTGCTCCAGTCGTCCGCCGGCAACAACGACGACGACGACTCCTCCCCCGGCGGTGGCCTGATGCAGCCCGTGGCCTGAGTCCCGGGCTTCACTCGCAGCTTTTCAGCCTCCGCTGCTGCCGGCCTTCTCCTGCTTCCAGGCAGCCGGCATCAGCACCAGGAACAGCAGCCACCAGGCGGCGATCACCACCGACACCCCGGCGGTGAGCCACCACAAGTGCAGCACGACCCAGCTGCCCGCCACGATGGCCAGACCGGTGAGCAGGATGCTCCACGGCTGACACCACCACGGCTTGAGGTTCCAGACCGAGCCGGGCGGGCTGCCCGGGTCGTGCTCCAGCGGCTCAGGGTTTGGCAAGGGCCGCCGGCAGGTTGGCGCTGCCGGGCTCGAAGGCCTTCTGCAGAGCGGCCCCAGCCTGCAGCTGCTTGCGCAGGGTGGACTCGGCCACCCGATACTGGCTGTCGCGGTTGGTGCCGATGTCCTCCAGCCTGAGGCGCTGGACCTCCTGCTCGGTCATCTTCACCGGCACGTCCGGGTTGATGCCGTGCTTATGGATGTCCCGGTTGCGGGGCGTCAGGTACTTGGCGATGGTCACCGTCATGCCCGAGCCATCCGAGAGCCCGCGGACGGACTGCACCAGACCCTTGCCGAAGGTCTTCTGACCCACCAGCACGGCGCGGTTGTTGTCCTGCAGGGCTCCGGAGAGGATCTCGCTGGCGCTCGCCGAACCCTCGTTCACCAGCACCACCATCGGCTTGGTAGTGAGGGCTTGGCCGGTGGCCCGCTTGACGTCCTGGATGCCGTCGCGGGTCTTGGTGGAGACGATGATCCCTTCGTTGATCCACTGGCGGGCGATCTCGACGCTCGCCACCAGCAGCCCGCCGGGGTTGCTGCGCAGGTCGAGCACGTAGCCCTGAACCCCCTGGGACTCCAGGTCGCGCACCGCCGCCCGCATGTCCTTGGTGGCGGTGGCACTGAACTGCTTGAGGCGGATGTAGCCGATCCTGCTGCCATCGGGTGCCGTGTTCACCTGATGGGTGACCGCATGGATCTCGATCAGCTCCCGGGTCAGGGGGGTGTCGATGTTCTGGCCCTTGCGGCGCAGCACCAGGTTCACGGTGGTGCCCGCCTTGCCGCGGATCAGCTTCACCGCGTCCTCGGTGCTCATCCCCTTGGTGCTCTTGCCGTCGATCGAGACGATCACGTCCTTGGGCTGCACCCCGGCCCTGGAGGCCGGCGAACCCTCGATCGGCGAGATGACGACCAGCTCCTTGGTCTCCTTGTCGACGCTCAGCTGGATGCCCACCCCGGAGAGCTCCCCGGAGGTGTCGATCTGCATCTCCTTGAACTCCCGCGGGTCCAGGAAACGGGTGTAGGGGTCGTCGAGGGTGCTGAGCATGCCCCGGATGCCCTCGTAGGCATCCTTGGGGGTGCTGTAGCTCTTGGAGAGCACGCTGCGGCGCAGCTTGCGCCACTGCTCAGGCGTGTACTTGCCCGTGGTGTCCAGGTAGTCGCGGAAGACGATCTGCCACGCCTGGTCCATCACCTCCTTGGGGCTGTCGCTGATCGACACGGTTCCGGTGGGGGTCAGCACCATCTCCCGGGCCATCACCGCCGTGGCGGCGCAGGCTCCGAGACCAACCAGCACCACGACGGTGGCGCGAGCTCTGCCCATGGTGGGGATCCTCAAGGAGTCTGAAACGTGGTTCCAACGTAGCGCCGATGCCTGGGGTGGGCTCCCCGTTCAGGGGTCGACCCAGCGACCGTCCTCCTTGATCAGGGCGATCAGCGCCTCCACCCCTTCGGCCTCGGGAACCCGGCGGATCTCCTCCCGCCCCCGGTACAGGGAAATCGTGCCGGGGGTCTTGCCGACGTAGCCGTAGTCAGCGTCGGCCATCTCACCCGGGCCGTTGACGATGCAGCCCATCACGGCGATGTCCAGCCCGGTGAGGTGGGCGGTGGCGTTGCGCACCGTGTGCAGCACCTCCTCCAGGTTGAACAGGGTGCGGCCGCAGCTGGGGCAGGCCACGTACTCGACCATCGTCTTGCGCAGCCCCATGGCCTGCAGGATCGAATAGCAGACAGGGATCTCCTTCTCCGGCGCCTCGGTGAGCGACACCCGGATCGTGTCGCCGAGGCCCTCGGCCAGCAGGGTGGCGATGCCGGCGGTGCTCTTGATGCGGCCGTAGTCGCCGTCGCCCGCCTCGGTGACCCCCAGGTGCAGGGGGTAGTGGAAGCCCTCGGCGTCCATGCGGAAGGCCATCATCCGGTAGGCCGCCAGCATCACCGGGGCCCGTGAGGCCTTCATCGACACGACGATGTTGTGGAAGTCGAGGCGGTCGCAGATGTGGATGAACTCCATGGCGCTCTCCACCATCCCCAGGGGGGTGTCGCCGTAGGTGAACAGCATCCGCTCCGCCAGGGAGCCGTGGTTGACGCCGATCCGCAGCCCCTTGTCCTGTTCCTTGAGCAGGCTCACCAGGGGTTCGAGGGTGGCCTGGATGCGCTCGCCGATCGCCGCCACCTCCTCCGGGGTGAACTCGGTGCGGTTGGGGTCGGGTTTGTCGAACACGTAGAGGCCCGGATTGATCCGCACCTTGTCGACGTGCTGGGCCACCTCCAGGGCGATCTTCATGCCGTTGTGGTGCACGTCCGCCACCAGCGGCACCGGTTGATAGCTGTCTTCCAGCCGCTGGCGGATCTCCTTCACCGCCTTGGCATGGGCGAGGCTCGGCACCGTCAGCCGCACGATCTCGCAGCCCGCCTCGTGCAGGCGGCGGATGCCGGCGGTGGCCCCCTCGATGTCGAGGGTGTCCTCGTTGATCATCGACTGCACCACCACGGGGTGCTCGCTGCCCACCCACACGTCGCCGACCCGGACGCTGCGCGTGCGCCGACGGCGGATCACCGTGTCGAAGCGGGGGTCACTGGCCCAGTCGGCCGGCAGGGGGGAGGTCCCCGGAGCGGTGGTGGTGGATGTGGCCAGGGTGCCGGTCATCTCGCGTGGGCCGGTGGTGGCCAAAGCCTGTCACAAAGAGGGTGTCGACGGTTGGTCCTGGTCCAGGCGCCGCCGCACCTCCTGCAGGTCCTGCCAGGTGAGCCACTTGGGCGAGCCCTGCTCCCGCGAGGGATTGCGCAGCAGGTAGGAGGGATGGAACACGGGCATCACCGAGCGGCCCTGCCAGGGATGCCAGCGGCCCCGCAGCCGGGAGATCCCCCCCTTGATCCCCAGCACCCCCTCCAGGGCGGTGGCGCCGGCCAGCAGCACCACGGAGGGATTGACGGCGGCGATCTGGGCGGCCAGCCAGGGGGCGCAGGCGGCGATCTCCTGGGGCGTGGGCCGGCGGTTGTCCGGCGGGCGGCACTTCACCACGTTGCAGACGTAGGCATCGCGCTCGCTGTCCAGCCCCACGCTGGCGAGCATCTGGTCGAGCAGCTGGCCGGCCCGGCCCACGAACGGCCGGCCGCTGGCGTCCTCCTGGGCGCCGGGCCCCTCGCCGATCACCATCAGCCGGGCCGCCGGATCGCCGCGGCTCACCACCACCCGCTGGCGGCCCTCCGCCAGGCCGCAGCGGCGGCACTCGCGGCAGTCCCGCTCCAGGGCCGCAAGGTCGGGCGTCCCCGCAGTGGCAGGCTCCGCGGTGGCAGGGGCCTCACCCAGATGGGACGGTTGCAGGGGAGATGGTTGCAGGGGATTGCCGGCCATCGCCCCATTCTTCGGCATGGCGCAGGGCGTAGGGCAAGATGGCGGGATTGCCGAATCGCGCCCTCCAGACGGCGCGCGCTGCCATGCCGGCCCCGTTGCCGCTCTCCGCCCGGGCGCAGGCGTTGCAGCCATCGCTCACCCTCGCCATCACCGCCAAGGCGCGCGAGCTGCGCGCCGAGGGCAAGGACATCTGCAGCCTCAGCGCCGGGGAGCCCGACTTCGACACCCCCGCCTTCATCCGCCAGGCGGCCGCCGAGGCCCTCGAGGCCGGCCACACCCGCTACGGGCCCGTGGCGGGCGAGCCTGATCTGCGCCAGGCGATCGCCACCAAGCTGAGCCAGGAGAACGGCGTTCCCACCCGGCCCGACCAGGTGCTGGTGACCAATGGGGGCAAGCAGGCCCTCTACAACCTCTTCCAGGTTCTGCTCGACCCCGGTGACGAGGTGCTGCTGCCGGCCCCGTACTGGTTGAGCTACCCGGAGATGGCCCACCTGGCCGGGGCCAGCGTCTGCTGCCTCCCCACCGATGCCAGCGGCGGGTTCCGTTTCAGCCCCGAGCAGCTCGAGGCGGCGATCACCCCGGCCAGCCGGCTGCTGGTCCTCAACAGCCCCTCCAATCCCACCGGCATGGTGCTCAGCCGCTCCGAGCTGGAGGGGATCGCCGCCGTGCTGCGCCGCCACCCGGCCGTGGCGGTGGTCTGCGACGAGATCTATGAGCTGCTGCTCTCCCCCGGCCACGTGCACCACAGCCTGGCGGCGGTGGCGCCCGACATCGCCGAGCGGATCTTCATCGTCAATGGCTTTGCCAAGGGCTGGGCGATGACCGGCTGGCGCATCGGCTGGCTGGCGGGCGCCCGCCATGTGGTGGCCGCCGCCAGCGCCCTGCAGAGCCAGAGCACCAGCAATGTCTGCAGCTTTGCCCAGTTCGGTGCCCTGGCGGCTGTCAGCGGCTCGCGCGACTGCGTCCAGGAGATGGCGGCCGAATTCAGCCGTCGGCGCTCCCGCCTCAGCGACGGGCTGATGGCGATCAGCGGCCTCGAGTTGCTGCCCCCCGAGGGGGCCTTCTACGCCTTCCCCGACGTCAGCGCCTGGGGGCTGGATTCGATGACCCTCTGCGGCCGGCTGCTCGACGAGGTGGGGCTGGCGGTGGTGCCCGGGGCCGCCTTCGGTGATGACCGCTGCATCCGTCTGTCCTGCGCGGCGTCTCCGGCCACCATCGACGATGGCCTGGAGCGGCTGCGCCGCTTCGGAGCCAGCCTCTGATCGCCCCGCCGGTGCAGGTGCCCAAGAAGCTGGTGGTGCTCGGTGACAGCGGTGTCTACGGCTGGGGCGATCCGGAGCAGGGCGGCTGGTGCGAGCGGCTGCGGCGTCACTGGATGGAGCTGCCCCAGGGGCCGGTGCTCTATGGCCTGGGGGTGCGAGGGGATGGGCTGGAGCGGCTGGCGGCCCGTGCCGAGGCGGAGGTGAGCCACCGGGGTGAACTGCGCCGCCAGCGTCCCCAGGGGATCCTGCTGTCGATCGGCCTCAACGACACGGCCCGGGTGGGCCGGCCCGACGGCCGCCACCAGCTGGCCCCCGACGCCTTCCTGTTCGGCCTGAAGCAGCTGCTCCCCCGGCTGGCGTCGATCGCCCCGCTGTTCGTGCTGGGCCTCACCCCGGTGGATGAGGTCGTGATGCCCTTCGCCGAGATGCTCTGGTACGACCTGGCCACGGTGCGCCGCTACGAGGGCCTGCTGGAGGAGGCGTGCATGGAGGCCGACGTGCCCTTCCTGCCGCTGCTCGATGGCCTGCTGGCCGACCCCCACTGGCTGCAGTGGCTGGGCAGCGACGGCCTGCACCTCAACAGCGACGGCCACGGCCAGCTCTACCGGCGCCTGCGTTCCTGGAAGGCCCTGCTGGACTGGGCCGGGCTGGATCCCCACAGCAGCGTGACGGCTGGCTTCTGACCCGGCGGCCCGGCCGTCAGTTTTCCCGGGGCGAATCCAGCGGCCATTCTCCCCCGGTCCGCCGCCCCTGGCATCACCCGATCGGATGAGAGCCGCTCCCCCCGTGGGATGAACCGCCGCCCGTGGCCGATGGCGACTCTGAAGGGACGGCCCGCGCTGGACCCACCGCCATGGATCGCCCCCCGCCCCCCTCGCCCCCGCCACCGGCAGCGGTGGTGCAGAGCACCCGCCGGGTGCCGGCCCCGGATCTGTGTCCAGGGTGCCGTGAGATCCCGGAGGCCATCGTCGATCGCCGCAGCCGCAACCGCCGCCGGCTCAAGGCGTTCGCCGAGGCCACCGATCCGGTCGTCCGGCTGCGCTGGCGCAACCTGCTGGTGGAGGACAACCTGCCGCTCGTCTACAGCATCGCCGGGCGCCAGGCCGCCGACGCGGGGATGGCCTTCGATGACCTCGCCCAGGTCGGCAGCCTCGGCCTGATCCGGGCGGTGGAGGCCTTCGATCCCGACCGCAACGTCAGTCTCAGCAGCTTTGCGGTGCCCTACATCCAGGGGGCGATGCGCCGCGAACGGCGGGATCGCCAGCCCCTGGTGCGTCCGCCCCGGCCCCTGTGGGATCTGCATCAGCAGGTGCTGGGCCTGCAGGAGGCCCGCCGCCGCCAGGGGCTCGATCCCCTGCCGCCCGCCGCCCTCGCCGACCGGCTGGCCTGTGATCCGGCCCGGCTCGAGGAGGCCCTGGGGATCCGCCGGGCCGCCCGGGTGCGCAGCCTGGATGCCCCCCTCGGCCCGGGTGGTGGCGAGTCCGAAGCGGCCAGCTGCCTGCTGGATCTGCTGGCCGCCCCCGCCTCCCCCTGCGGCGATGAGGCGGCGGCGGGCGAGAGCGAAGCCCGCGGCGCAGAGCGTCAGTGGCTGCGCCAGCAGCTGGCCGATCTCGATCCCCGGGAGCGGGAGCTGCTGGTGGGCCGCCTCGATGGCGGCTGCACCTGGGTGGAGCTGGGCCGGCAGCTGGGCATGCCGGCCCGCCAGGCCCAGCGCCGCCACGACGCCGCCCTCGATCGCCTCAGGCGCGCCGCCCTCGCCTGGCGCCAGCAGGCCCTCAGCCCACCGGCGGCGACAGCCACGGCACCAGCGCCATCGCCAGCAGGGCCGCCAGCAGGGTCTGGAGCCCGTTGACCACCTCATTGCTCAGCCAGCGCCAGTGACGCTGCAGGCTGGCGCCCACCACGCTCTCGGCCAGGGTGGCCACCAGCCCGACACCGCCCACCAGGGCCGCCAGCGGCCAGCCGCGGATCACCCCCAGGGCCCCCATGGCCAGGGTCATCAGGACGCTGCCCAGCAGGCTGGCGGCGGTGCCCTCCAGGCTGATGGCCCCCTCGGTGCCGGGGGGTACCGGCCGCAGGCTGGTGATCAGCACGGTGTGCCGGCCCCAGCGCTTGCCGATCTCGCTGCCGAAGGTGTCGGCGAGCTTGGCGGCGAAGCTGGCGGCGAATCCGGCCAGGAGCAGGGGCTGCATGGCCGCCGGTGCCCGGCAGGTCAGCAGGGCCAGCACCGTCCCCACCAGGGCGGAGCCCCAGACGTTCTCCGGCCCCCGGCGCCCCTCCCGCCCCTCGGCCAGCCCCAGCTCCCGCTTGCGCCGGAACCCCAGCTTCGTCACCGCGCTGCCCAGGGCGAGATACACCACCACCGCGAGCCAGCCGCGCCAGCCCAGGCTTCCCCACAGCAGGGTGCCGAGCACCCCGGCATGCACCCAGCCCGCCGGGGTGAGCAGGGGCAGGCGCTGGGCCAGCCCGATCAGCAGCCCGTTGATCGCCAGGGCCGCCAGCCAGTGGAGGGGGTCCTGGGGCGGCAGCGGCAGCATGGCGGAAGCCCGGTTGTGTTGCACAGATCTAAGCCAGGCGCTGCGGGGCGCCGGCTTCGGCGGATAATCCCTGCATCCGGCGGTGCTCCGAATGGTCTTCAAACGACCCAAGTTCTTCCTCGATCTGGGTGGCGGCGAAGGCAATCAGCCCCCGGCCGTGGTGGCCCCCCCCAAGGCCGAAGCCAAGCCAGCGGCCAAAGCCGCCCCCCAGCCTGCCGAGGCCAAGCCTGCGGCGTCTGCAGCCCCGGCGGCTGCTGAGGGCACCCCTCAGCCCGTTTCGGGTCTGACCACCGCAGAGGCGATCGCGGCCGAACTGGCCGCCGCCGAGGCGCTGCGGCCGGCACCCTCGTTGGCCACCTTCGCCCCCGACTGCGTCACCGCCGGGGGCGCCACCCCGATGAAGCGCCGCACCCCCGGGGCGAACCTGGGCGTGTTCAAGGAGATGGCGGCCGGCATGATGCGCTCCTGAGCGCTCGCCAGTCGGCCAGCAGGGCCAGGCCGGCCACCGCGGCAGTCGCCGTGCGCAGGATGGTTGGCCCCAGGCTCACCGGCTGCCAGCCGGAGGCTTCGGCCCGTTCCTCCTCCTGGGGGCTCCAGCCCCCTTCCGGGCCGATCGCCAGCCGGAGGCCGGCCGCCAGGTCCTTGTCGCTCGCCCCCTCGCCCGCCCCGTCCAGCAGTTCCCGCAGCCTTTGGCTGCAGAGGGGCAGCCCCTCCCGCCGGGTGGTGGCCAGCAGGCTGATCCCGGGCGAGGGCCGGCTCAGCCACTCCCGGGCCGGCTGGGGAGATGCCAGCACCGGATGCCACAGCCGTTCGCACTGCTCGGTGGCCTCTCGCACGATCCCCTGCCAGCGCTCGAGGGGACAGCGCTCACCAGGGGCGCCACGCTCGGCCAGCAGGGGCTGAAGCCGGTCGGCCCCCAGTTCGGTGGCCATGCGCCAGACCAGATCCGCCTCCCGCCGCGGCACGGCCATGGCGAGCTCCAGGGGTGGCCAAGGCGGCTCCTCCCGCAGCAGCGGCTCAGCAGGTGCCTGCTCCAGCCGCAGGCCCCGCTCCGGGTCGAGCACCGCCGTCCAGAGTCCGCCGACACCGTCGACCAGCGCCAGCCGGTCGCCGGGGCGGTAGCGCAGCACCCGTTCCAGGTAGTGGCGTTCCGGAGGCTCCAGGGCCAGCCTGGCCAGCTCCGGGCCCCCGGCCGCCAGGGCGGCGATCCGCTCCGGGGTGATCAGCAGCCGGCGCAGCTCCCGCCCCATCAGTCTCCGGTGAACGGGCTCTCGGGCTCCTCGTCAATCGGCCAGTCCTCGTTGAGGCCGCCGATCACCAGTTCGGTGATCTCGAGAACGTCGTTGTCCAGCTGGCGCAGGGCGTTGATCAGCACATCGAGGGCCAGGGCATCGCTGGTGCCCAGGTCGACCCAGCAGCGGGCCCAGTCGTCCTGGTACTCCATCGGCCCCATGTTGTGCATCAGGGCGGGCAGACAGCGTTCGGCGGATTCGGTGTCGTAGGGGAGCCAGCCCAGGTCCACACCCCCCTCGTGGGTCTGCAGGTTCTCGGCATTGAAGCCGCCCAGCTTGCCGAGGAAGAACCAGCTGTCGAAGGCCGTTTCGACGTAGCCCCGCTCGGACCCGCCGGGCTGGTCGGCGAAGCGCAGCCAGATCCAGCAGTTGAACGGATCCACCTCGCGAAATCGGACATCCATGGAGAAGGGGAGACGGCGCGCGTGTCCCCCCATCCAACACGTTCCCGGGCGCCGGCGCCGCAGCGCCGGACGGCATGCTGGTGGGATGCTCGACGTCATCGGTCTGCGCTATCACCCGGCCACGGCGGCCGCGCCGGTGCTGCGTGACGTGTCGCTTCAGCTGGCGGTGGGAGCCCCGGCCCTGGTGGCCGGCCGCAGCGGCAGCGGCAAGACCACCCTGCTGGAGGTGCTCTGCGGTCTGGCCGAAGCCGATGCCGGCCGCATCCTCTGGCAGGGGGAGGCCCTCAACAGCCGCCAGCGCCGCTGGCTATGCGGCCTGGTGTTCCAGTTCCCGGAACGCCATTTCCTCGGCCTGACGGTGGGCCAGGAGCTGAAGCTGGGCCAGCGGCGGCTCACCGCCGAGAAGGCTGAGGCGGTGCTGGAGCAGGTGGGTCTCGGCCACCTCTCCCTGCAGCAGGCTCCCGAGCGGCTCAGCGGCGGCCAGCAGCGGCGGCTGGCGCTGGCGGTGCAGCTGGTGCGGGATGCCCGGGTGCTGCTGCTCGATGAACCCACCGCCGGCCTCGACTGGACCGTGCGTGAGGAGGTGCTGCAGCTGCTGGCCGACCTGGCCCGGGAGCGGGCCCTGCTGGTGGTGACCCACGAACCCGAGCTGTTCCGGGGTGTGATCGACCACGGCTGGCGGCTGGAGGCCGGTGCCCTGGGGCCCCTGGAGGCGCCCCGATCCGCCTCCTTACGATGACCAGCTGATGGTGGGGGACGGCTGGATGGGGGATCGGTTCATGGGAGGCCAGTTAATGGGGGCTCAGTTCATGGGGGACAGCCTGCTGAGGGCCACCGGCGCCGGCGGCGGCATCCGCATGGTCGCGGTCACCACCACCGCGGCCAGCCGCGTGGCCCGGGAACGCCACGGGCTCTCCTTTCTCACCACCGCCCTGCTGGGCCGTGCCATGACGGCGGCCCTGCTGCTGGCCAGCTCGATGAAGGTGGCCCATGGGCGTGTGAACCTGCGCATCCAGTCCGACGGACCCCTGCGGGGCCTGATGGTGGATGCGGGCCGGGACGGCAGCGTGCGGGGTTACGTGGGCCGCCCCGACCTGGAGCTCGATCTGCTCCCCGACGCGGACGGCGGCCACCGCTTCGACTTCCGCCGCGCCACCGGCACCGGCTACCTGCACGTGGTGCGGGACCGGGGCCAGGGCGAACCCTTCAGCAGCACCGTGGAGCTGGTGAGCGGCGGGATCGGTGAGGACGTGGCCTCCTACCTGTTGCATTCCGAGCAGACCCCCTCGGCCCTGTTCGTGGGGGAGACGATCGACAGTTCCGGGGTGCGCTGCGCCGGTGGGGTGCTGGTGCAGGTGCTGCCGAAGGCGGCGCGGGAGCCGGCCCTGGTGGCCCTGCTGGAGGAGCGTTGCCGGGAGATCACCGGTTTCAGCGAGCGGCTCGCCGCCAATGCCCACCAGCTTCATGCCCTGTTCGAGGACATCTTTCCGGATCTCGATCCCCAGCCCCTGGAGGCGGCTCCGATCGAGCAGCCGGTGCGCTTCCATTGCCCCTGCAGCCGCCACCGCAGCGTCAGCGCCCTGCGGCTTCTGGGCCGCGATGAACTGAGCGCCATGCTCAGCGAGGACGGCCAGGCGGAACTGACCTGCCATTTCTGCAGTGAGGTCTACCGGGTGGGGGCAGAGGAACTGCAGGAGCTGATCGACGAGCTGGCCGCTGTGGCCTGACCTGAAGCCCCGGGGCTCAGGCGATCAGGAGGGCTCCGAGCAGCAGCAGCAGGATGGCGGGAATGCTCTGCAGCTGGAGGGTGGAGACCGGCAGGGCCGAGCTCAGGGAGGGCCCCAGCCCACCGGCCAGCAGGCCTCCGAGGACCAGACCCACGCAGAGGAGGGCGAAGGACCAGCCCACCGCCGCCAGAAAGCGTCCGTTGCGCCGCTGCAGGTTGAGCAGGGTGACGCCCGTGGCCAGAGCCGTGAGCAGCTCAGGGGCGGCGCCGGGCATCAGCACCAGCAGCACCAGCAGCACTCCGTCGGCCGCCAGGGGAAGCCAGAGATCGCGGCCGCTGGCCAGCTGCAGACGGGGCAGGGAGAAGCTCGGGCGCGGCAGTCGCGAGGGGGGAAGCTGGGGCAGGCTCGGCAGGGCCGAAAGGGCGGGCCGGCTCGGGGGTGGTGAGGCCTGCTCCCGCTGGGAGGCGGAACGGGCGGCGCTGCTGACCCGCCCCTGCTGACGCTCCTTGAGCCGATCCATCAGCACGGCGTCGTAGGCGGCCTCGATGCGGGAGCGCACCATCGGATCTTCGCCGGCCTCCTGGAGCCGAGCCAGCTTGGCCTCCTGGACCGTGTCGAAGGAGGCATCCGGGGCGACACCCAGCCGCTCGTACGGATCGGAGGCGTCAGGGCCCGGATGGGGCAGGTCGGATCCTTGGTTCATACCAACGAGCGTATCGAGCCAAGGCTAAAAAAGCGGTTCACTGCGGTGATATCCGGCTTCCTGTTGCAGACGGCGACGGCAGGCCTCGGCCTCCTCGATGGCCAGCGACCGGCGCCGCTTGAGCAGGGGCATCTGGGGGGGCAGGTGGCTGCCTTCACGCATCTCCACGGCCCCCTGGGAGGGCTGGAAGCTGACGTAATCACTGCCCCCGTCGCTGCGGGGACGCACAAGCCAGAGCGGGAATGGCGTCACGGATCGAGGCATCGCAGTGACCGTCCGTTGCGGCGTGACGATTTGTTGCTTCATTCTGCCCCCTCCGCCGGGGTTGCGCGAGGGAGGGGTTTCCCCCGCACCGACCCCAACGGCGCCCCGGGTTCAGAGGGCGATCGGCTCCACCCCGCTCACCACCGGCGCCACCCCGTGCAGCTCCAGCTCGGGATGGTCCTCCTGCAGCTGGTGCAGATTCCAGTCGTTGCGGAACAGCAGAACCGGCCGGTCCCAGGCGTCGCGGACCGTCTTGCAGTTGAACAGGCGGCCGACCCGTTCCAGGGCCGGCCAGCCGCCGCTCACCCAGCGGGCGACGCTGAATTCCAGAGGTTCGAGCCGGCTGGTGACGCCGTACTCGTTCTCCAGCCGGTACTGCACCACCTCCAGCTGCAGCTGGCCCACCGCCGCCAGGATCGGGTCCCGCTTGCTGGGGTCGGTGTCATAGAGCACCTGGACGGCCCCCTCCTCCCGCAGCTCGTTCACCCCCTTGCGGAAACTCTTGAAGGCCGAGGGGTTGGGATTGCGCAGCCAGGCGAAGATCTCCGGGCTGAAGCAGGGAATGCCCTCGTACTCCACCCGCGAACCGGTGTAGAGGGTGTCGCCGATGGCGAACATGCCGGGGTTGTTGAGGCCGATCACATCACCGGGGTAGGCGTCCTCCACCACCTCCCGGTCCTGGCCGAACAGCTTCTGGGGGCGGGACAGGCGGATGGTGCGGCCGCTGCGGGCGTGGCGCACGTTCATGTCCTTCTCGAAGCGGCCGCTGCACACCCGCACAAAGGCGACGCGGTCGCGATGGCGGGGGTCCATGTTGGCCTGGAGCTTGAACACGAAGCCGCTGAACTCCGGTCGCAGCGGATCCACCGGTCCCTGGTCGCTCTCCCGGGCCACCGGCGGCTGGGCCAGCTCCAGGAAGGCATCCAGGAAGGGGCGCACCCCGAAATTGGTCATCGCCGAGCCGAAGAACACCGGGCTCAGCTCACCGGCGTGCACCCGCTCCAGATCCAGCGCCGCCCCGGCCCCCTCCACCAGCTCCAGTTCCTCCTGGGCCAGCTCCAGCAGCTCCGCCTCCACGAGCCCGGCCCGATCGGGATCGCCGGGGGCCAGGCGCCGCTCCAGGCTCTGGCGGCCTCGCTCGGCCCGCTCGAACAGCAGCAGATCCTGGGAGCGCCGGTCGATGACGCCGCGGAAGCGGTCGCCGCTGCCGATCGGCCAGTTCACCGGCCAGCAGGCCAGCCCCAGCTCCTGTTCGATCTCGTCGATCAGCTCCAGGGGTTCGCGCCCCGGCCGGTCCATCTTGTTGATGAAGGTGAAGATGGGGATCCGCCGCATCCGGCAGACCTCGAACAGCTTGCGGGTCTGGGGCTCCAGACCCTTGGCCGCGTCCACCAGCATCACGGCGTTGTCGGCGGCGGCCAGGGTCCGGTACGTGTCCTCCGAGAAGTCCTGGTGACCGGGGGTGTCGAGCAGGTTGATCGTGCTGCCGGCGTAGTCGAACTGGAGCACGGTGGAGGTGATCGAGATGCCGCGCTGCTTCTCCAGCTCCATCCAGTCGGAGGTCACCTTGCGCTGCTCCCCCTTGGCCTTCACCGCCCCGGCCTGCTGGATGGCCCCGCCGTAGAGCAGCAGCTTCTCGGTGAGGGTCGTCTTGCCCGCATCGGGGTGGGAAATGATCGCGAAATTGCGGCGCCGGCTCACCGCCGCCGCCAGTGCCGCGGCGTCGGTGTCCGGAACGGGGACGGAGGGGGGTCGGCTGGTCATGGGGCCAGCCTGCCAGGCAGGCCGTGGCCCTGGATCTCCAGATACCGGTCGTCCACCTCCCGCACCTGAAGCCCCCCCAGCCCGGCGGCCTCCAGCTGCTCGATCACCTCGGCGGCGGTGAAGGCCGCCCGCAGGGAATGGGCATAGTCCCGCCGCAGCACCTCCGGCGCGGCGCCGGCGTGGCGGGCCACCAGGGCCTCGAGGTCGGCGGCGTTCGCCGGCCGGCGCAGATCCCTCACGTAGAGGCTGGTGTCCGGACCCGAGAGCTGCTTCACGGCTCCCCAGAACACGCCCGGATCATGGAGATGGTGCAGCAGGCTGTTGCTGACCACGGCGCTGCAGGGGCCCGCCAGCTGGGGGCTGGGCAGCACCAGCCGCTGGAAGCGCACCTGGCGGTGGGCGGCCGGCTGCGCCAGCCGCCGCCGCTCGGCGATGGCCAGCATGGCGGCCGATCCGTCGATGCCCAGCACCCGGGCCTCTGGCCAGCGCCGCGCCACAAGGAAGGTGATGTTGCCCGGTCCGCAGCCCAGATCCACGACGTTCAGCCCCTCCCCGTCGCCGCTCCCCCGCAGGGCGGGGAGGGCCGCGATCCGCTCCAGCACCGCAAGGTCACCGCTGGAGAAATCCGCCGCCGCATAGGCCTCGGCCTGCAGCGGCTCGTCCATCAGCTCCGGTTCGCAGATCCGCTCCATCGCTCCAGCATCGCGTTCGGGCGCCAAAGGCACCGTGGCTGGTGGGGTCGGGGCGTTGCAGACCCTACAGGTGGCGTTATGGTGCGCAACACGATCCGGCCGTACCCACCGTGACCATCTCCGCCGCCCGTCCAGCCACCCCCGACACGGCGGCGACCTCTGCCGGGGCAGCGTCTGCCGGGGCGACCTCTGCCGGCAGCGACGCGATCCCAGCGCCGGCGGCGGATTTCCCGGTCACCGCTCCGGCGGCCTATCCGGTCTTCTATCGCACCTACAGCCGCAAGACCGCGAGCGGTGGTCGGGAGAGCTGGCACGAGGTGGCTGAGCGCAACCTGGAGGGCCTGCGGGTCCTGGGCTCCCTCGACGCCTCCGAGGTGGAGCTGATCCGGCGCATGCAGCGCCACCAGATGGCCCTCCCCTCCGGCCGCTGGCTGTGGATCGGCGGCACCGAATGGATCGAGCAATCCGAGAACTTCTCCGGGGCCTACAACTGCACCTCCACCAACCTGGTGGACTGGGAAGCCTTCGCCCTGATGATGGATCTGGCGATGATGGGCTGCGGCACCGGCGCCATCATCGAGCCCCATCTGATCAGCCGGCTGCCGAAGATCCGCAACACCCTCGTCATCGATGGCGTCACCGACATCGGCCTGACGCCGATCGGCTCCCGCCAGCAGCAGACCAGTCACGTGATCGATGGCCATCACGTCAGCGTCCGCGTCGGCGACACCCGGGCCGGCTGGGTGGAGAGCTACCGGCTGCTGCTCAACCTCTGCAGCGACGAGCGCTTTGACGGTCCTGTCCATGTCTCGGTCGACCTCTCGGACGTGCGGCCGGTGGGGGAAACCCTCAAGGGCTTCGGCGGCATGGCCAATCCGGTCAAGCTGAAGGATCTCTACGGCCGCGTCGCCCAGATCCTCAACAAGGCCAGGGGCCGCCAGCTCACCTCGGTGGAGTGCTGCCTGCTGATCGATGAGGCGGCGGTCACGATCGTGGCCGGCAACATCCGCCGCAGTGCCGGCATGCGCCAGTTCTGCGCCGATGACGATTCCGCCCTCGGTGCCAAAGAGAACCTCTGGCAGCAGGACGACCAGGGCAACTGGCGCATCGACCCCGAGCGGGACGCCCTGCGCATGGCCAACCACACGCGCGTGTTTCACGTGCGTCCCAGCCGCGAGGTGGTGCTGGAAGCGGTCACCAAGCAGTTCCAGTCGGGCGAGGGGGCCATCCAGTTCGCCCCCGAGGCCATCGCCCGCTCCAACGCCGACCTGCTGACCACCCCGGAGCTGCGCACCGAGTTCATCGGCATCTACTGCGACCAGGGACGGGAGGAAGCCGGCCGCTGGCTGCAGCTGCACCATCCCGAGATCGGCGCCGACGAGCTCGAACACCGACTCTGTCGCTACGGCCTCAACCCCTGCGGTGAAATTCTCGGTGCCGATTTCCACTGCAACCTGGCGGAAATCCATCTCAACCGGATCGACCCCGCCGACCACCAGGCCCAGGAGGATGCCTTCAAGGCCGGCGGTCTGGCGGTGGCCTGCCTGCTGAACCACCGCTTCGAGGTCGAGCGCTATCGCCGCAGCCGGGCCTGGGACCCGATCGTGGGGGTCAGCTTCACGGGCCTGTTCGACTTCTTTGTCCACGCCTTCGGCACCCCCTGGCTGCAGTGGTGGGAAGCCGGCCGTCCCGACAGCGAGGAGGGCCGGGCGTTCCGCCAGCAGGAGGCGGCCTACCTGTCCCGCTGGAAGGACTGGGTGCACGAGGCGGTGTGGGACTACTGCGACCGCCATGGCATGCGCCGTCCCAATCGCTGCACCACCGTCCAGCCGGCCGGCACCAAGAGCCTGCTCACCGGCGCCAGCCCCGGCTGGCATCCCCCCAAGGCCCAGCGCTTCATCCGCCGCATCACCTTCCGCAAGAACGATCCGGTGGCCCTGGCCTGCATGGAGTACGGCTACGCGATCGTTCCCTCCCAGTCCGACAAGGACGAGCAGGGGCGGCTGCTGAATGATCCCTTCGATCCGCGCTGCACCGAATGGCTGGTGGAGATCCCCACCGAGGTGAGCTGGGCCAACCTGCCCGGGGCCGACCGGGTGGAAATCAACAACTTCTCCGCCCTGGCCCAGTTCGATTTCTACATGCAGGTGCAGCGCTACTACACCACCCACAACACCTCGGCGACGGTGGAATTCCGTGAGCATGAGATCGAGCCCCTGGCCGCCGCGATCCACCACGCCATCGAGAACGGGGAGGGCTACATCTCGGCCGCACTCCTGGCCCGCTTCGATGCCAACGCCACCTTCCCGCGGCTGCCCTTCGAGCCGATCGATCAGGCCACCTACACCCGGATGGTGGGCGAGGTCGAACAGCGGCGTGTGTGCGGCGATTTCTTCCTGGCCCTGCAGAAGTACGACGGCGGCGAGCTGATCGAAGCCGGCCCGGCCGGCTGCGATTCCGACAAGTGTCTGCTGCCGCTGGCCAAGCCTGAGGCCTGAGGCCTGAGCCCTCGCCGGCGGCCCTGCGGCCGCCGGCTCATTCGCTGAGCTGGCTTGGGTGGGTGGCCCCTACTCCGTCGCCGCCAGGGTGCTGATTTCCCGATGGCCGAGGGGGTCGCCGGGATCAATCACGACGAGGCGATCGCGACCACTGTTCTTGGCCATCAGCAGGGCCTTGTCGGCGCGGCGGAAGGTGGCGTCATAGTTCTCGTCGGCCTTGTGCTCGGTCAGGCCCATGCTGGCGGTGAGCTTCAGCTCCATGTCGTCGATGGACACGCGCATGCTGCGGATGTTGGCCAGCATCCGCTTGGCCACCCCTTCGGCCGTGGCCAGATCGGCATCGATCAGCAGGGCCAGGAACTCTTCCCCACCCCAGCGGGCGATGATGTCGTAGTGGCGGAGGCTGCCGGAAAGCGCCTTGACGAAATCCACCAGCATCAGATCGCCGGTGGCATGCCCATAGTCGTCGTTGATCAGTTTGAAGTGGTCAACATCGAGGATGATCATCGAATAGGTGGAGCCATGCCTGCTGGCCCGCTGATCCTCCTCCAGGCAGCGCTCCGCCATGAAGCGACGATTGGAGATCCCTGTCAGGGGATCGTGGGTGGAAGCCTCGAACAGGGTGAGATTCACCTCCTTCAGTGAGGCCTGATAGAGGTCAGAAATGCGCACCACCCGCTTGATCTGGCGCAGCTGCTTCTCATAGCGATTCGTGAGGCTGCGGTTGCTCTCCAGAACGTGGGATTGGTAGAGATCGGAGATATCGGCAACCCGCTCCAGGCGGTCCACCTGCTCTTCGATGCGGTGCCACAATCTGGCCAGCAGGTTCCGGACCGGATCATTGTCGTAACGCTGATCTGCCAGGACGGCCATGACTTCCTGTTCCAGCTGATCGTCAGATTTGGGGCCGGAAGTCTCTGGCATGTCAGGCGTTGATGGAAAGGATCAGAAAAGGAAAGGTGTAGTCTTCCTTGAATTCGGAGCCCAGCTCGGCGGAGCGAGGGTTTCGGTCATCGAACATCCACTGCACCAGCACTTCCTTGCCCTCATCAAACGCCGTCTGCAGCAGATCAAAGATGTCGATCATGAAGCGGATGCTGCTGGTGTTCAGATAGTTGAGATGCAGCTCGAGAGTCAGTGAGTGGTTGGCGGTGGTGAGATAGGACTCAATCCACTGGATCAGCTGGTCGTAGAGCTCAAAGGAATTCTCAGGATAGGACTCACCGCTCATCACCACGACACCCGCCTTCCAGTCCGCACGGATCGAAGGGCTGGACTGGGAGCCCGGTACGGACAGGTTCAGTTCTTCGCTGCTGGTCATGGGATCAGATGATGGCCCGAAGGCTGAAGAAAGCGCGACCGGGCTCAAGGGGGTCAAGGGAGGCCTCCATGGGTTGGCTTGAGCGCCTGGCAATCTCAATGAGACCCAGGCCGGCGCCCTGGCCCGGGGTCTGGGAGTGGGGCTGGCGCAACTGCTGTTTGTAGAGCGCCTTCAGCTGGGGCTTGTCACAGGCGGCGAGTTCGTGGATCCGCTTCAGCAGGGCCTTTCCATCCTCCATCTCAACGAGGTTACCTGCACAGACGGCGTAATGGCCAGCCTCGGCGGCCGCGATCACGACCGTGGCGGAGGACTCGGCATCGCTGAAGCCATGGCTGGTGGCGTAATTCCTGATATTCTGACTCATTTCGATATACACACTGAACACATCCATCACTTCCAGTTCAGGCGCGTGATTGGATTCGATGTGTTCCTTGAGTGCGGATCCAATCTCGCCGATCAGCGTGGTGGAGATGGGGCCATTGAAGCAGATGAGAATCCGATAGTCACTGAAGAACTCCCTCAGAGACATCAGACTGGTGGTGGTGATCGTCATCGCTTCAACTCCGAGAGGCGCTCTTGCGCGGCGATGGCGAGCCAGGCAAAGGGTTCGCTGAGCATGGTCGCATAGGACATCAGTCGGTCCTCTAGGAGAAACGGAAGGAAAGGATCGTGATGTCATCCCGCTGGGGATGACTGCCGCGGAACTGTTCGAGGGCATCGGCCAGGGCCTGACGCTGCTGCTCCAGCGGCTGGCGGGCCAGCCCGATCAGCCATTCCTTGAATTGCTGGGTGCCGAGGGAAAAGCCGTTGTCACCGCCTGACTGGTCCAGCAGGCCGTCGGTGGTGAGGTAGTAGGTGCAGTCCGGCTGCAACGGAATGTCGTGGTCCGTGTAGGAGCCGACCCGTTGGTCGCAGATGGCCCGATGGTCTCCCCTGAGCATGTGCATGGTTTGCCCATCACTCCAATAGAGACTGATCTTTGCACCAGAGAATCTAAGTGTCCTGGCTTCGAAGTCAAGGCGAACCAGCCCGATGTCCATGCTGGTGGCGATGGACTTGCTCATCCTGGCGCCATGCAGCAGGGTGCGCATCGCGGTGTCGGTGCAGCTCAGGATGGCCGCCGGTGAGGTGATGCCCACCTCCATGATCGAACGATCGATGCCTGCCCTGGCCAGCATCGTCATCATTGCCCCGGAAACGCCGTGGCCGGCGCAGTCGGCCACACCGGCCAGGCAGTGCCCGCCTTCCGAGTGGAAGATGTAGTAGTCGCCACCAACCGTGTCGCGCGGCAGCCAGAGGATGAAATAGTCGTTGCCGAAGGTTTCCTGCAGCTGGCGGTCCGGCAGGATCGAGCGCTGCAGCAGGCCCGCATAGTTGATGGAGGACTCGATCTGGCGGTTCGCCTCCAGCAGTTGCCGGTTGCTGGCCTCACCGGCGATCAGGGCCTGCCGCATCTTGGTGAGTACCACGTTGAAGGCCTGCGCCAGCCGGGAGATCTCGTCGTTGCTCCGGATCGTCAGCAGACTGCTCATGTCGTCGCTCTCGATCGCACTGGCTTCCCTGACCAGTCGGGCGATGGGCAGGATGATGCGTCTGGCGATGATCTGATACGAGATGATCGCCAGGATGACCAGCAGCAGGGTCAGAATCAGGGAGACGTAGATCTCTGCTGACCGGCCACCAGGAACCTTCAGCACCTGGATGGCGGCAATCACCAGGTACAGGAGAACAACCCATTGACAATCGCGATCAGCGTGAAGACCTGCTGAATCGATGCCACCGGTTGTCGTGCCGGAGGCTGTCCTCCTCGTGATTTCCGGGGCCCGAAGCGCAGCCCGAAGCGCTGCCTCGGCCTGCCGCCATCGGGCCGCTGGACAGGGACGTTCATGGGCTGAGGGTTCTTCGGACCCAAGCTGGCCTGCAGGGTGTCGGGCAATCCGGAGCATGCTGCTGCGGCCATTCTGAGCCGAACATCCCTGTCGCGCCGCCTTCATCACGACCCCGCCCCGCGTGGGACCCGGCCCACCCCGCTGCCATGGCGATTTCACCACGTCCGGCCATGGCCCCGGGCATCAACAGTCGGTCACAATGGGTCACCGTCTTTCTCCTTTCATGCCCCCTCGCCTGCGCATCGCCACCGGCCTGCTGGCGATGCTGCCGGTGGCTGCGATGGCGGACC
The DNA here is from genome assembly GCF_019038515.1 of Synechococcus sp. CCAP 1479/10. Taxonomy (NCBI): domain Bacteria; kingdom Bacillati; phylum Cyanobacteriota; class Cyanophyceae; order Synechococcales; family Synechococcaceae; genus Synechococcus; species Synechococcus sp. CCAP 1479/10. Next base: position 281,921 of record NZ_JAFKRJ010000026.1, on the reverse strand, counting down.
GGCTCCACTGGGGGGATGGGATCGTCTTCGTCACCTCGATCCTCTCGATCATTCCGCTGGCGATCCTGCTCAGCACCGCCACCGAGGAGCTCTCCCTCACCCTCGGGCCTTCGCTCGGGGCCCTGCTCAATGCCCTGTTCGGCAATGCCACCGAACTGATCATCGCCCTGGCGGCCCTGCGGGCGGGCCTGGTGGACATCGTCAAGGCGAGCATCACGGGCACGGTCATGGCCAATCTGCTGCTGGCCCTCGGCCTGTCGATGCTGGTCGGTGGGATCGGCCGCAGCGAGCAGCGCTTCCAGCCGGTGGTGGCCAGGGTGAACGGCTCGGCCATGACCCTGGCCGTCCTGGCGATCCTGATCCCGAGCCTGCGGGGCATGGTGGGTGACGGCGCCGGTGGCCTCGATGCGGGCGCCGCTGAATCCTTCTCCCTTTTCGTGGCCTGGGTGCTGCTGGCGGTCTACGCCCTCACCCTGCTGTTCTCCCTGAAAACCCACCGCACCCTCTACGCCGTGGCCGAGGCTGACCTGGGCGTGGAGGGAGAGGAGGCCCACGGCGAGGGCGGCGGCACCAAGCCGCCCCTGCTCCCCTGGGTCGCCGTGCTGCTGGCGGCGACCGTCGGCCTGGCCTACGCCTCCGAGCTGTTCGTCGGGGTGGTGGAGACCGTCACCGAGTCCCTTGGCCTCTCGGCCCTGTTCACCGGCGTGGTGCTGCTTCCCCTGCTGGGCGGCGCGGCGGAATATCTCACCGCGGTGTCCATGGCCCGCAAGGACAAGATGGATCTGGCGGTGTCGGTGGCCCTGGGCTCCACCCTGCTGGTGGGGCTGCTGGTGGTGCCGGTGCTGCTGCTGGTCGCTCCCCTGCTCGGTCACCCCCTCGACCTCAGCTTCAACGTCTATGAGGTGGTGGCCGTGGCGACCGCGGTGCTGGTGAGCAACCTGGTCAGCCTCGACGGACGCTCGGACTGGCTGGAGGGGGTGCTGCTGCTGGCGGCCTACGCCATCCTGGCGGCCGGGTTCTTCTTCCAGGGCAGCCCCGTCCCATGAGCACGAAGCCGGACGACCGTCCGCTCACCGCCGCCACCGCCCCGCCCCCTGCCCTGCGCTCGGGTGGTGCCTGGACCCGTCTGCGCCATGGAGCCGGCCTGCAGCTGCTGCTCACGCTCCTGGTGCTCCAGGCGGCCCTCATCCTGGGTCTGGCCTGGCTGGCGCTGCCGGCGGCCCTGCTGGTCGTCGCCCTGGCCCTGCGCCAGTTGCTGCCACCCCTCTGGCAGCTCCTGGCCCGCCAGCTGGAGGAACCCCCCACCGTCCGCCTGCTGGCGCTGGTGTCCCTGGTGCTCGCCCTGCTGTCGATCCCCCTGGCCCTGGGCTGGTTCGACCCGCTGCTGGCGATCTACGTCAACGGCGACTGGGAGGCGATCGGCGCCTTCGGGGAAGGGGTGATCGGGGCCATCGGCCAGATCCTCGTGGCCCTGGTGGCCCTGATGATCGCCTGGCGCCAGGTGATGGTGGATCAGCGGCTCACCACCCAGCAGAACCGCATCACCCAGGCCCAGACCATCGACAGCTTCATCCACGGCATCTCCGAGCTGATCAGCGACGAGGAGGGGCTGCTGGAGGACTGGCCGCTGGAGCGGATGCTGGCGGAGGGTCGCCTGGCCGCCGTGCTGAGCAGCATCGACGGCGACGGCAAGGCCCGCATCCTGCGGTTTCTCTCCCACGCCCGGCTGCTGACGCCCCTGCGCCGCGACCAGCGGCTGGGGCGCGCCATCCTTGACGGTGAGGGCAGCTACGAGGAGGACCGGCCGCGGGGCGTCCCGGTGATCCGCCTGCAGAGCATGCTGCGGGGGGCCGACCTCGCCGGCACCGACCTGCGGGCCATCGATTTCAACGGGGCCGACCTCTCGGGCGCCGACCTCTCCGGCGCTGATCTGGCCGAGGCGAACCTCTCGGGCGTGAATCTGGCGGGCGCCAACCTGCAGGGGGCCTGTCTGCAGGGCACCCGCTTCTTCTACGGCGACCCCCTGGAGGCCACCCCGCCCCAGGCCCAGCAGCCACCGGATCACGTCGGCGGTGCCGGCACCGGTGCCCTGGTGGAGAACGTCAACCTCTCGGGGGTGCGCCAGCTGGATCCGTCCAGCCGGACCTACCTGGCGGCCTGGAGCGGTGTGCGCTCCCGGCAGACCATCCCGGGTGGCTGCAAGGGGCTGCCCAGTCGGCTCTAGGCGCCGCCCCTCCATGGGAGCATGGCGGGGCTTCCGACATGGTCGGCAGGCCGTCCAGCCTGGAGGGGTGGTCGAGTGGTTGATGGCTCCGGTCTTGAAAACCGGCGAATCGCAAGATTCCGTGGGTTCGAATCCCACCCCCTCCGTCTTTCCCTCCCAGCCCTGGCCCGCATCCGGCGGCTCAGAGCCCCTCGGCCCGACAGGCCTGCTGGCGCAGCCGCTCCAGGCGCTCCAGCAGCGATTCGTTGCTCATCCGGTTGTTGAGCCGCTCCGCCAGCAGCGGGAAGGCCATGGGACCGGGGCGGGGCGGGTGCCGCTCCAGCCACTCGCTCCCCTGCAGCCGCTGCAGGGTGCCGATCAACCGACCGAGATCGAGCTGCTCCTCCAGCACCTCGCCGCGGGCCTGGGCCAGCAGCAGATTGCCGGGCTCATGGCGCTGGAAGACATCGAAGAGCAGGGCGGCGCTGATCTGCAGCTGGCCGCCGGAGCGGGCCTGGCCGGGGTAGCCGTTGAGCACCAGGCCGCTCACCTGGGCGATGGAGCGGAAGCGGCGGCGGCACAGCTCCGAGAGGTTCACGGCCCGCTCCAGGTCCTCCAGCAGGCCGGTGGGATCCAGGAGGCTCTCGGCGTGCTCCCCGAGCAGCTCCTCGAAGGGGTAGCCGCGGGGGGCGAGCAGCTCGAAGCCGTAGTCATTCACCGACACCGTGAAGGTGCCGCTCCGGTGCCGGGCCAGCCGCCACGACCACAGGAATCCCAGGCCCTCGTGCACGAAACGGCCCTCGAAGGGATAGGCGTAGAGATGGCTGCCCTCCCGGGTGTGGCACAGCTCCACCAGGAACTGGTGCGTCCGGGGCAGGGCGGAGAGCTGCACCTGACGCTCCAGCAGCGGCTGCAGGGCCCGCAGCTCGGCGGTGTCGAGGCTGAAACCAGCCTCGCCCTCCAAGGCGCGGGCGCAGCGGTCGACCTCCCGGCGCAGATGGGTGCTGAGCAGGTCGGAGAGGGCCATCTGGCCGCCGCCCCAGGCGGGCACCGTGGCGCTGCGGCGCGTGGTGGCCTTGACCATCGCCGTCATCTCCCGCAGCCGCACGAACTCCAGCTGGCGCCCGGCGAAGAAGAAGACGTCCCCCGGCTTGAGCCGGCCGATGAAGGCTTCCTCCACATGGCCCAGCACGGCGCCGCGCACGAAGCGCACGGTCACGGCGCGGTCGGCGCTGATGGTTCCGATGTTGAGGCGGTGCAGGCGGGCGACGGCCGCTTCCCGCACCACGTAGCGCCAGGTGCCGGCCTGGTCCGCCCCGGCCGGGTCCCGCTCCAGTTTCCGGTAGCGCGGGTAGGCCCCCAGGCAGTCGCCCCCCTCCTCCAGGAAGCGCAGACACCAGTCCCAGCGGCTGCGCTCCAGCTGGCGGTAGCTCCAGGTGCGCCGCACAGCCGCGAGGGTGGCCTCGGGCTCGAAGCCCGGTCCGCAGGCCAGGCTCACCAGGTGCTGGAGCAGCACATCGAGCGGCTCCTGGGGCGGGCGGCGGTGCTCCACCAGCCCCTCCCCCAGCCCCCTGCGCATCGCCGACACCTCGAGCAGCTCCAGGGCGTTGGTGGGCATGAACAGCACCTGGGCCGTGCCCCCGGGCTGGTGGGCCGAGCGGCCTGCCCGCTGCAGCAGCCGGGCCAGGTTCTTGGCGCTGCCGATCTGCACCACACGCTCCACCGGCTGGAAGTCGACCCCCAGATCCAGGGAGCTGGTGCACACCACCCAGCGGATCTCGGCGGCCTTCACCCCCGCCTCGATCGCCTCGCGCTCGGCCCGGTCGATGGCGCTGTGGTGCAGGGCCATCGACCCGTCCATCTCCGGGCAGGCGAAGCGCAGGCACTGGTGCCAGCGTTCGGCCTGGTTGCGGGTGTTGGTGAACAGCAGGGTGGAGATGGCCGGCTCCAGCGCGGCCACCAGCTCCTCGTACATGCGCAGCCCCAGGTGGCCCGCCCAGGGGAAGCCGTCGATCGTGTCGGGCAGCAGGCTGCGGATCTGGGTGTCCCGCCGGATCCGGGCGGTGATGATCCGCGGCTCGACGCCGACCCCCACCGCAGCCTGGGCCGCCTCCTCCAGGTTGCCGATGGTGGCGCTGATCGCCCAGGTGCGCAGGGCGGGCCGCCGGCCCCGCAGCCAGCTGAGGCAGAGCTCGGTCTGGGAGCCGCGCTTGCTGCCCATCAGCTCGTGCCACTCGTCGATCACCACCGCCTCCAGATCGGCGAACAGGGCTTCGGCCCGGGGGCCGGCCAGCAGCAGGGAGAGGGATTCGGGCGTGGTGATCAGGATCTGGGGCGGGGCCTTGAGCTGCTTGCCCCGCTCATGGCTGCTGGTGTCGCCGTTGCGCAGTCCCACCCGCAGCGGCCAGCCCATGGCCTCGATCGGTTCCCGGATCGCCAGCAGCAGATCGCGGCTCAGGGCCCGCAGGGGCGTCAGTACCAGCAGCCGCAGACCGCCCTCCGGCCCGGATCCCCCGTTCTCCGCGAGCATGGCGGCGATCGGCCCCATCACGGCGGCGTAGGTCTTGCCGGAGCCGGTGGGCACCTGGATCAGGCCGCTGGCCCCCTCGAGGTAGGCCCGCCAGCACTGGCGCTGGAAGGGCATCGGCCGCCAGCCGCGGCTGGTGAACCAGGCCTCGATCGGCCGCAGCGCCGCCGCGGTGGAAGGGGTCAAGGGTTGGCGGGGCGGGGACGGATCAGGTGGAGAGCACCGCCACCACAACGGCGGCGATGGCCAGGATCACGGCCCCCAGCACCACCCCGGCGGCGATGTTGCCCCGGCGGATCTCGGCCCGGTAATCAATCGGAGAGAGCCGATCGAAGAGCAGGAGCCCGACATAGATGAGGATGATGCCCAGAAAGGTCCAGCCGACCATCAGCAGCATCTGGAGCAGTGGTTTGACCATCCCCGCGTCGCGAAGCCGGCCCCACCGTAGGGACAGCCCGGAGGCCGCCCGCTGATGGGGCTGTCTTCCCCGGGCGGACGGCGGGATCCGTCGCTGCTGCTCTGGCCGCTGGCCAGCCTGCTGCTGCCGCTTCTGCCTTTGCTGGTGCTGGCGGTCTCGGCGCTGGAGTGGCCCCGGCGGCTGGTGATGGTGGTGCCTGAAGGCCAACGGGTGCTCAGTGCCCCGTTCGAGCTGCGGGACGGCTGGCTGGGCAGCCCCCGGCTGACGTTGACGGCCGAGATCCCCCCCAACAGCAGCGTCGAGCTGGATGTGGCCCTCCTCGATGCCGGCGGCCGCACCGTGCTGAGCCTCACCAAGGACGGCTGGCGGGCCAGCGGCACCTGGGCGGAGGAGGGGGAGAGCGGCACCTGGGAGGAGGGCGACGCGGGCCTGGCGCTGGCGATGCGTCCGGGCCGCACCGGACGCTTCCAGCTGGCGGTGCAGCTGCAGGATCTGTTCGATGAAGCGGGCCGCCCCCTGCCGAATCCGGTCGTGGTCCGCGGCAGCATCCGCAATCACAGCGTCGACGCCCCCCTGCTCCTGTTCACCGCCGTAGTGACGCAGGCGACGGCGCTGGTGCTGCTGATGGCCTGCTACGGCATCGCCCGGGGCCGCTGGGTCCGCCGCAGCGATGAGGGCGTCGCCGCGATCCGCTGTGAGGCCGGTGGCCAGGGCCTGGTGCGGGTGGGGGTGGTGGCCCGCTGGGAACTGCCCCATGACAATCCCCCCCTGGGCCAGCCCCCGGCCACCGCTTCTCTGGAGCTGCGGGTGTGCGACGCCTTGGGGCGCCCCTGCCTCCGGCACCGGCAGACGGTGACCGTGGCCCACCGCTCCAGCGATGGGGACCACTGGCTCTCGGCCTGCCAGGTGGTCCATCTGCGGATGCCGGAGCCGGGCAGCCACCGCTTCCGCGTGCAGCTGCCCGAGACCTTCCGCGCCGACGGGGACCTCTGGGAGATCGAATGGCTGCGGCTCACCGTGGAGGACGGGCTCATGACGCCGCGCCCGGTGCCGGTGTTGTCCCCGGACGCCGTGACGGAGGGCCGCTGAGATGGTCGATGAGCGCGCGGTGGTGATGGTGCTGGCCGTGACGGTGGTCACCGCCGGCACCCTGGCGGCCATCACCCGCCCCGGCCTCTGGCGCCTTGGCCAGGAGGGGACCCCGGCCGCCTCCAGCGGCGTCCGCTACGGCGGCAGCTACCGCTCCGGCCGCTGGGTGACGGCGACACCCCGCCGGCAGGACTGGTCGGGCTTCCAGGGGCGCGGACCCGGCGCGGCCAAGTGACGGCCAGGAGCCTGCCGGCCCTCAGCCCCGTTCAGGTGCGGGTGCTGCTGGCGGCGGCGGCCCTCTCCTCCAGCGTCAGCCTGGTGCTGGAGCTGATGCTGATCACCCAGGCCAGCTATCTGCTCGGCGATCACGCCCTGGCCACCGGCGTCGTGGTGGGCACCTTCCTGGCCGCCATGGGTCTGGGTGCCTGGGTGAGCCAGTTCCTGGCCACCGGGCCCGACCCCGGTATGCCCCTGTTGCAGTGGTTCCTGGCGGTCGAACTGGCCCTGGCGCCCCTGTGCCTGCTGGCGCCCCTCGGCCTGTTCGCCCTGTTCCGGCTGGGGGGGCCGGTGTGGCTGGCTCTGGTGGTGTTCACCGTGCTGGTGGGGGCGCTCGGTGGCATGGAGGTGCCGCTGCTGACCCGCCTGCTGGAGTGCGGCCAGCAGCTGCGTGTCGCCCTGGCCAGGGTGCTGGCCCTGGATTACCTGGGTGCCCTGGTGGGGGCCCTGCTGTTTCCCCTGGTGCTGCTCCCCTGGCTGGGGCTGCTGCCCACCGCCGGCCTGCTGGCCCTGATGCCGCTGGTCAGCTGCGTGGTGATCGTCGCCGTGTTCCCGGTGGGGCGGCTCTGGCGCCGCTCGATCGCCGTCGCCGTTCCCGTGGTCGCCCTGGCCGGCCTGGGGCTGGTTCCCCTCGGCGACCGGATCGAGGACGGGCTTTACGAGGATCCGGTGGTGGGCCGCATCCAGAGCCGCCACCAGCGCATCGTGCTCACCCGCCGCCGCGACGACCTGCGCCTGTTCCTCGACGGCCAGCTGCAGTTCTCCAGCCTCGACGAGTACCGCTACCACGAGGCCCTGGTGCATCCGGCGATGGCCTGGCACGGTCGGCCTGCCCGGGTGCTGCTGCTGGGGGCGGGCGATGGCCTGGCCCTGCGGGAGGTGCTGCGCTGGCCCGCGGTGCGGCAGGTGGATGTGCTGGAGCTCGACCCGGCCATGGTGCGCCTGGCCCGGGAGCAGCCGTTCCTGCGGCGCCTCAACGGCGCCAGCCTCGAGGACGCTCGGGCGCGGCTGGTGATCGGCGACGCCTTCGAGCGGGTGCGGCAGCTGCGGGGCACCTACGACGTGATCATCGCCGATTTTCCTGACCCGGCCACGCCGGCCCTGGCGCGTCTCTACAGCGTCACCTTCTACGGCCGCCTGCTGCGGCGGCTCGCCCCCCACGGCCTGCTGGTCACCCAGGCCTCGACGCCGTTCTTCAGCCCCAGGGTGCTGGCCTCGATCCAGGCCACCCTGGCCGAGCTGCGGCTGACCACCCGCCCCTACGGCGTGGATGTGCCCAGCTTCGGGCCCTGGGGTTTCGTGATGGCCCACCGGGGCCCGCCGCGGCCGGCTCCGGCCGTGCTCCCCTTCCAGGGCCGCTGGATCGACCAGGGCCAGCTGGATCGCCTGTTTCCCCTGAGCAGGGATCTGGCCCTGCCGCCGGGGGAGCGGGTGCTGCCGAACCGGCTGCACCGGCCGGTGCTGGCCGACTACCAGCGCCAGGGCCGCTGGCGGGAGAACTGATCGTCACCGCCACCCGGACCGCCACCGGCGCCAGGCGACGGCGTCCATATGCTGGGCCCGCCGGCCTTGATGGTCCGGCCCCCGAGCGCTCCGATGGCCGTCTGGCTTCTCCTGCTCCTGCTGCTGCTCGCCGCCGTCGCCCTGGTGCTGGGGCGGCGGGCCCGCCTGCGGCGCCGTGCCCCGAAGCTGCAGGCCCGCACCCTGTTCAACCTCACCACCGGCGACATCGTTCAGCACGACGGCCGTGACTGGGTGGTGGAAGACCGGCTGCTCTACGACGACGACGGTTTCCAGTGGCTGGAGTACCTGCTGCGCGACGGCACCGATGGCCGCTGGCTGAGCGTCTGTGAGGACGACTGGCTGGAAGTGAGCTGGTTGGAGGACGTCCCCGCCGCCGAGCTGGAGGGTCTGACGGCCGACTTCCCCGAGCACGTGCGCTGCCGCGGCCAGCTCTATCACCTCAAGGAGACGGGTCGGGCCTCGGTGACCGCCGCCGCCCGGGTGATGAACCGGCGCCTGACGGGCTGCCGTTACGGCGATTACGAGGGGGCGGAGGGCCGGGTGCTGTCCCTGGAGCGCTGGGAGGAGGGTGGTGATTCCGGGCCGCCGGAGCTCAGCCTGGGCCTGCGCATTGACCCGGCCGCACCGCTGCTGCTGCCCGGGGATGGCCGCTCGGTCTATCGCTCAGCTGTTTCCCCCTGACCAGCCGATCGCTGAGCCGGATTCTGCAGCAGGGCCAGGGCACTGGCGAGGGTATCGGCGGATTCGGCGGTGCGGTCACGGCGCCAGCGCAGGATGCGGGGGAAGCGCACGGCCAGGCCGCTGCGGTGGCGGGAGGAGCGCTGCAGGCCCTCGAAGCCCAGGGTGAAGACCTGCAGCGGTTCGACGGCCCGCACCGGACCGAAGCGCTCGGTGGTGTGGCGGCGGATCCAGCGGTCCAGCTCGGTGATCTCGCCGTCGTCGAGCCCCGAATAGGCCTTGGCGAAGGTCACCAGGCGGCCTTCGCCGTCCCAGAGGCCGAAGGTGTAGTCGGTGTGGAGGTTGGCGCGGCGGCCGCTGCCGGCCTGGGCATAGAGCAGCACCGCATCCAGCTCCATCGGCTCCAGCTTGTGCTTCCACCACAGCCCGCGGCGCCGGCCGACGCCGTAGGCCGAATCGAGGGCCTTGAGCATCAGCCCCTCGGCGCCAACCGAGCGGGCCTGCTGCCGCAGGGTGTCCAGCTCCTCCCAGCTCCCCAGCGGCAGCACCGGGGAGAGGCGCAGGAGCCCGGCGGCGGGGGTGGAGACCGCCTCCGGCAGCCCCCGCACCAGATCCTCCAGGGCGGCGCGGCGCCGGCCCAGGGGCTCGGGGCGCAGGTCTTGGCCCCCCTTCTCCAGCAGGTCGTAGGCCACGAAGGCCGCGGGACACTCCCGCAGCAGGGCGACTCCGGGCTTCTGCCGCCCCAGCCGCCGCTGCAGGGGGCCGAAGCCGGCGGGCTGGCTCGCCCCGGCCGACCAGACGGTCAGCTCCCCATCCAGCACCGTGCCCGGCCCCAGCAAGGCGGCGACCCCCTCCAGCTCGGGGAAGCTGCCATTGATCAGTTCCTCGCCCCGGCTCCAGAGAAAGGTCTGGCTGTCGCGTCGGATCAGCTGGGCCCTGATCCCGTCCCACTTCCACTCCACCTGCCAGCCGGCGGGGTCGGTGGCGGCGAGGCGCTCCGGCTCCAAAGGGGAAGCCAGGCAGAAGGGATAGGGCCGGCTGATCGGGGCGGCCGCGCCGGCCTCCAGCGGCGCCAGCAGGGCCTGCATCGTCTCCAGGGAGGGTTCGAAGCCGCCCATCAGCCGGTGGGCCAGCTCCGCCTCCTCCAGCCCTGCCACCTCCGCCAGGGCCCGGGTGACCAGGCCGGCCGCCACCCCCACCCGGAAGCCACCGGTGAGCAGCTTGTTGAACAGGAAGACCTGCCCCTCGGGGAGCCCCGCCCAGACCGCCAGCACCGCCTCGGCCTGCGCCTCGCCCTCCAGGGCGGCCAGGGCCGGCAACCGCGTGCCCATCCACGCGGCCAGGGGCAGCTCCAGGGGCGGGGCCGGCGGCAGGGCCAGCCGGGGGAGCAGCAGGGCGATGGTCTCGGCCGAATCCCCCACCTGGGCGTGGCAGGAATCGAACAGCCATTCGGGCAGACCGGAGCCCTCCAGAGCGATCTGCCGCAGCCGCCGGCCTGTGATCAGCCGCCGGCGCCGCTTGCCCAGCAGCAGGGCCAGGGCCCAGGCGCCATCGGCCGGATCGGCCACCCGGAAGAAGCCGGCCAAAGCGGCCACCCGGGCCCGGGTGCCGCTGCTGTGCTCCAGGGTTTCGATCAGCTCGGCAAACAGCTGCATGGCCCCAGCCCCAGGTTCAGAGGGCGACCACCCGGTGGCGGCCGGCGGCCTTGGCTGTGTACATGTTGCGGTCGGCCCGCCGGAGGAACAGATCCGCATCCTCCCCGGCCCCGTGCAGGGCGATGCCGATCGAGAACGAGGGCTCGAGGGTGGCGTCACTCCAGGTGATCGGCTCGCTGATGCTGGTCTGGAGGTCTTCGGCGAAGGCGATCGCATCCTCCAGATGCTCGATCCCCTCCAGCAGCAGCAGAAACTCATCACCGCCGATCCGGCCGGCATGGTCACCACGGCGGGTCCGGGCCTGGATCCTGCGGGCCACGGTTCTCAGCACCGCATCACCGCAGGCGTGGCCATGGCGATCGTTGATGCCCTTGAAGCCGTCACAGTCGCAGAAGAGCAGGGCCAGGGGCTGGGCGCTGTGGGCCCGTTCATCCAGGAGCAGCCGCTCCAGCCGCTCGAGGATGGCGGCGCGGCTGCAGAGGCCCGTGAGGGGATCGGTGTTGGCGCGCTGCAGCAGCAGGCGTTCCTCCAGGACCTGCTCATCCACCGGCTGGAGCGTGATCACATAGCCATGGGCCAGGCTCAGGGGGGCCCCGACCGGATCCACCTCGCCACTGGTGTCGACCCCCTGGGTATCGAGGCTGCGCAGCTGGTCGCCGTCGAGCCTGCGGACGCTCAGCTGCACCCAGCTCCAGCCTCCGCCGGGATCGGCCAGCCGCAGACGGCCCTGGCGGATCGGGCCCGACTCCGCCAGCCACTGGTCGAGATCCACCGGCCCGGGTGGCTCCTCGGCGGAGGCGAACAGATCCCGGAACCTCCGGCCGTGCCACTGCTTCTGCTGCCAGCCTGTCATCGGCTGCAGCGACGGCGACACCCACACCACCTGCTGGTGGTGGTTCAGCAGCAGCATCACATCGACGATGTTGTCGGCGAGCAGTCGGTAGAGGGCCGCCACATCCGCCAGGCTGCGGGCGGCCTGGTCCTGCTCGGTCACATCCCGCCAGGTGACCGCGAGCATGCCGCGCTCCGGGGTGATCTCGATGTCGAACAGGCGACGGCCCGTGGCCATGGGCCCATCGGTGGCGGCAAAGCCACTGACGGCGGTGGGGACGTTGCGCATGGCGGCATCGCCATACAGATCGATCAGGCCCTTCTGGCCCATCGACGGGCTGATGGCCAGCAGGGTCTGGCCCAGGATCGCCTCGCGGTCCTGCTGCAGGTGGGAGCAGACGGCTCTGTTGACATCCAGAACCCGGAAGTCTTCGATACTGCCGTCATGGCGATGGACCGACTGCAGCAGCAGAAAGAAATCGCGGCTGGCGTCCACGGCCGTTCGCAGCAACGTGAGCTGCTCGAACGTGCCGGGCAGATGGGCCCCATCCGTCGGCAGGCTGGACGGGGCTTCGCTGCCCTGCGGCGCGCTCGACCAGCGCTCCGGGGGAGGCATCACGGCGGCGTCCGGATTCAGGAGCAGGGCCTCGAAGGCCTCCGGTTCCAGTGGAGGGCCGCACAGGAAGCCCTGGAAGCAGTCGCAGCCAAGATCCTGCAGCATCCGGCGCTGCTCCTCGGTCTCCACCCCCTCGGCGGTGCATTCCATCCCCAGGCCATGGGCCAGGGCGATGGTGGTGGCCACGATGGTCTGATCGACGGGGGAGGTCGCCAGCGCCTGCACGAAGGTGCGATCGATCTTGAGCCGATGGACCGGCAGGGTCCGCAGCAGTTCCAGGGAGGAATAGCCGGTTCCGAAGTTGTCGATCGCGATCCGGAACCCCTGATCGGCCAGCACCCGCAGCTGTTCACGGGCCAGCAGGGGATTGCGGATCAACGCCGTTTCCGTGATCTCGAGTTCCAGCTGCTCCGGCCGCAGCTGGTGCTCCGCCAGGGTCTCCAGCATGGCGCCGATGAAGCGCCCGTCCGGCAGCTCCAGCTCCCGCGGGGAGACGTTCAGGGCCAGTCGCGGGGGGCGGAGGCCCGCCGCCTGCCAGTCGCTGATCCGCTGGGCGGTCTGACGCAGGACCCAGGGGGAGAGCTGCAGGATCAGACCGCTCTCCTCGGCCAGCGGCAGGAAATGGCTGGGCGGTACCGAGAGGCTCAGATGGTTGGTCCAGCGCAGCAGGATCTCTCCGCCGGCGAGCGCGTTGGATGGGGTTCGCTGCGGTTGAATCAGCAGCCGGAACTGTTCGCGATCCAGCGCCTGGGAGAGCTGCAGGCTCAGCTCCATGCGCTCCTGAATCTGGCGGCAGATCGTGCTGGAGTACGCACACACCTGAAGGCTTCCCTGGGCCTTCGCCTTCATCAGTGCCGTGTTGGCGCACTGGATCAGCGTCCGGCTCTCCTGGGCGTGCTCGGGATAGGTGGCGATGCCCACGGAAAAGGTCGGGTCGAGGGGCAGGTCCTTCAGTAACGGCTGCTGCTGGCCCCACGCCTGCTGCAGACGACGGGCGGCGCCCATGGCATCACCGATGGAGCGGACTCCCTCCTCCATGAGGATCAGAAACTGGTCGCTGCCCAGCCGCGCCAGCCAGTCGCCCGGGCCGATCAGATCCCGCAGCCGGCCGGCCATGGCGCGGAGCACCCGATCGCCGACATCGGATCCGAAGTGGTCGTTGATGTCCCCGAAACCATCCACATCCAGGCTCAGGACCGCCATCGACGCGTTGTAGCGGCGACCGCTCAGGCGTCGGTTCAGCTCCTCCAGGGTGGCGAGCTTGTTGGGAAGTCCGGTGAGGGGGTCGCAGGAGCGCTCGCCCGCCACAGCCTGCATCAGGGCCTGCTCGCCGGTGACATCCCTGAGGGTCCCCACCATGCGCGCCGGCGCTCCGCTGTGGTCGTAACTGAGGTGACCCACAGCCTCCACCATCACCTCCGTGCCGTCCCCGAAGCAGACCCGATGGCAGCTGCGGAACACATCGCCCCGGGTGACGGCTCGCCGCACATCCATGTGCCAGCGGAGCCGGTCGTCGGGATGCACCAGGGCGCCGTAGTCCCGGAGCGAGGTGTGCTCACCGCTGCGCTGGCCTTTGCAGAGGCGCCGGGTCTGCTCCGACCAGCGCATGCGGCCGTCACTGAAGCGCAGATCCCAGACACCGATGCCGCTGATCGAGGATCCCTCCTCCAGCAGGGAGAGGGTGTCGGCGAGTTGGATTTCCCGATGGCGCTGCTGGGTTTCGTCGCTGACGCAGCTCACGATCAGTTGCTGCCCGTCGATCTCCAGGACACGGCTGCGGACGATGACATCGCGGATGGAGTCATCGCTGCAGCGATGACGGGTGTGCATGGTCCCGCCGCCGGCGGCGATCAGCTCGCGGCGACGCTCGGCCACCCAGGCAGCGTCGTGATCGGGATCGGCCTGGATCGCTTCCGGGGACAGGGCAAGCAGTTCCGGGATGCTGTACCCCAGATGGGTGTGGGCTGAATCATTGCAGGCGAGAAATTCGCCGCTCAGCGCATCGGAGGCGAGCAGGTCGGTGTCGGTGAGGTCGGCGATCAGGCAGAAATCGGCCAGGCGATCGTGGAGGGTCGCGATGTGGTCTGCCGATCCCCCACGTTCACCCATGACGCCACCGTCCCTTCCTGAAGAACGCTAAAGGCGAGCTGCCCCCGTCACCCCGGACCTTCAACAGTTATTGATTCCCTCGCCGCCCATACTGCGGTTCCATCGCGAACATTCAGCGGGCCTTGATCTCTTCAAGGCTTCAGGCCCGTAAAGCTTCAGGCCGGCAAGGTTTCAGGCCGGCAAGGCTGCGGCCACCTCCCCCTCCTCATTGCGCTGCCCCTCGAAGGCCCTCCCCAGGGGCTCGGCCGCCAGTCCCAGCTCCTCGCGCAGGTAGCGGGCCAGTCCGTCGCTGTTGCCGTGGGTGACGTAGATCTGCCGGGCGCCGCAGTCGCGCACCGTGGCCAGCAGCCCGTCCCAGTCGGCGTGGTCGCTGAGGGCGAAGCCCCGCTCGAAGCCGCGCCGCCGCCGCGCCCCCCGCACCGCCATCCAGCCGCTGACGAAGGCGGTCTGGGGGGTCGTGAACCGCCGCATCCAGGGCGAGCGGTGGGCCGAGGGAGGCGCCAGCACCAGGCGCCCCGCCAGTGAGGCGCTGCGGGGGAGCTCGCTCAGCGGCCGCGTCGGCGGCAGCACCACGCCCTGGCTCCGGTAGGGCTCCATCAGCGCCTGCACCGCCCCGTGCAGCAGCACCTCCTCCTCCACCCCCAGCACCGCCAGCTCCGCCAGCAACCGCTGGGCCTTGCCGAAGGCGTAGGCAAACAGCACGGAGGGCCGCTGGGGTGCCCCGCGCCACCAGGCCAGGATCTCGGCGGCCACCCGGTGGCCGGGCCGCCAGCGGTAGATCGGCAGGCCGAAGGTGGCCTCGGTGATCAGCACGTCGGCGCTCACCGGCTCGAAGGGGGCGCAGCTGGGGTCGGCATCGCGCTTGTAGTCGCCGCTGACCAGCCAGGTCTCGCCGCCGGCGGTGATCCGGATCTGGGCCGAGCCCAGCACATGGCCGGCCGGATGGAACGACACCAGGGCCTCGCCGATGCGGCGCTCCTGGCCGTAAGCCACCCCCGTCAGTTCGATGCCGGCCCCCAACCGCTGGCGCAGCACGCCCTCACCAGGGGTCGCCGCCCAGTAGGCGGCGCTGCCGGGCCTGGCGTGGTCGGCATGGCCGTGGGTGATCAGGGCCCGGCTCACCGGTCGCCAGGGGTCGATCCAGGCCGCCGCCGCCGGGCAGTAGAGCCCCTGGGGGGTGAGCTGGAGCAGGCCGTCGGGCGGCAGGGCCATGGCGCGCTGGTGCTGCTGCAGGGGGATGGCGGCATCCTGGCGGCCCCGGGCCCATTGACGGCGTGCGGGCTCACCACTAGCCATGGGGACAGCCGTCGCCCCTGGCCCGATGTCACTCGACACCCATCGCGAGGAGCTGGAGGCCACCGCGGCCGCCCTGGCCCGGCCGGGCACCGGCCTGCTGGCGGCGGATGAATCCACCGGCACGATCGGCAAGCGCTTCGCGGCGATCGGTGTCGAGAACAGCGAGGAGAACCGCCGCGCCTACCGCACCCTGCTGGCCACCACCCCCGGACTCGGCGAGACCATCAGCGGCGTGATCCTCTACGAGGAAACCCTCTACCAGGAGGCGGCCCCGATCCCGGGCCGGCCGGCCGGATCGATCGTCGATCTCTTCAAGGAGCAGGGGCTGGTGGTGGGGATCAAGCTGGATCTCGGTGTCGAGCCCCTGGCCGGAGGCCTGGCCGGCGAGACCTGGTGCACGGGCCTGCGGGGGCTGCAGGAGCGGGCGGCCCTGGCCTACGCCCGCGGTGCCCGCTTCGCCAAATGGCGGGCCGTGCTGCGCATCAGCGCTGACGGCTGCCCCTCGGAGCTGTGCGTGCGCGAGAACGCCTGGGGGCTGGCCCGCTACGCCCGCACGGCCCAGGAGGAGGGCCTGGTGCCGATCGTGGAGCCGGAGATCCTGATGGACGGCGACCACGACATCCTCACCACTGCGGCGGTGCAGGAATGGGTGCTGCGCAGCGTCTACGAGGCCCTTGGCCGCAACGGCGTGTTCCTGGAGGGCACCCTGCTCAAACCCTCGATGACCTTGCCAGGCGCCGAAGGCTCCGACCGTCCCGGCGCCGCCCAGGTGGCGGCCTACACCGTCCGCACCCTGCGCCGCAGCGTGCCCCCGGCCGTGCCGGCGATCCTGTTCCTCTCGGGGGGACTGGGGGAGGAGGAGGCCAGTGTCCTGCTCTCGGCCATCCATGCCGCCGACCCGGGCGCCCCCTGGCACCTGGGGTTCTCCTACGGCCGGGCCCTGCAGCATTCCTGCCTGAGTGAATGGAAGGGGAGCGACACGGCGGCGGGCCAGGCGGCCCTGCTGGCCCGCGCCCGGGCCAACGGCGCCGCGGCCCGCGGGGCCTATGTGGCCGGCTCCGAACCCTCCGGTGATGCCGGCTCGCTGTTCGTGGCCAACTACAGCTACTGAGCCGCTGCCGAGTCCAGGGGTCCGGGCCGGCCCCTCAGGCGCTCATCGCCAGCATGCGTTCGATCGGCACCAGAGCCCGCAAGCGGATCTCCTCGTCGAGCTCGATGGCCGGCGCCATGGTGTGGAGGCATTGCCACAGCTTCTCGAGGGTGTTCAGCCGCATGTAGGGGCAGGCGTTGCAGCTGCAGCCATCGGCCCCGGGCACCTCATGGAAGGTCTTCTCCGGTGCCCGCCGCCGCATCTGATGGAGGATGCCCGGCTCGGTGAGCACGATGAAGGAGGGGGCCGGGCTGGTCTGGGTGCGCTGCAGCAGCTTGCTGGTGGAGCCGATGAAGTCGGCCAGATCGAGCAGGTGCTGCTGACACTCCGGATGGGCGATCACCTCGGCCTCGGGGTGTTCCTGGCGCAGGCGCAGCAGGGCCTGCTCGCTGAAGGTCTCGTGGACGATGCAGCTGCCGGGCCAGAGGGTGAGCTCCCGGCCGCTCTGGCGGGCCACCCAGCGCCCCAGGTTCTGGTCGGGGGCGAACAGGATCGGGCGATCGGCCGGCAGCTGCTGCACCAGGTGGACCGCGTTGCTGCTGGTGCAGATCAGGTCGCTCTGGGCCTTCACCGCCGCGGAGCAGTTGATGTAGCTCACCACGACGTGGTCGGGGTGGCGCTGGCGGAAGTCGGCGAAGGCGTCGGCCGGACAGGCGTCGGCGAGGCTGCAGCCGGCTTCCAGGTCGGGCAGCAGCACCGTGCGGCCGGGATTGAGGATCTTGGCGGTCTCCGCCATGAAGTGGACGCCGCAGAAGACGATCACCTCGGCGTCGGTGCTGGCGGCGCGGCGGGAGAGCTCGAGGGAGTCACCGATGAAATCGGCGCAGTCCTGGATGGCGTCGTCCTGGTAGTAGTGGGCCAGGATGATGGCGTTGCGCTCGTTCTTGAGCGTGTCGATCGCGGCGGCCAGCTCAGCACGGGGCGGGCAGGCCTCAGGGCTGGGTTGGGGCGTGTGGGTCAGCGTCTGCGTGAAGACCAACCGATGCCCCTTCTCATGCACGATGATCCCACTCTAGGAAGCGGTCGGTATTGGCTGAGCTGAACATCGCCATTGCGGGGGATCTGCACGACCAGTGGGATCGCAGTGACCACGACGTGCTGGATCGGATCCGTCCGGATGCCCTCCTGCTGGTGGGCGACCTCAGCGACGGCAAGTGCCGCATCCCCGAACTGCTCGCCACCCTGGAGCTGCCGATCGCCTGCGTGCTCGGCAACCACGATGCCGGCAAGGACGGCAGCGGCCGCACCCTGCGCCGCCAGCTGGAGCTGCTCGGCGAGCGGCACTGCGGCTGGGGTCTGAGGGAGCTGCGTCCTCCCGGACTGGCGGTGGTGGGCGCCCGTCCCGGCACCGCCGGCGGCGGCTTCCACCTCTCGAAGGCAGTGCGATCGGTCTACGGACCGGTGGGCCTGCAGGAGTCCGCCGAGCGCATCAGCCGGGCGGCCCTGGCCGCCGATCCCCAGCTGCCGCTGATCCTGCTGGCCCATTCCGGCCCCAGCGGCCTGGGCACCCAGGTGGACGACCTTTGCGGCCGGGACTGGAAGGCACCCGCCTGCGACTGGGGGGATCAGGATCTGGCCCTGGCGGTGGACCAGATCCGCCGCCGCCGCCGCCTGCCCCTGGTGGTGTTCGGCCACATGCATCACGCCCTCTGCCATCACCAGGGGGAACGGCTCAGCTTCCGCCGCGACGCCCAGGGCACCGCCTTCCTCAACACCGCCTCTGTTCCCCGCCACGGCGTGGATCAGCAGGGACGGGCCCTGCGTCACTTCAGCTGGGTCGTCTTCTCAGACGGCGATCTGCGCCACATCAGCCACCGCTGGTACGGCATCAACGGCGCCCTCCATTACGAGCAGACCCTCTGGACGGCGTCCCTGCCGGCGGCGGGGGTGCTGAGTCCTTGCTGATCCACGCCTGCGTCAGCAGCCATGGCTTCGGCCACGGATCCCGCACGGTCTCGGTGCTCTCTGAACTGGCCGCCCTGAGGCCCGACTGGCGGCTGGTGGTCTCCACCGGGCTGCCCCAGGGGTTCCTGGAGCTGTCCTTCGGACGTGTGCCCTACGAGCTGCGCCCCTGCCGCTGGGACGTGGGGGTGATCCAGGCCGATGCCCTCGGAGCCGATGCCGTCGCCACCCTGGCCGCCCTCGAGCGGCTGGAGGAGGAGCTGCCGGCGCTGGTGGAGCGCGAGGCCCGCTGGCTGGAGGACCAGCGTCAGCCGGTCCTGGTGCTGGGGGATGTGCCTCCGGCGGCGGCCCTGCTGGCCCGTCGACTGCAAGTGCCGCTCGTGTGGCTGGCCAGCTTCGGCTGGGACGTGATCCATGCCCCCATGGGCCCGGCCTTCCGTCCCTGGGCCGATCGCCACCGGCAGCTCTACGGCCAGGGGGATCTGCTGCTCCATTGCCCCCTGTCCCTGCCGATGGACTGGGGGGTACCGGAGGTGCGGCTGGGCCTGACCTGCTCCCGGCCCCGGCTCGATGGCGAACGGCTGGCCCGGGAGCTGGACCTGCCGGCGGACCGGGAGCGGGTGGTACTGGTCAGCTTCGGGGGGCTCGGCATGGCGATCGACCCGGCGCTGCTGGCCCGCTGGCCCGAGCATGTGTTCATCGGGCCGGAGCCGCTGCTGGCCACGGTGCCCAATGGCCGTTGCCTGCCGCCGGGGGTGCGCCCCCTCGACCTGATGCCCCTGGCCGGACGGCTGATCACCAAGCCCGGCTACAGCAGTTTCTGCGAGGCCTTCAGCCAGGGGGTGGGCATCCATCTGGTGCACCGGAGCGGCTTCGCCGAGGCGCCGGTGCTGGAGGAGGACCTGCGCAACCACGGCTGGCACCGGCTGCTGAGCCAGGAGTCCTTCCGCCGCGGCGACTGGGAGCTGGACCAGCCCCTGATTCCCCCCCGGCGCGGCCCCCTGGCGGACGACGGGGCGTCCACCGCCGCACGGACGCTCGTGACCTGGCTGGAGGGACGATCAGCACTGCCTATGGGGTAGGCCTTCAGGATTTGATCATCTGTTCATCGAATCCGGGAGATATCAGTCCCTGGCTGTAACCGGAATGCAAAACGTCATTCTTGATACAAGTAGACAGTTGTTCGACCGTCACAAATAAGGAATCGATTCTGCTGATTCATCGGCAAATTACCGCCAAGTCTCGGCGGCATGAATTCAATTTCTCTGCCACGGGATCACTGGTTCTTCCTGTTGTCGTTCTCCAGAAGACCTGGTCACACCAAGCGCATCAAGCCGGATTGACTCTGTTGTTACTGCAACGGGTCTTCCCCCACTTGTCCTTCACGACCTCTCCTCTTGCCGAACCTTCAGCGCACCCCCCTGCTTCTCGCCCTCGCCGGACTGGGTCTGAGCCTGGCCGGGCCAGTCAGGGCCGCCGAGGGCTCCCAGGGCTGGGGGGCCAGCAGCGCCGCCTCCGCCGGCCCCACGCGGGTCGCGATGCTGACGCCGCTGCCGGCCGCCCCCCGGGTCTTCGCCATCACCCCCGAGCGGCGCGCCCTGCTCAACACGATCCGCTACGCCGAGGGCACCTGGGCCAATGGCCATGAAATCGGCTACCGGATCCTCTTCGGCGGCAGCCTGTTCGACTCCCTCGAGCGCCATCCCAACCGCGTCATGCGCACGGCCCGCTACGCCAGTGCCGCCGCCGGCGCCTACCAGTTCATGCCCCCGACCTGGGACATGGTCACCCGGGCCCTCGGCGTGCGCGATTTCGGACCGGAGTCCCAGGACCAGGCCGCCCTGTTTTTAGTACAGCGCCGCGGTGCCCTGCACCTGGCCGACCGCGGCGAGCTGAGCGCCGACCTGGTCGCCCGTCTCGCTCCCGAGTGGGCCTCCTTCCCCACCATGGCCGGCCGCAGCTTCTATGGGCAGCCCGTGAAGCGCCTGAACGACCTGCGCCGCTTCTACGAGCAGAACCTGGCCCAGCTCCGCCGGGAAGCCGCCGCCGTCTGGGAGGACGTGGCCATCCGCCAGGTGCCACCGGCCTGCAGCGACGAGAGCCTGTCCTGTCAGCTGGAGCGCGTCAGCACCCCCGCCACCTCCGCTCCCTGAGCGCTCAGCCTTCCCCCTTGCCCTCCAGCCGCACCCCTCCGAGGGTCTTCTGGGCGATCAGGTAGGCCAGCACCGCCGCTCCGAGGAAGCCCAGCACGTTGCGCAGCAGCGGCAGCACGTCGTGGGTGCGCGTGATGATCGGTCCCATGCCCAGGGCGACGAACAGGATCACCCACAGGGGCGAGAGCAGCAGCACCCAGGTCCACTCCACCCGTCGACCCTCCTGGCGGGGGAAGGCGGCGAACCCCACGATCAGCCCGCCCAGGATTGAGGTGCACAGGGTCAGGATCCACTGCTCCTGGGGCAGGCCTGGCACCACCTGGCAGCCGCCGATCGCCAGGCACCCCTTCACGGCATGGATGGCGGAGAGGATCGAGCCGTCCTCGCCGTGGTCCCGCACATAGAACTGATTCCCATAGCGGGTCTGGAGTTCCACCCAGAAGGTGCGGGGCATCAGGGCGAACAGGGCTTCGCCCACGTTGAAGTTCAGCAGGTTGCCGCCGCGGGGATCGGCCACCAGCAGCAGGCTGCGCTCGTCAAGGTCCCAGAAACCCTTGACGGCCAGGCCGGGCGTGCGCTCGTACTGGGTCAGCACCCGCAGCTTCCAGCCGCTGGTGGCTTCGAAGTCCTCGAGTTCGCTCTCCAGGGCCCCCCGCTCGCCATCGGTGAGGGCCTTGGCCAGGTCGATCACCGGGGTGGGGTGATCGGGCAGCAGCTGGGGGTTGTCCGCCGCCAGGGCGGGGCCGCCGCCGCCCGGCAGCAGCCAGGTGGCGAGCACGAGGCAGACCGTGGCCAGGGCGGCCCCGAGCCGCCGCCCCAGGGGGCCGCTTCGCGCGGGCCTGCGCCGTTGCGGTGCCTGAACCGTCTCCGCCGTCACCGCCACCGATCCCGCTGCCCCATCTGCCGCCATTCGCATCGTTCCGTCGTCCATCGGTCAGCATTCTCACCGAGTCCCCCCACGCCGCGTGACCACGTCCCACCCCGGCTCCCCGGCGGCTCCTGACTGGCTGGCCCAGCGCCTGCGGGCGGCGGGCGGCTCGGTGCCGTTCCTTGACTACATGGACTGGGTCCTGCACGACCCGGACCATGGCGCCTACGGCAGTGGCAGGCTCCAGATCGGTCCGGGAGGCGATTTCGCCACGGCCCCTTCGCTGGGGGAGGAGTTCGCCCGCCTGCTGGCCCCCCAGGTGGCCCAGTGGCTGGCCCAGCTGCCCGCTGACGAACCCCTGGCCCTGGTGGAGACCGGACCGGGGGAGGGGCAGCTGGCCCTGCAGCTGGCCGAAGCGCTTCATGCCGGCTGGCCCTCCCTGGCCAGGCGCACCGAGCTGGTGCTCGTCGAGCCGAATGCCGGCATGGCCGAGCGGCAGCGCCGGCGGCTCGCCGCCTGCCCCCTGCCCGTGCGCTGGGCCGACTTCCGCACCCTGGCGGACGCTTCGGTGCGCGGGGTGGTGCTGGCCCACGAGGTGCTCGACGCCCTGGCCGTGGAGCGGATCGAGCGACGGGGTGGGCGCTGGTGCCGCCAGCGGGTCGTCCTGGAGGGCGACGGCCTGCGCCTGGAGGCCGGCGAGCCCCTCTCAGTGGCCTTGCTCGAGCCCCTGGCCGACCTCGGACTGCTGCCCCTGGATGAACGCCGCCCCGAGGGCTGGTGCAGCGAGCTCCATCCCGGTCTGGCCCCCTGGCTGGTCGCCTGCGGTGAAGCGCTCGCCCAGGGCTGGCTGCTGGTGATCGACTACGCCCACGAGGCCCGCCGCTACTACGCACCCCAGCGCAGCAACGGCACCCTGATGGCCTACCGGCGCCAGCGGGCCAGCGACGACCCGCTGCAGGAGCCGGGCCACTGGGACCTGACCGCCCACCTCTGCCTGGAGAGCCTGGAGGTGGCCTCCCGGGCCGGAGGCTGGCAGACCCTGGGCGTCTGCCGTCAGGGGGAGGCCCTGCTGGCCCTCGGGCTGGCCCAGCGTCTGCATGGCCTCCAGCAGGAGAGCGGCACGCCGCTGGCGGAGCTGCTGCAGCGCAGGGAGACCCTGCTGCGGCTGGTGGATCCTGCCGGGCTCGGTGAATTCCGCTGGATCGCCCTGCGCCGCGACGGTGAGCCGCCGACCCCGATGACGGAGCCCCTGTTCTTGCTGCCACCCACGGTGTGAACCCAGGGTTCCAACGCAACTCAGCGTTACATCTCAACGCAGCGTTACAACTCAAGCCTTCAACACCTCAACCGCCGCCGTTACATCCCCTCACAAAGGATTGAGCATTCCTGCTCAATCCTTCAGGCGCCATCAGGCGATGAGGTTAGGTTGAAAAGACTTCCAGAGGAGCGGCCATGGACAGGGTTCTGGGTGATCGCGTGGCTGATCGGGCTGCCGTTCGGTCGGCGGATCAGCTTGCTGTCAATGGCGCCGCGAACGACGATCCCGTCGAGCGTTACTTCGCCTGCATCACCACCTGCTCCCTCGACGACGGTGAGTGCATCACCATCTGCACCGAGGAGTTGCGGGAGAGCCACTGAGGCTCCTCAGAACCATTCCGACTGGGCCTCTTCGCGCGGATTGACGTTGGCGTGGGGGGTGGTGCGGCGGAACTCCATGGTGATGCTGCGCTTCTGCTCGCCATCGGCCGCCAGGGCCTCGATCGGGTAGAGCTGCTGGCCGTCACGGAAGGGCACCTGCAGGCGGAAGGTGCCATCGGCGGAAAGGGGAACGGCCTCACCGCCGATGCTGAGGCTCGCCGAGGGGTCGGTGGCGCCGTAGACGATCAGCTCGGCGTCGGCCACCAGCCAGAAGGAGCGCTGGCGGGGGGCCACCCCACCGATGCCGGAACCGCTGCGGCCGGAGGCCCAGGGGCCGGCACCGGAGGCGGACAAGGCACCGCCTGCGGCGAGACCAGCGGCGGAATCCATCTCGTGGAAGGCCTCGGAGCCACGGCCGAGGCGGCGCCAGGGGCTGGTGGCGCTCTGGTAGAGCCGCTCGTGCAGATCGTTGACGATCTCCCGCGCCGGCATGGCTCCAGGAGCCGGCTCGGCGGCGGGCGGCATGGAGAAGGCCACGAAGGGATCGGGCGTCGTCAGGGCCGGTCCGTCCAGTTCCGGCACATGGGCGGTGGCGGAGAAGGCCATGGAGATCCAGCCGCCACTGCCCCCCTTGCGGAAGCCCAGTTCCACCCTGTAATCGCGTCCGGAGAGGGGAACCGGCAGGTACCACTCGCTGGCCTGGCTGTCGACGACCACCTCCTGCAGGGTGTGGGGATGGGTGGATCCCCCATCGAGGCCCGTGACGTCGGCGACGCGCAGGCACAGCTGGGTGGCCCCTTCCGCCTGGGCCCGCTGGCGGTCGGCCGGCTCGATGAACCAGCGCACCTGGGACCACTGGGGATCACGGGGCACGAAGGCCACCCAGCTGGCTCCACCGCCGCTCTCCTGGGGCGCGGGGTCAGGGGTGGAGGGCGCCTGGGCCGGAGCCGCCGCCGCCGGAGGCTCCTCCACGGGAGCGGCGGATGGGTCGGGCTCAGCGGTCTCCTCCTGGCCGCCGAGCCCGATGGTTCGGGCCAGGGCACCGAGTCGTCGCAGGGGCTGGCTCAGGAAGTTGTTGAACCGGCTGGGACGACTGCTCATGGGCCGTGGTGAATAAAACCTTCCGGTGATGGTCTCCGATCCGGGGGGATCGCGCCTTCCCTGTCAGCGAAAGACCACGATTGAACCCCTTCCCTGGGGGGCATGGCCGGCAGGAACCCCCCGGATCGGGCCGCCATGTCAGGGGGCCCCGATCGAACTGGCGACCGCCAGGGCGGCCTTGATGGTGGCGGGTTCGACGTCGTCGCGGATCGTGACCGAGCCCACACCGGTGGGCAGCACGAAACGCACCTTCCCCTGGCGCACTTTCTTGTCCGCCTGCAGGGAGGCCAGCACCGCCTCCGGATCGAGGGCCGGCCAGTCCATGGGCAGGCCGGCGGCGGCGATCAGGCGTCGCTGGCGGTCCTGATCCGCCTGGCTCCAGAGACCCATGGCCACGGCGATGTCGCCGGCCGCCAGCATGCCCAGCCCCACGGCCTCGCCGTGCAGCCAGGTGCCGTAGCCGCTGAGGTTCTCCACCGCGTGGCCCAGGGTGTGTCCGTAATTGAGGATCGCCCGCAATCCCCCTTCCCGTTCGTCCGCCGCCACCACGCGGGCCTTGGCGGCCGCCGAGCGCTCCAGCAGCCGCTGCAGGAGCACGGGGCCGAGGGCTTCCCGGCTGGCCAGGCCACCGCGGGGGTCCCGTTCGGCGGCCGTCTCCAGATCCCGGAAGAGAATCCCGTCGCCGATGACGGCGTACTTGATCACCTCCGCCATCCCGGCCCGGAACTCCCGTTCCGGAAGGGTCGCCAGCACCAGGGGGTCGATCAGCACCAGCTTGGGCTGGTGGAAGGCGCCGATCAGGTTCTTGCCACCGGGATGGTTCACCCCGGTCTTGCCGCCGATGGCCGCATCCACCATCGCCAGCAGGGTGGTGGGCACCTGCACCACGGCGATGCCCCGCAGCCAGGTGGCGGCGGCGTAGCCCGCCATGTCCCCCACCACACCGCCACCGAGGGCGACGATCAGGGAGCTCCGCTCCAGGCGGTGGGCGAAAGCGGCGTCGTGGATGGCCGCCACCGTGGCGGGGTTTTTCTGTTCCTCCCCGGCCTCGATCACCAGCGTCCGCACCACAAAGCCGCTGGCCTCCAGGCTCTGCAGCGCCCGGGCGCCATGGAACCCTTCCACGTCGGGGTTGGTCACCATCAGCACCCGGGTGCCGCTCTGGATTCCTCTTTCGAGCAGGAAGGACCCGAGGCCCCCGAGCAGGCCTTCACCGATCAGGATCGGGTAGGGATCGGCAGCGAGGGACACCGTGATGGTGCGGTACTCCTGCGGCACGGAGGAAGGGGCGAGGGTGGCCCGAGGCTAGGCCTGGGGCGACTGGCGCCGGACCACCTCCAGCACCGCCTCCCCGTAGCTGGCCAGCTTGGCGTTGCCGATGCCGGTGAGACCGGCGAGTTCCTCAAGGCAGGCGGGGCGGCGTTCGGCGATGGCCACCAGCGTGCGGTCGTGAAAGACCACATAGGGAGGCAGGCGCTGCTGCCGGGCCTGCTCCAGCCGCCAGGCCTTCAGGGCCGCCAGGAGTTCCGGATCGGCGGACTCCGCGCTGGCCCCTGGTGTGGCGTTCCCGGAGGGGCGCACCCCACGCCGCTCCCGGGCCGGAGGCGGCAGCCGGACCTCAAGCCGCGACTCCCCCCGCAGCAGCGGCCGCACCAGGTCATCGGGGCCGAACTGCAGGCCGCCGTGGCCATCGGCGGCCGCCACCAGGTAGCCCCTGGCGGTGAGCTGGCGGAACAGGCTGCGCCACTGCAGCCGGTCCAGTTCCTTGCCGATTCCGTACACCCCCAGCTGGTCATGGCCGAGGCTGCGGACCCGGGCGGTGTCGCCCCCCAGCAGCACGTCCACCAGATGGGCGGCCCCGAAGCGGCCGCCTGTCCGGTACACGGTCGAGAGGGCCTTGCGGGCCGGCTCGGTCACGTCCACGCCCTGGTTCGGCTCCAGGCAGACGTCGCAGTTGCCGCAGTCGCCGCTGCCCGTTTCGCCGAGATAGTCGAGCAGGATCCGGCGGCGGCAGCCGGAGGTCTCGGCGAAGCCGATCAGGGAGTCGAGCCGGCCATGCTCGATCCGCTTCTGGGCCGTTTCGGCGTCGGACTCCTCGATGAAGCGGCGCAGCGGCGGCACGTCGGCGGCGCCGTGCACCATCCAGGCGATGGCGGGCAGCCCATCGCGGCCCGCCCGGCCCGTCTCCTGGTAGTAGGCCTCCAGGCTCTTGGGCAGGTCCACATGGGCGACGAAGCGCACGTCCGGCTTGTCGATGCCCATGCCGAAGGCGATGGTCGCCACCACGATCACGCCGCTGCCATGGCGGAACCGCTCCAGGGCGGCGCTGCGTGTGTCCGCCGCCAGGCCGGCGTGGTAGGGCAGGGCGTCATGCCCCTCGGCCTTGAGCAGTGCGGCGAACTCCTCCACCCGCTTGCGGGAGCGGGCGTAGACGATGCCGGCGTGGCCCCGCTGGCTGGCGAGAAATTCCAGCAGCTGGCGCTTCGGCTCGCTCTTGTCCCGCAGCAGGTAGCGGATGTTGGGCCGATCGAAGCTGGCCAGGAACACCGCCGCCTGCTCCAGACCCAGGCGCGCCACGATCTCGGTCCGGGTGCGGGGATCGGCGGTGGCCGTGAGGGCGATGCGGGGAACGGCCCCGAAGCGCTCGGCGAGTACCGCCAGCTGCAGGTACTCGGGCCGGAAATCGTGGCCCCACTGGGAGACGCAGTGGGCTTCGTCGATGGCGAACAGGGCCAGGGGCAGATCGGCGAGCCGCTCGATCAGATCACCGTTCAGCAGCCGCTCCGGCGACACGTAGAGCAGATCCAGCCTCCCGGCCTGCAGCTCCCGCCAGGTGGCCGCCGCCGCCTCGCCGCTCTCGGCCGAGTGCAGGGCGGCCGCCCGCACGCCTGCCTGCCGCAGGGCCCCCACCTGGTCCTGCATCAGGGCGATCAGGGGCGACACCACCACGGCCGTGCCCGGCCGGCAGAGGGCCGGGATCTGATAGCAGAGCGACTTGCCGCCACCGGTGGGCATCAGCACCAGGGCCGATCCCCCCGCGCAGACGTGCTCGACGATGGCAGCCTGGGGGCCGCGGAAGGCGTCGTAGCCGAAGACCTCCCGCAGCACCTGCTTCGGCGTCGGCGTTGGGGTCATGGGGAAAGGGGTGGGGCGGCACCAAGGGGGCTCCTGCCTCGGTTCCGATTGTGCATCGCCCCGGCTCCGGCAGGATGCACCCATGGCCCCACCCACCCCCGCCGCACCGGCTGCCACCCGCTCCGCCTGGGCGTTCCTGACCCCCGCCCTGGTGCTGCTCGCCGTGTCGGTGCTGATCCCGGCGGCCATGGCCCTGCTGATCAGCTTCACCCGCACCGGGCTGGATGTGGGCGAGCCGCTCACCTTCGTGGGCCTGGCCAACTTCCGCCGCCTGCTGGCCGACCCGATGCTGCTGCGGGTCACGGGCACCACCTTTCTCTATCTGGTGGGGGTGGTGCCGCCGATCGTGCTCGGATCCCTGGCCCTGGCGGTGCTGGTCAACCGACAGCTGCCGGGCATCCACTGGTTCCGTGGCGCCTTCTATACCCCGGTGCTGGTGTCGCTGGTGGTGGCGGCGATCGCCTTCCGCTGGCTCTACGCAGAGAACGGCCTGGTCAACGGCTGGCTCGGCGCCCTGCTGGGGGATCGCTTCTCACCGATCGGCTTCCTCACCTCCACCGGCCTGGCCCTGCCCTCGGTGATGCTCGTGACCCTCTGGAAGGGCCTCGGCTACTACATGGTGATCTTCGTGGCCGGCCTGCAGGGGATCTCCGCCGATCTCTACGAGGCGGCGGCATTGGATGGCAGCGAGGGATGGCGCCGCCATCTGGACATCACCCTGCCCCTGCTGAGGCCCTACATCACCCTGGTGGCGGTGATTTCGGCGATCGGGGCCACCAAGGTATTCGAGGAGGTCTACCTGATGACCCAGGGGGGCCCGGCCGACAGCACCCGCACGATCGTCTACTACGTGTACGACCAGGCCTTTTCCGAGCTGGAGATCAGCTACGCCTGCACCGTCGGGCTGGCCCTGTTTCTGATCGTGCTGCTGCTCAGCCTGCTCCGTTACGCCTTCGCCGCCGAGAACCCGCTCCAGTGATCCCCCCGCCAGGGATCCCCCTGCAGGGGGCCTCGACGACCTGATGCCAGGCTGGTTTCAGCTTCGAGCCACCAACCCCAGGGTGCAGATCATCGCGGACCCCCTTTCCCAGACCACGCCGGCACCGCTCGAGGCCATCGGCATCGTCGGCGGTGGCCAGCTGGCCTGGATGCTGGCCGAGGCCGCCCGGGATCTCGGTGTCGCCCTTCACGTGCAGACGCCCGGCGCCGAGGATCCGGCCACCCGCGCCGCCGCCAGCGTGGTGCTGGCGCCGGTCGAAGACGTGAACGCCACCCGGGAGCTGGCCGGCCGATGCGGCGCCATCAGTTTCGAGAACGAGTGGATCCCGCTCGAGGATCTGCGGGCCCTGGAGGGGCCCGCCCTGCAGTTCCTGCCGGGTCTCGACGCCCTCCAGCCCCTGGTCAGCAAGGCGGGCCAGCGGCGGCTGCTTGGCGACCTGCATCTGCCCGCCCCCCGCTGGTGCCCCCTGGCCGATGTGCTCCAGCCGGAGCCGCCCCTCACCCAGGCACCTGACGCGGATGGGCTGCCGCTGGTGGCTCCCCCGCGTCCCCTGCAGGCGCCGGCGCTGCCGCGCCTCCCCGATGGCTTCGCCTTTCCCCTGATGGCCAAGGCCAGCCGCGGGGGCTACGACGGCCGGGGCACGGTGCCGGTGGCCGACCTGGGGGCCCTCGAGCAGCTGCTCCAGCGCGTCGAGCCAGACGACTGGATCCTCGAGGAACTGGTGAGCTTCGAGCAGGAGCTGGCCCTCGTGGCCTGCCGTGACCGCCAGGGGCAGGTGGCCTGCTACCCCCTGGTGCAGACCCACCAGCACAGCCGTGTCTGCGACTGGGTGCTGTTCCCGGCACCGGTGGACCACCGGGTCGAGGTGTTCGCCCGCAATGTGGCCGCCTCCCTGCTCACCGCCCTCGACTACGTGGGGGTGCTGTCGATCGAGTTCTTCTACGGGCGCTCGGGGCTGCAGGTCAACGAGCTGGCCCCCCGCACCCACAACTCCGGCCATCTGACGATCGAGGCCTGCCGCACCAGCCAGTTCGCCCAGCAGGTGCGGATCGTCGCCGGGCTGCCGATAGGTTCCACCGATGCCGTGGTGCCCGGGGCGCTGATGGTCAACCTGCTGGCGCCGGAGACGGGCGATGACGAGCAGCTCGTGCGCCGGCGGGCGCTGGAGGCGCTTCCGGGCGCCCATCTGCACTGGTACGGCAAGCGGGGCGGTGGGGTGGGCCGCAAGCTGGGCCATCTGACCCTGCTCCTGGATGGCAGCACCGCGGAGGAGCGGGAGCTGCAGCGGCAGCGCCTGCTGGCCGAGGTGCGGGCCATCTGGCCGCTCCCCCACCAACCCGCCTAGGATGGGTTCGGACTGCTGTGTTGGTGACTGCCTTTCACAGTTTTCTGATCTGACTCCCTTTCGACATGGGGAGTCTTCAGCGACGGCAACGTAGACCGGCTTCATTGCCGGAAACGAAGCCCCGCCCCTGACTCCCCTTCTGGTTCATCCAGGTCGAACACTGGGGCAAGACGGCACGGCGGTCCACCCCTTTCAGCCCATCCCGATCACAGCCGGCCCGGCATGCTGGGGAGACGTCCCCCCTGCCGCCGTGAACAGCGAGCCCTCGAGCTTCCTGCAGGCCTTCGAGCGCCTGCTCGCCCGCGCCCCGGGTCCGGTCTTCCCCCGGGCCCGGGCGCTGTACCTGCAGAAATACCCCCTGGAAGGGGAGGCCGGGGGCGATTTCCGCACCTTCCTGCTGGAGGAGGAGATCCAGGAAAGTGCCGCCGGCGCCCTGCGGATCCGGGCCCTGGCCCTGGCGATCGTGGCCTGGGGCCAGCCCCGCTTCGATGCGGCCGCCGCATCGGCCTACCTCGAGCAGCGCTGGGGACTGCACCCCAGCGATCTCCAGGTGGTGGAAGGGGCGAACTGGTTCCGCGACAGCGGCGCCTACGGCCGCTTCGGCACCCCGGCCGTCTACGAACGGGCGGCCCCCACCAGCCTGCTCAGTTCGTCAACCGATCCAGCTCCTCCTGCAGCTGATCCCGGCTCAGCCGGGTGACCACGAACACCTCCTGGGCCGTGCTGCCCCGGCGGGCCAGCAGCTTGTGGCCTCCGGTGATCGGGGTCGACACCCGCAGCCGCAGGCCGACGCTGCGGCCCCTGACCCGGGTGATCACCGCCGGGGTGATCGTGTCGATCTCCTTCAGGGTCGCCAGCCTTCGCAGCAGCGGGATCAGGCCCTCCACGTAGGTGCTGTGGGTGATCACCAGCCGGGCCATGGGTGCCGCTCAGCCGTGGCCCAGGGGCGCCATCGTCAGCCCTTCGGCGGAGAGCAGCTGGTGGTAAAGCTCCCCCTGCTCGAGCGGTCCGCTCCAGACCACCGCCGAACCCTCGCCATCGATCCGGTGGGCCAGCTCCCAGGCCCGGTCGGGCTGCATGCCGGGCAGGTGGCGCACGAGCACCGCGACCACGTGCTGGAAGGTGTTGACGTCGTCGTCGAGCACGATCACGTTGACGCTGGGGTAGCCCTCAGACCGGCGCTGGGCGATCGGGGCGGTACTTCTCGAGGGAGCGACGACCATGGGCCCACAGAGGCTGCCGGTCACCAGCGTAGGTAACATGCGCGCAGTCTTGAACCGGTCCCGATGTTGATCACCCTTGGTTGGTCCGCCCTGGCGGCCATCTTCAGCTTCTCGATCGCCATGGTCGTGTGGGGCCGCAACGGTGACAACAGCATCGGTTTCTGATCTGGCCTTCCCCACCACCACCCTGCTGGCGGGCCTCGCCTCCGCCCTGCTGCTCTTCGTGAGCGTGGGCGTGATCTATCTCTCCACCGTCGAATGGCGGGACAAGCGTCGGCGCCGCTCCAGTGAGGGCCGCAACCGCTGATGGGATCGCCCACGGCGGCTCTGGCCCTGCCGCGTCTGCCCCGCAGGCTGCCGCTGCCGCCCCTGCCGCTCACCACGGTCACGCTGCTGCTCCTGCTGCTGCTGCCGGGCCTGGCCCTGTGGCGCTGGCCCCGGCCCCGGGCCCAGGGGCTCGAGCAGCTGATGGCGGTGAGCAGCCTGCTGCAGAGCTTCCCCGCCAGTCCCGAGCGGCCGGTCCCGGCCCTGTGGAGCGAACGCCTCGGCGAGGCCCCGGCCACCCGCCTGTGGCGCGAGCAGCGCCGCACCTGGTGGCAGTTCTGGGGACCCCACACCGATGGCGGTGCGTACCTGGTGGTGCAGGAAAACGCCGGAGCCGGAGCCGGTCGGCCCCTGCCTGCCGATGCCCTGCGGGTGGGCAACCTGCTGGTGGTGGCACCCGATCCCCTCTCCCGGCGCCTCCTGCAGGACCAGCTGCGACCGGACCAGCGAGCCGGCCGCGGGTTGTTCAGCGCCTGCCTCCCCCGGCTGGAGACCGGCCAGGGGGTGTTCTGGAACGCGTCCGGCCTCGGGGCGCTGGTGGGTCCCCTCGCCCCCCTGCTGGAGGCCTACCAGGAGGGCTGTCTGTCCCTGTCGCTGCAGTCCTCCGAGGTGCGCTGGCGCGGCGAAGCCTCCGACAGGCCCGCCGCCGTCGGCCCGGCCGGCAGCCTGAGATCCCCGGATCTGGCGGCCCCATCCAGGCCGCCCCTGCCGGCGGATCAGCTTCTGGAACTCCAGGGGTCCTCCCTTGAGCAGCTGTTCCGCGGGCTGCTGGCCCGCCAGCTGATCCGCGATCCCCTGGCGGCCCGCTATGGCATCGACACCAAGGGGCTGGCCCTGCTGCGGCGTTCCCCGTTCCGCCTGCGGCTCCACCCCCAGGCCACCGGTCCCTTCCAGGCCTCACTCGAGCTCCAGGTGGCGGTGGGGCCCGATCGCCAGGGTTGGCGTCAGCTGCTGCTGGGCCTGGCCAAGGCCCTGCAGGCCCAGGGGCTGGAGGATGGCCCCGGCAGCACCACGACCTCCCAGGCCCTGGCCGCCACCTGGAGCCGGCAGGACGGCGTGGTGCTGGGGGGATGGCGCTGGATCGGCGAGAGCGGGCCTTCGCCCCAGCTGCTCCTGTTCCTCGGTCCGGTGCCAGGCCGGTGGCAGCCCATGGCGATCGCGGGGACGAGTGCCCCCGCCAGCGGCGAGCTCTGGTTGCGGGTCCGGCCCCGGGGCCTCGACCAGCTGGGCCTGCTGCCCGAGCCCCTGCCGGAGCTGGTCCGGCGTGCCGACCAGCTATGGATGGAGTCCGTTCCCGGTGAATCCGCCAGCGGCGGCGCGGGGCTCAGCTGGCTGAAGGGACGCCTTCAGGTGAGCCGCTGACGGCCTGACGCTCTCGCCGCCGCCGCTCGGCGGCCACGGTCTCCTCCATGAGCTCAACGGCCATGGACATCTTCTCCAGGTTGCTGGCGTAAAGGGCCAGGTCCTTATCGAGGCGGTCGCGCAGCAGGCCCATCGACGCGCCGATCTCGTGGGCCAGCTGGCGCAGGGCCTGGGGCTCCATGGCGTCGTCGGCCAGGGCCTGCTCCAGCAGGGCCAGCAGGCCGACGGCCATCAGGCGGGAATAGTGGAAGTCGGGCCGGCGGATGCCGGCCAGGGCGGTGGCCACCGGCGGCGGCGCCCCCTCCCCCTGGCTCTCGATCCACTGGCGCACCTCGGCCTGGCTGTGGCGCCCCATGGCGGCCAGGGCGTCGTTGCACTGGCGACGCAGGTCGGGCCCGTCGAAGCCGGAGGAGGCGCACAGGGCGTCGAAGAGCGGGCCCTTCTGGGCCTCGGGGCGGTAACCCCGGGCAAAGCCATCGAAGACCTGCACGACCCCGACGGCGAACAGGGGATCGCTCTGGAAACCCTTCTGACGGCTCAGCAGGTGGAGCTCCACCAGCAATTCGTCGACCATGCGCCGGTAGAGGGGACCGATGACATGGGGGAAGGCGCCATGGAAGGCGCGTTTGCTGTCGGCGACGGTGAGAGCAGCGCTCACGCGGTTGGATTCTTCGTTGCTGCGACCTTAGCGCTGCAGGCACTCGACCCGATCGGCGGCTGGGTAGGATCGTTTCAATCGCCTGTCTGGAGCCCATGATCCCGATCGTCATCGAGGAGTCGGGTCGCGGTGAAAGAGCCTTCGACATCTATTCGCGCCTGCTGCGCGAGAGGATCATCTTCCTCGGCGAACCGGTGACGGCGGAATCCGCCAACCGCGTGGTGGCCCAGCTGCTGTTTCTGGAGGCCGAAGATCCTGAGAAGGATATCTTCCTCTATGTCAATTCCCCGGGCGGTTCGGTTTACGACGGCCTCGGCATCTTTGATACGATGCAGCACATCAAACCTGACGTCCAGACCGTCTGCGTCGGGCTGGCGGCCAGCATGGGTGCCTTCCTGCTCTGCGCCGGCGCCAAGGGCAAGCGCAGCAGCCTGAGCCACTCCCGGATCATGATTCACCAGCCCCTCGGCGGCGCCCGGGGCCAGGCCAGCGACATCCGCATCCAGGCCGATGAGATCCTCTATCTCAAGGACAAGCTGAATCGTGAACTGGCCGGCCGCACCGGTCAGGATCTCGAGCGGATCCAGATCGACACCGACCGGGACTTCTTCATGTCCCCGGCCGAAGCGATGGCCTACGGCCTGATCGACAAAGTGATCGAGAAACGGCCCGTTCGCCCCGTCTGAGCCGAAAGCAGAGACAAAAAAAGGGCCTGCCGGAGCAGGCCTTTTTTCATGGCGAAGGGCCGGCCCTCAGGGGGCCTCGCTGGTCTCGGCGACGGCGGCTCCCTCATGGGAGGCAGCAGCCAGGTCGGCGGCCGTGAGCAGGGGGGAGAAACGATCCTTGTCAGGAATCGAGGCAAACTCGGAGACGATCAGCCGGAACTCATCGCCATCGAGGCTTTCCTTCTCGATCAGCAGTTCCACCATCCGGTCCATGCAGGCACGGTGCTCGGCCACCAGCTTGACGGTGTCGGTGTAGCAGCTCTGGACGATCTGCCGGACGGCCTCGTCGATCTTGTGGGCGATGGCATCGGAGACATCGCTGCGGGTCATCAGATCACGGCCCAGGAACACCTCCTGGTTGCCGGCCTCCAGGGACATCGGTCCCAGGTCGCTCATGCCGAAGCGGGTCACCATCTGGCGGGCCATGGAGGCCACCTGCTGAATGTCGCCGCCGGCACCGGTGGTCACCTCGGCGTGGCCGAACACCACGTCCTCGGCGGCACGGCCCCCCAGGGCGCCCATGATCCGGGCCCGCAGCTGGGCGCGGCTGACGAGCATCTGCTCCTCGTCGGGGGCGAACCAGGTGAGGCCCTGGGCCTGACCGCGGGGGATCAGGGTGACCTTCTGCACCGGATCGTGCTGCTTGACCAGGGTGCCCACCAGGGCATGGCCCACTTCGTGGTACGCGATCAGGCGCTTGCTGCGGCCGTCGGTGAGGGGTTTGCCCTCCATGCCGGCGATGATCCGGTCGACGGCGTCGTCGATCTCGGCCAGGCCGGTGGCCTCCTTGCGCCTTCGGGCGGTGAGAATCGCCGCCTCGTTGAGCAGGTTGGCCAGGTCGGCACCGGTGAAGCCGGGGGTGCGGCGGGCGATCATCTCCAGGGAGACGTCGTCGGCCAGCTTCTTGTTGCGGCTGTGGACCTTGAGGATCGAGAGGCGTCCCTTGATGTCGGGGGCGTCGACCTGCACCTGGCGGTCGAAGCGGCCGGGGCGCATCAGGGCCGAATCCAGGACGTCGGGGCGGTTGGTGGCGGCGATGATGATGATGCCGCTGTTGCCCTCGAAGCCGTCCATCTCGGTGAGCAGCTGGTTGAGGGTCTGCTCCCGCTCGTCGTTGCCGCCGCCGATGCCGGCGCCGCGCTGACGGCCGACGGCGTCGATCTCGTCGATGAAGATCAGGCAGGGGCTGTTCTCCTTGGCCCGCTTGAACAGGTCGCGCACGCGGCTGGCGCCGACACCGACGAACATCTCCACGAACTCCGAACCGGAGAGGGAGAAGAACGGCACACCGGCTTCACCGGCGATGGCCTTGGCCAGCAGGGTCTTGCCGGTGCCGGGGGGGCCCACCAGCAGCACGCCGCGGGGAATCTTGGCCCCCACCGAGGTGAAGCGCTCGGGGGTCTTGAGGAAGGTGACCACCTCCTGCAGATCCTGCTTGGCCTCCTCCACCCCGGCCACGTCGTCGAACTTGACGCCGGTTTCAGCCTCCATGGCGAACCGTGCCTTGGACTTGCCGAACTGCATCGCCTGGCCGGGGCCGCCCGGCATGCCGGAGGAGCGCCGGGCCAGGAAGATCAGCGAGCCGATCAGCAGCAGCGGGAACAGCAGGTTGCCCAGCAGGCCGAGGGCCGGAGGGGTGGACTTGGGCGGATGGACATCGAAGCTGATGCCCTGGTCCTTGAGTTTGTTGATCAGCTCCGGCGCCACGCCGGGAAGATCGACCCGCAGGCGCTGGACGCGGTTGTCGAGATCGGGATCCACCGCCTCGATCACGGCGGTGCGGCCCCCGTCAAAGATGTCGACGGCGGTGACGCGTCCGGCTTCCACGTAATCAAGGAAGCGGCCGTAGCTCATGCGGGCCACCGCGGCATTGCGGGGCGCCGTGGTGTCGCCGCCGCTGTCGGCGGGGGCCAGACGCCCCCCGGAACTCAGCAGCTGCCAGCCCAGGAACAGGGCCACGGCGACCGGCAACAGCCACAGGGCAAGGACACGCCAGCGCTGATTCATGGTTGTGAAGCTTTCGGACAACCTTAAGAGCGCAGGGCCCGGAACCGGGAGCCCGCGACCCCCGGCGAGGAGGGCTCAGCCGGCCTGGAGCCAGGGATTGAGCTCAATGCCGCCGGCGGCGGCCTCCGGCACCGGCGCCGATTCCATGATCAGTTCGCGGGCCTCGATCGATTCGAGCAGCTCCGGACCGCCCAGGCCGTGTGTCCAGATCTCCACCTCGCTGCGCTCCGGACACTGAAAGGTCAGGAGTTCGAAAGGAAAGACGACCCGTTCGAGGAAGAAATGCTCCGGCCCGATGCAGCGCAGGATGACCATGCGGTCGGAGCCGTTCCGGTAACCGCAATCCACCTGTTCCGTCCTGGCCAGTTGATCCAACACCTTCATGCGGCGACGTCCATACCATCAAGCCATTGCGGCTGTGGGGATTCGGTGACGAAGGCGACGGATTGCCAGTCTTAATCTTTTCTTCTGTTCTCCCCGGGCCAAGGCAAGGCTAAGGCCCGCAACCGGCCAGGCCGCCCTGGCCCCGCAGGGTCGTCCCCGGGGTCCGGCGGGTCCGCGAGTCCGAACGCCTTCAGAGACTCCTGAGGGCAGCGATCGGATCCAGCCGGGCGGCCCGGCGCGCCGGCACCACCCCGAAGAACAGACCGATCGAGCCGGACAGCCCCACCGTCAGCAGCACCGTGCCGGCCTCGATGGTGGCCGGCAGGGGGGTGAAGGCCGCCACCAGGCCGACGGTGCCCAGGCCCAGGGCACTGCCGATCACCCCGCCGAGGCTCGCCAGCACCAGGGATTCCACCAGGAACTGGAGCAGGACGTCGCTGCTGCGGGCGCCGAGGGCCTTGCGCAGGCCGATCTCCTCGGTGCGTTCACTCACCGACACCAGCATGATGTTCATGATGCCGATCCCGCCCACCAGCAGGGACACGGCACCGATGGCACCGAGCATCAGGGTGAGACCGCCCGTGATCGTTCCCACGATCGTGAGGGCATCCTTCTGGGAGCGCACGGCGAAGTCGTCCTCCCGCAGGATGCGGTGGCGCTGGCGCAGCAGGTTGGTGATCTGGAAGGCGGCGGCGCCGGTGCTGGCCTCATCCTTCGCCTCCACGCTGATGAAGGTGAGGCTGATGCCGAAGGTGGGATCCCGCCCGCTCAGCTGGCTCACCATGGTGGTGAGGGGGATGTAGGCGTTCTCGTCCTGGTTGGAGCCAAACACCGCCCCCTTCGAGGCCAGAACACCGATCACCTCAAAGGACTTGTCCCGGATGCGCAGCTGGCGGCCCAGGGCCTCGCCGGTGGGCATCAGCTTCTTCTGCAGATCGGGCCCGATCACCACCACGTTGCGGGCCCCCTTGAGATCGCGCTCGTCGATGAAGCGGCCCCGGGTCACTTCGAAGCTGCGCACGGGCAGGAATTCCGGCGTCACCCCCGAGACCGAGACCGATGAGCTGAAGCCCCCGGCCTGGGCGACTTCGTTGAGGGTGATCTGGGGGGCGACACGACGGACGCTCGGCACCTGCTCGGCGATCGCCTTGGCGTCCTCCAGCACCAGGGTCCGCGGCATCTCGATCCCCTGGCGCCGGGTGTCGTTGTTGCCCGGCACCACGAACAGCACGTTGGCGCCCAGGGTGCTGAGCTGACTCTCGGCCAGGTTTTGGGCCCCGCGCCCGACCCCCACCAGGGTGATGACGGAGGCGTTGCCGATCACGATGCCGAGCATGGTGAGCAGGCTGCGCAGACGGTTGGAGCGCAGCGTCAGCAGCGCCATGGACACCGTTTCGCTCAGGGGCAGCTTGGAGGCCATGGCGGCGCAACCGGAGTGGCTTCGGTTCTAGAGGAACGAGGGCACCGACGAAGCGTGGGCACTGCGGGGGCCCCGGTGGACCACACCCTCCTGAATCTCGAGGGTGACCACCTCACCCATGCGCAGTTCGAGGGTGGCGTTGGCCACACCGACGATCACGGGCACGCCCAGACGCTCGGCGATAACGGCGGCGTGGCTCTGGCGGCCCTCCTCCTCGGCGATCACTCCGCGGGCCTTGCGGATCGCCTCCAGGTAGGCGGCGCTGGTCTCGCGGACCACCAGGATCTCGCCGGCCTCCAGGCGGGCCGCATCCTCGGGCGAGCTGGCCAGCCGCACCTTGCCGCTCACGGTGCCGCTGCCGATGCCGACACCGCGACCCATGACGGCCGAGACGATGCCCACCTTGACAAGGTCGGTGGAGCCGCTCACCCCCTCCAGGGTGCCGGCGGTCTGGACCACCAGATCACCGGCTCCCAGCAGGCCCAGCTGCTGGGCCGTGGCCATGGCGACGCTGAAGGTGCGGCTGCTGCTGGACTGGTCCTGGATCAGCAGCGGATTGACCCCCCACACCAGTTGCAGCTGGCGGGCCACCGTGACGTCGGAGGTGATGGCCAGGATCGGGGTGCTGGGGCGGAACTTGCTGACGTTGCGGGCCGTGGAGCCGGTCTTGGTCAGGGGCAGGATCGCGGCGGCGTTGAGCTGGCGGGCGATGCTGCTGACCGCCTGGCAGATGGCGTTGGGGATGGTGGTGGCCATGTGGCTGTCCAGCACCCGCTGGGGATAGTCGCGCTCGATGCGGCGGGCGATCTGGTCCATGGTGGCCACCGCTTCCACGGGGTAGTCGCCCACGGCCGTCTCGTTGGAGAGCATCACCGCGTCGGTGCCGTCCAGGATGGCGTTGGCCACATCGCTCACCTCGGCGCGGGTGGGCCGGGGGCAGGAGGCCATCGAATCCAGCATCTGGGTGGCCGTGATGATCGGGATGCCGAGGCTGTTGGCCTTGCGGATCAGCTCCTTCTGCAGCAGCGGCACCTCCTCGGCGGGCATTTCCACCCCGAGGTCGCCACGGGCCACCATCACCCCGTCGCAAAGGGGCAGGATCGCGTCGATGGCGTCGATGGCCTCGAACTTCTCGATCTTGGCCACCACGGGCGTGTCGTGACCGTGGCTGCGGATCAGCTCCCGGATCTCCAGCATGTCGGAGGGGTTGCGCACGAAGCTGAGGGCGACCCAGTCGACCCCCTGCTGCAGGCCGAAGGTCAGGTCGCGGCGGTCCTTGGGGGTCAGGGCCCGGATCGACAGCTGAACATCGGGGAAGTTCACCCCCTTGTTGTTGGAGAGCACCCCGCCGACGGTGACCTTGCACTTGAGGGTCTGTTCGGGGCCGTCCACCTCCACCACCACCATCTCGACGCGGCCGTCGTCCAGCAGGATGCGGCTGCCGCTGCTCACCTCGTCCGCCAGCCGGTCGTAGGTGACCGTGGCGATGGTGTTGTCGCAGTTGACGGCCCGGGAGGTCAGCGAGAAGGGATCCCCCTTGGCCAGGGTGATGGGACCGGCCTGGAAGCGGCCCAGGCGGATCTTGGGACCCTGCAGATCCTGGAGGATGCCGATGTGGACGCCCATTTCGTGGGCCACCTGGCGGATGGTGGCGATCCGATCGGCGTGATCGCTGTGATCGCCGTGGGAAAAGTTGAGACGGAAGGTGGTGGCGCCGGCGGTGATCAGCTGCCGCAGCACCTCGGGTGACTCGGTGGCGGGCCCGATCGTGGCCACGATCTTTGTGCGACGCATGAGATCGTGAGGGGCCATTGGACGACCTTGTACAAGGGCGGAAACTACCATCCGGGCTTGCCAGGAGCGCGCTTGAAATGGACTTTCAGGACTACCAGCAACGCTCCCGTGAGACGGCGCGCTACCCGGAGGCGGGTGCCAACATCCTCTACCCGACCCTGGGGCTCTGCGGCGAGGCCGGCGAGGTGGCCGACAAGGTGAAGAAGGTGCTGCGGGACCGGGGCGGCGTGTTCGGCCCCGAGGTCCGCGACGACCTGCGGCTGGAACTGGGCGATGTGCTCTGGTATGTGGCCCAGCTGGCCACGGAGCTGGGGCTCGACCTCGACGATGTGGCCGGCGCCAACCTGGCCAAGCTGGCCGACCGCGCGAACCGTAACGTGATCGCAGGCAGCGGCGACCGGCGGTGACTCAGCAAAGGACCGTCGTTCCAGGGCCAGGAATCTCGTCCAGGGCCTGGGGCCGGATCGGGTCCGCCAGCCTGGTGGTGGCGGGAGCCCGGCTGCTGGTGGGGCTGTCTCTGGTGCTGCTGGTGCTGGTCGGCGCCCCCGCCCTGGCGGGCGCCACCGACCTGAAGGTGTCGGAGGTGATGCTGGAGCCATGCCCGGCCGATGACCTGGGCACCCAGCCGACCCTGGCCCGCCCCAGCGGCGCCACCTGCTGGGCCCTGCGCGGCGTGGTGGATAACCCGGGATCGAAGCCCGTGGTGGACACCGATGTGTTCGGCCTGATCCTCGATGCCAGCGGCGAGCCGGTGCTGCCCAACCGCACCCGGGTGGGATCCATCGGCGATGTGCCCCCTGGCCGCTCCAGCTTCGCCCTGCGGCTGGCGGTGCCCGCCGGCACCCCCGGCCCCCTGGGCACCCGCAGCGTCAAGGCCCGGGGCTTCAGTGCCCCGGTGCGCACCCGTGCCGGCGTCGACGACGAGCTGCTGCCCCTGGAGGAGGCCCTGGCGGCGTCCCCTGCCGCCGACCCTCAGTAGAGGCCGCCGGAGAGGGTGGCGATGGAGGCCCCCAGAAGGCTCTGGGCCAGCTGCAGGGCGATGAAGGCCACCAGGGCCGAGAGGTCGATGCCGCCGAGGGGCGGAATCAGGCCCCGGAAGGCGTTGAGATAGGGGTCGGTGATGGCGCTGACGCTGGAGAGCAACGGGTTGCTCCAGTCCAGGTTGGGGAACCAGCTGAGCAGCACCCGGACCAGCAGCACCAGCAGGTAGATGCTCAGGGTCTGGGCCAGCACCTGGAGCAGGAAGACGAGGATGCTCATGGAAGGGGTCGGGGGATGGGGCTGCAGGCTTGCGCCGTCACTTGGTCCAACTCTATGGATCCGCCTCTTCGTCGGGTGGTGGCGGGGTTCCGGCCGTCTCGGCGGCCGCCAGGCGTGAGCCCAGGGCGGCCAGATCATCGGCCTTCAGGGAGAAGGTGCGGTGGAACTTCTCGCTCAGGCTCAGCCAGTAGGAGCGGCCGTCGCTCTGGCGGCGGCGTTCGATGAAGTCCTGGGCCAGCAGCTCCCTGATGTGGTCGTAGGCCCCTGAGCCGCGCAGCTCCACCAGCTCCGACTGCAGCAGGCGCTTCTTGAGGGCGATGGTGGCCAGGGTCCGCAGGGCGGCGATGGAGAGGTCCACCGGCAGCAGGTTCTGGACCAGGTCCCCCAGGCCGGCACGCAGCTGCAGGGCGTAGTGCTGGCCCTCCTGGTGGATCTCCAGGGCGGTGTCCCGGTGCGCGTAGTCGGCCATCAGGGTGATCAGGGCCAGCTCGGTATCGTCCCTGTCGATGCCGGCGATGGCGGCCAGCTCAGCCAGCTCCAGGGGCCGACCCTTCAGGTAGAGAATCGCCTCGAGCCGGGCCGGCAGGGACAGGCCCGGGGTGGCCGCCACCGAGCGATCGCCTACGGAGGGCTCGCCTTCAGGAGGCTTGCCTTCAGAAGGCAGGCGGTCGGGTTCAGCCATGGGGACGTCCGGCACGGCGTGGCGGCAACGTATCGCAGGCCTCAGACCCCCACCAGCCCGCCCGGACTGGCCAGGGACCGTCCCACCTCACCCAGGAACAGCCGGTAGGCCGGATTGCCGGTCTCCTCCCAGTGCTGGTAGGGGAGATCGGCGAGGAAGGCCTGCCAGGCCTCCAGCTCCGCTGGCGGCACCTGAACCCCGACCACGATGCGGCCCACGTCGGCGCCGTGGTTGCGGTAATGAAAAATGCTGATGTTCCAGTTGGGGTGCAGGGCGTTCACGAAGGCCATCAGGGCTCCGGGCCGCTCCGGGAACACGAAGCGATACAGCCGCTCCTCCCCCTGGTTCAGGGCCGCCCCCGCACTGGCCGGCAGCCGTCCGCCCACCATGTGACAGAGGTGGAGCTTGGCCAGCTCGTCGCCGCTCAGGTCGAGACAGGGAAATCCCTGGGACTCCAGGGCGGCCATGAGTTGGCGGGTGTCCTGGTGGCCGCTGATCTGCACCCCCACGAAGATGTGGGCCAGCTGGGGATCGGCGAGGCGGTAGCTGAACTCGGTGAGGCTGCGCTGGCCGAGGACGGCGCAGAAGCGCGCCAGGCTGCCGGGCCTCTCCGGGATCTCGACCGCCAGCAGGGCTTCGCGCTCCTCCCCCAGCTCGGCCCGCTCGGCCACGAAGGCCAGCCGGTCGAAGTTCATGTTGGCGCCGCAGGCCACCGCCACCAGGGTGCGGTCCCGCAGCTGCCTCTGGGCCACGTCCTTCTTCATCCCCGCCACCGAGAGGGCGCCGGCCGGTTCCAGGATCGAGCGGGTGTCCTCGAAGACGTCCTTGATGGCGGCGCAGATCTCGTCGGTGTCCACCGTGACCATCCGGTCGACGCAGCGCTGGGCCAGGGCGAAGGTGTGCTCGCCCACCTGCCGCACGGCCACCCCGTCGGCGAACAGGCCCACCTGCTCCAGCCGCACCCGCTTCCCCGCCGCCAGTGAGCGGGTCATGGCGTCGGCATCGCTCGGCTCGACCCCGATCACCTCCACCCGGGGCCAGAGGCTCTTGACGTAGGCGCCGATCCCGGCGATCAGGCCGCCGCCGCCCACCGCCACGTAGATGGCATCGGGGGGATCGGAGCACTGGCGCAGGATCTCCAGGGCGACCGTGCCCTGGCCGGCGATCACGTCGGGATCGTCGAAGGGATGGATGAAGGTGAGCCCGCGCTGGCGCTGCAGGCGGTGGGCTTCCTCACAGGCCTCGTCGTAGGTGTCGCCGTGGAGCACCACCTCGGCCCCCCGGGCCGCCACCGACCGCACCTTCATCTCCGGCGTCGTGACCGGCATGACGATCACGGCGGTGCAGCCCAGCCGCTGGGCCGCCAGGGCCACCCCCTGGGCGTGGTTGCCGGCGCTGGCGGCGATCACCCCCCGGTCGAGCTCGGCGCGCTCCAGGCCGACCATCTTGTTGTAGGCGCCGCGCAGCTTGAAGCTGAACACGGGCTGGAGATCCTCCCGTTTGAGCAGCACCTGGTTGTGCAGCCGGCGGGAGAGGTTGGGGGCGGGATCGAGGGGGGACTCGATCGCCACGTCGTACACCCGGGCCCGCAGGATCCGCTGCAGGTAGGCGGTCGCCCCGGGGAACGCGTCGTCGTCGGCCATGGTCATCGCTCCAGTGTCGCAACCCGACCCCGGAACGGTGGCGTCCGTCGCCGTGGGTCGGGGCGAACCCCGTAGATTGGCCACCTGGAAGCAAGGAAGGGCATGCATCTGAGCGAGCTGAGCCATCCGAATCAGCTGCACGGCCTGAGCACCGCAGAACTCGAGGCCATGGCTCGCCAGATCCGCGAGAAGCACCTGGAGGTGGTGGCCACCAGCGGCGGGCACCTGGGTCCGGGCTTGGGGGTCGTGGAACTCACCCTCGCCCTCTATCAGACCCTCGACCTGGAGCACGACCGGGTGGTGTGGGATGTGGGCCACCAGGCCTATCCCCACAAGCTGGTGACGGGCCGTTACAAGGATTTCCACACCCTGCGCCAGCAGGGCGGCGTGGCGGGTTACCTCAAGCGCAGTGAGAGCCGCTTCGACCACTTCGGCGCCGGCCACGCCTCCACCAGCATCTCGGCCGCCCTGGGCATGGCCCTGGCCCGCGACCGTCGCGGTGAAGATTTCAAATGCGTCGCCGTGATCG
This sequence comes from Synechococcus sp. CCAP 1479/10, assembly GCF_019038515.1. NCBI lineage: Bacteria > Bacillati > Cyanobacteriota > Cyanophyceae > Synechococcales > Synechococcaceae > Synechococcus > Synechococcus sp. CCAP 1479/10. The sequence goes on along the minus strand of NZ_JAFKRJ010000026.1, from coordinate 238,396 downwards.
GTGACGGCGCCCTCACCGGCGGCATGGCCCTGGAGGCGATCAACCATGCCGGCCACCTGCCGCGCACCAAGCTGCTGGTGGTGCTGAACGACAACGACATGTCGATCTCACCGCCGGTGGGGGCCCTCTCCACCCACCTCAACCGCATGCGGCTCAGCAAGCCGGTGCAGTTCCTCTCCGGCAGCGCCGAGGAGGCGGTGAAGCACCTGCCCTTCCTGCACGGGGAGCTGCCCACCGAGCTCAAGACCCTCAAAGAGAGCATGAAGCGGCTGGCGGTGCCCAAGGTGGGGGCCGTGTTCGAGGAGCTGGGCTTCACCTACGTGGGTCCGATCGACGGCCACGACATCCCCGAGATGGTCCGCACCTTCCAGGCGGCCCACCGCTGCGAGGGCCCGGTGCTGGTGCACGTGGCCACCACCAAGGGCAAGGGCTACCCCTACGCCGAGGCCGACCAGGTCGGCTACCACGCCCAGTCGGCCTTCGACCTGGCCACCGGCAAGGCCTACCCCTCCAGCAAGCCCAAGCCCCCCAGCTGGAGCAAGGTGTTCGGCCAGACGCTGGTCAAGATCTGCGAGCAGGATTCCCGGGTGGTGGGCATCACCGCCGCCATGGCCACCGGCACGGGTCTGGACCTGCTGGAGAAGGCCCTGCCCCAGCAGTACTTCGACGTCGGCATCGCCGAGCAGCACGCCGTCACCATGGCGGCCGGCATGGCCTGTGAGGGCCTGCGGCCGGTGGTGGCGATCTACAGCACCTTCCTGCAGCGGGCCTACGACCAGCTCATCCACGACGTGGGCATCCAGAAGCTGCCGGTCACCTTCGTGCTCGACCGGGCCGGCATCGTCGGCGCCGACGGCCCCACCCACCAGGGCCAGTACGACATCAGCTACCTGCGGGCCGTGCCCAATTTCACGGTCATGGCCCCGAAGGATGAGGCCGAACTGCAGCGCATGCTCGTCACCTCGATCGCCCACGACGGCCCCTGTGCCATCCGGATTCCCCGCGGCGAAGGCGAAGGCGTGCCGCTGATGGACGAGGGCTGGCAACCCCTGGAGATCGGCCGCGGTGAGCTGCTCACCGACGGCGATGGCGTGCTGATCGTGGCCTACGGCGCCATGGTGGCGCCGGCCATGGCCACTGCCGGTCTGCTGCAGGAGAAGGGTCTGCGGGCGGCGGTGGTCAATGCCCGCTTCCTGCGGCCCCTCGACGAGGCGCTGATCCTGCCCCTGGCCCGCCGCATCGGCCGGGTCGTGACGATGGAGGAGGGGGCCCTGCCCGGTGGCTTCGGAGCTGCCGTGGTGGAATCCCTGAACGACCACGATCTGCCCGTCCCGGTGCTGCGCATCGGCATCCCCGATGTCCTGGTGGACCACGCCAGCCCCGACCAGAGCAAGGAGAAGCTGGGGCTGACTCCCTCCCAGATGGCCGACCGCATCCTCGAACGCTTCGGGCCCGTCTTCCGCGCCACCGTTCCCACCGCCCTTGCCGTCTGAGTCGTCCCTCCGCTGCCAGGTGCTGGTGGTGGGGGCCGGACCGTCCGGCGGTGACCTGGCCCGGCGTCTGGCCCTCCAGGGGGTGGATGTGGTGCTGGTCGACCGCCTCGACGACCTGAGCCGCTCCGCCTTCAGCAGCGCCGCCCTGCCGATCGAGACCATGACCAGCCTGGGCCTGCCGGCGGAGGTGGTGGGCAGCCGCTGGCGGGAATGGCAGCTGATCGGGCCCGGGGCCGCCACCCGGCGCTGGGCCGCCCCGCAGCCCCTCGGGGTGGTGCTGGATTTCGGCGCCCTGCGCCGCTGGCAGGCCGACCAGTGCCGCCGCTGGGGCGGCCGGGTGCACCTGGGCCTGCACGCCTGCTCCAGCCGCCAGGAGGGCGAGCAGGTGGTGACCATGCTGCGCCGCTCCGACGGCAGTACCCTTGAGGTCCGCAGCGACTGGACCGTGGATGCCAGCGGCCACGAGCGGGCCCTGCTGGGGGATCCGCCGGTGACGGACCGCCGCCGCGATGCTCTGGTGCGGGCCGCCGGCCTTGAGTGGCTGCTGCGGGTCTCCCCCTCCTGCTGGGAGCGCTGGGCCGACCGGCTCAGCTTCTGCCTGGGCAGCGACTGGGTGCCCCAGGGCTACGGCTGGATCTTTCCGATGCAGCCCGGGGTGCTGAAGCTTGGTGTCTGCCGGCTGGTGGATGGCGAGCGCCGCCAGCCGCCCCTGGGTGGGCTGATCGCTGACCTGGGCCGCCGGCTGCTGGCGGACGAAGGGGCGGGCGGCGAGCCCTTCGAGGTGCTCGACCGCCACGGCGGCCTGGTGCGCAGCACGATCCGGCGCCGGGAGCCTCACCAGCGGGGCCGCCTGGTGGGGCTGGGGGATGCGGTCAGCACCGCCAACCTGCTCGGCGGCGAAGGGATTCGCCACGCCCTCACCAGCAGCGCCGTGCTGGCGCCGCTGCTGCAGCGGGCCCTTATGGGCCCGGGGTGTTCTTCGATGCAGGCGGAGCGAGCCCTGCGCGACTACGCGCCACAGCTGCGACGTGCCCTGGGCTGGCGCTGGTCGCTGAGCGGCCGGCTGGCACGGCGCACCTGGCTGGGCCTGCACGGGCCCGGGGCCGATGGCCGTCTGGACCGGGTGCTGCGGGGGCTGGAGAGCCGCAGGGCGGAGGATCTCTCAGCCCTGCTGTTCGGTTATCGGTTCGAGCGGTACGGCCTCAGGGCGCTGCCGTACCTGCTCGGCTGGCGCTGAGAGCTCAGAGGACGCCGCGGGAGGCCAGACCCAGGATCGCGCCCATGCCCAGGATGTGGCCCAGGCTGGTGGTGCCGAGCATGGCGCCATGGCTGAAGCCGCCGAAGAAGTTGTCGCTGGGCAGCTTGAGGCCCTCTTTCTGCTGCTGGATGGTGGCCTTGCCGATGGCGATGGCGATGACGTTGCAGACGATCATGACCAGGGCCACCTTCGGGGACCAGCTGATCGAAGCGGGAGCCATGGCCAGGAGAGGAGCGATCATGATGCACTTGCCGACGCCCCATCTTCCGGGTCAGGGCGACCTGTGCCCCGCCCACTTAAGACTTGTTGACCTGGGTGCCGGCTGAACCCGCCGCCGGGGGTTCCGCAGGGAGCAGCCGGAACCCCAGGAGCACCACCAGGTTGCTGAGGGTCAGGAAGGCTTCGGCACCGCCGTGGAGGGGATCGACGTCCGCCAGCTGCCGGCCGTAGACCTGCTGGGCCACCACCGCGGCGGCGATCGTGACCGCCACGAACAGCAGCGTCAGCTGGAATCCCCGCAGCGCCAGCCGTGGGAAGGCCCGCACCTGGCGGGCCCACCACAGGAAGGCCAGGTAGGGGAGCAGGGAAAGCACGAAGAACGGGGCCGGATCGATGGCGCCGAGGCCCTGGAACCAGGCGGCCAGGGGCAGGGTCACGAGGCTTCGTCCTCCGGGGAGAGCCGCTGCTGGCGCAGCAGGTTCCAGGCGGCCAGGGCCATGGCCCCGTTGCCAAGGGCGGTGAGGCCGGCCTGCAGCACCACCAGGCCCCTGAGGGCCTCGCTGTTGTCGAACAGATGCCAGGTGCAGGCGGCCATGGCGCTCACCAGCGCCGGCACCATCGCCAGGGCCAGCCAGCGCCAGCCCCCCTCCCGCCGCCGGCTGCCGAAGGCCTGCACGGCCAGGATCGCCAGCATCCACTCCAGCACCGAGGTGATGTGGATCCACCAGGTGGGCAGCGACAGCGCGTGCATGGGCGGGGCCTGGTGCGATCCGTAATGTACGGAGCCGGAACCACCGCTGCGTCGGATGCGTGCTCTGATCTGCGGCTATTACGGAGAGCACAACCTCGGTGACGATGCCCTGCTGGAGGTGCTGCTGGGTCAGCTGCCGGCCGGTTGCCGTCCCCTGGTCACGGCCCATGACCAGGCCCTGGTGCGGGAGCGATTCGGGGTGGAGACCACCGACCGCCGCCGCCTGAAAGGGGTCCTGGCCGCCCTGGGGCGCTGCGACGCCCTGGTGCTCGGCGGCGGCAGCCTGCTCCAGGACGCCACCAGCTTCCGCAGCCTCCTGTACTACGGCGCCCTGATGCTGGCCGCCCGGAGTCGGGGCAAGCCCGCGCTCCTCTGGGGCCAGGGGCTGGGCCCCCTGCGCCGTCGCCGCAGCCGGCTGCTGGTGCGGGGACTCCTGCCCCTGGCCACGGCGATCAGCTGGCGGGACCCGGCTTCCGCAGCCCAGGCGAGGGAATGGGGGGTGGCGGCCGGCGTGGGGAGCGATCCGGTCTGGGCCCTGTCCGCTAGGGTCTGGAACGGCAGGGGCGGGCCGATCGTGGTCTGCTTCCGGCCGGTGCGACAGCTCGATGCCGCGGCCTGGCGGCCCTACCTGCAGGCCCTTGAGGGGCTGGCGGTGGCCGCCGACCGACAGGTGCTCTGGCTGCCCTTCCACCAGGACCAGGACCGGGGACTGCTGGCCGACCTCAGCGGGCAGGGTCTGGTGGGGCCGGCCCTCGCCGCCCGCAGCCGGGAACTGGCGGCCGCGACGCCGCAGGAGGCCATGGACGCTTTCGCCCAGGCGGGCCTGGTGCTGGCCATGCGGCTGCACGGACTGATCCTGGCGGCCCTGGCGGGCAGCCCCTGCGCCGCCCTCAGCTACGACCCCAAGGTGGCCGCCGCGGCCGCCGGCATCGGCTGCCCCTGCCACGACCTGGAGGCTGCGCCGCCCCCAGGCCTGCAGCAGAGCTGGGCCACCGTGCTCGACCAGCCACCGGATCCGGCCGGCATCGCCGCCCTGCGTCAGGAGAGCCAGGTGCACCGGGCGGTGCTGGACACCCTGAAGGGCTGACGGCTCAGCCCGCCCTCTCCCCCTGCAGGCGGACCAGTTCGGCGAGCACCTCCTGGCTGTGGCCGGACGGTCGCACCGCCACCCAGCTGGCCCGCAGCACCCCGTCCGGGTCGATCAGAAACGTGTGACGCGCTGAGAACGGCGCCAGCCAGGAGCCGTAGCGGCGGCTGGTGGCCCCGCCCGCATCCGACAGCAGCGGGTAGGCCAGACCCTCGCTGCCGCAGAACGACAGGTGCGCGTCCCGGTCATCGGCACTCACCCCCACCACCTCGGCGTTGCGGGCATGGAATCCCTCCAGGTCCCTCTGGAAGCCGCGGGCTTCGAGGGTGCAGCCGCTGGTGAAGTCCTTGGGATAGAAGTACAGGGCCAGCCAGCGGCCCCGGAAGTCCGCCTGGCCCAGGTGCGTCGGCACGACCGTGCCGTCCGCAGACGGGGCAACCCCGTCAAGGTCGAAGGCGGGGGCCGGCTGGCCGATCTCGGGAAGGGTGCCGCCCATGGCCTTGGCCCGGTCCGGCCGGACCAGCAGGCTGAGGGCGGCCAGCAGGGATCCCCCCAGAAACGTGCGACGGTCCACAACCAGGCTTCGATCAGGGCCGGACCCTAGCGGGGCCGGCCGGGGGATCCGTTCAGATCTTGGCCAGATTGACGCCGAGTTCCTTGGCGTAGGTGCCGAGACCCTTCTTCTGGATCGTCTTGAGGGCGCGGGTGGACACGCGCAGCTTCACGAAGCGGTTGCCCTCGGCCCACCACAGGCGCCGCTCCTGCAGATTCACCTGCTGCAGCTTCTTGGTGCGCACGTGGGAATGGCTGACGGCCATGCCGTTGTTGGCGCGCTTGCCGGTGAGCTGACAGACCCGGGACATGACGATGTGACGACGGTGGACGATGCAGGCCTGAGCCAGCCTGCGACTTTACCAAACGGGCCCATGGCCATGGAGCCGGGCGCCGCTGAGGGGGTCGAACCAGAGTTCATGCTGCCGCTGCCAGCCCAGGCGCGGTTCCGCCGGCAGCGTCAGATCGGGGTCGCAGAGCACCCGCAGGGGCCCCCAGCGGCTGTCGAGCCAGAGAAGCTGCTGGTGGCTCCACCATTCGCGCCGCAGCAGCCGGGCCGCCACCGGCCCCTCCTCGGCCAGATGCAGATGCTCGGGCCGCAGGCCCAGCTGGCGCCCGGGCGCGATCGTCAGCAGGTTGATCGCCGGCCGTCCCAGGAAGCAGGCCACGAAGCGGTTGGCCGGATCGGCATAGAGCTCCCGCGGGCTGCCCACCTGCTGCAGCCGGCCCCCGTCCAGCAGGGCGATGCGGTCGGCCATGCCCACCGCCTCCTGCTGGTCGTGGGTGACGTAGATCACCGGCTGCTCCCGGCCGCACAGCAGCCGCCGCAGTTCCGGCCGCAGCTCCTCCCGCAGCTGGGCGTCGAGGTTGCTCATCGGCTCATCCAGCAGCATGATCCGCGGCTGGCGCAGCAGGGCCCGGGCCAGGGCCACCCGCTGGCGCTGGCCGCCGGAGAGCTGGGCGGGCCGGCGCTGTCGCAGCTCCTCGAGCTGCAGCATCTCGAGCACGGCCCCGAGGCGCCGCTGGCGCTCGGCGGCGGCCACGCCGCGCACCTTCAGCCCCAGCTCCAGGTTGCCCTCCACGCTCAGGTGGGGGTAGAGGGCGTAGCTCTGGAACACCATCGCCACCTGGCGTTCGCCCGGGCTGAGGGCGCCCAGGTCCTGGCCGTCCAGGAGCACCTGGCCGGCACTGGCGGGATCCAGCCCCGCCACCAGACGCAGGGTGGTGGACTTGCCGCAGCCGCTCGGCCCGAGCAGGGCGAGGCATTCGCCGGGGGCGACGGCCAGGTCGAGCCGGTCCAGCAGCCGGCGCCCCCCCACCTCCCGGCACAGCTGGCGCAATTCCAGACCGGCTCCCGTTCCAGCGTTCATCCCTTCACCGCCCCGCGGGTGAGACCCGAGACGATCGGCCGCTGGGCCAGCAGCACCAGCAGCAGCAGGGGCAGGCTGCCCAGCACCGTGGCGGCGGCGAAGGCGCCGTAGGGAATGGTGAACACCGAGCCGCCGCCGATCCGGGCGATGGCGATCGGCAGGGTGAGCAGGTCGTTGCGGCTGATCCAGGTGAGGGCGATGGCGTACTCGTTCCAGCTGGCCAGGAACACCAGGATGCCCGTGCTGGCCAGGGCCGGCCCCAGCAGGGGCAGCAGCACGTGCCGCAGCCGTTGGCCGAGGCCCAGGCCCTCCAGCCGGGCCGCGTCCTCCAGCTCGCCGGGAAGGTCGGCGAAGGCGGCCCGCAGCAGCAGCACCGCCAGCGGCAGCGACAGGCCCGCGTAAGGCAGGCTCAGGGCCAGCAGGTCATTGGCCAGGCCGAAGCGGCGGGCGATCTCCAGCAGTGCCAGGAACAGCAGCACGGTGGGGAACATCGCCGCTCCCACCAGTCCCAGGCCGACGCCCCAGCGCAGCAGGCCGCGCTGCTGCTGCAGCCCATAGGCGCAGGGCACCGCCAGCAGCAGGGTGAGCAGGGTGGTGGCCAGGGCCACCAGGGTGCTGTTGCCCAGGTAGCGCCAGAAGGGCGGGTCGCCGGAGAGCACCAGCTGGTAGTTGGCCAGCGTCCAGGGGTTCCCCTCCAGCAGCGGCGCCACCAGTGCCTCGGGGCGCAGCAGGGAGGTGCGCAGCTGCCAGAGCAGCGGCCCCAGGCTCCAGAGCAGCACCAGCAGCCTCATGCGACCCGCTCCCGCCGCCACAGCAGCCAGCCGCCACCGAGCAGCACCAGGAGCAGCAGGAAGGTGGCGAGCATCACCGTGGCGGCATAGCCGAAGTCGAGGAAGCGCATGGCATTGAGGTAGGCGTAGAGGGCCAGGCTCTCGGTGCTGCCGGCCGGGCCGCCGCCGCTGAGCACCTGGATCAGGTCGAACACCCCCAGGGCCTGGGCCAGCCGGAACAGCAGGGCCAGGGTCAGGTAGGGCACCAGCAGCGGCAGGGTCAGGCGGCGCAGGATCTGCAGACGGCCGGCGCCCTCCAGCCGCAGGGCTTCCTCCAGATCCTCGGGAATGGTCTGGAGTCCGGCCAGGAGCAGCAGGGCCACGAACGGCAGGGTCTTCCAGACATCCGCCAGGACCACGAAGAACCAGGTGGTGGCAGGGGTGGAGAGGAAGCCGTAGCTGCTGCCGCCAAGGGAGCGGATGGCGGCGTTGAGGGGGCCGTGGGGATCATTGAGGATCCAGCGCCAGCCCAGGGCCATCACGGTGGTGGGCAGGGCCCAGGGCAGCAGGGTCAGGGCCCTGAGGGTCCCCCGGCCCCGCAGGGGGCGATGCAGCAGCAGGGCCAGCCCCAGGCCCCCGGCCAGTTCCAGCGCCACCGAGCAGACGGCGAAGCGCAGCGTCTGGACCGCATCCGTCCAGAAGCGGGCGTCATCGAGCAGCCGCCCCCAGTTGGCGCCCCCGTTCGGTACCGGCTCCATCCCGGTGAGCACCGAACTGGCCTGGAAGCTCAGCCAGCCGTAGCGCAGCAGGGGGTAGACGAACACCGCCGCCAGCAGCAGCAGGGCGGGAGCCATCAGCAGCAGGCTGGCCGCGCGGGGTTTCATCGGTCCACGGCAGGGCGGCCCCCTGCACTCTCGCCTGCAGTGTCGCCGGCCGGTCCCGCCAGCGAGCGCAGCACCTGCAGGCTCTGGCGCTGAGCGGCCGCCATGGTCGGGCCGGGCCCCCCCTGGCCAGTGAGCATGCCGTTCACCTGCCGGGCCAGCAGATCGCTGAGCTGGGCATAGGCCGGCGTGGGTGGACGCAGCTGGGGATGCTGCAGGGCCTGGCGCTGCACCGTCAGCAGCGGGGCACGGCGCTGCAGGTCGGGATCGTCGTAGAGCGTGCTCCAGGTGGGGGCATAGCCCTGCTCGATGGCGAGCTGCCGCTGCACGACCGGACCGGTGAGCCAGCGAATCGCCGCCACAGCCTCCTCCGGGTGGGGGCTGCCCTTGATCAGGGAGAGGCCCCAGGTGCCCAGGGTGCCGCCCCCCTGCTCCCCGGGGGCCCCCACCATCGCCGTGACGCCCACCTTGCCCTTCACCGGGCCTTCGCCCTTCTCGATCTCCCGCCAGGCGTAGGGCCAGTTGCGCAGGAAGGCGGCGTCACCGGCGGCGAAGGACTGCAGGGCGTCGTTCTCGGCGTAGCTGGCCACCGCCGGTGGGCTCACCCCGTCCTGCAGCAGTGCCGCGAGCCACCTCGCCGCCGCCACGGCCTCCGGACTGTCCAGCTCCGTGCGCGCTGTGGAACCGTTCCACCAGCGGGCACCGAAGCCGTGCAGCACCTCCACCATCACGCAGCTCAGCCCCTCGTACTGGCGCCCCTGCCAGAGGTAGCCCCAGCGGACCCTGCCGCGGCGCTGCAGGTCCCGGGAGATCGCCACCAGCTCCTCGGTGTCGCGCGGGGGACGCTCCATCAGATCGGTGCGCCAGTAGAGCAGGCCGGTGTCGCCGGTGAGGGGCATGCGCCAGAGGTGGCCGTCGAGGCCGTTGCCCAGGCGGGCGCCGGGCTCCATCGCCGCCAGCACCTCCGGCCCGAACCAGCGCTCCAGGGGCTCGAACCAGCCGGCGGCCACATAGCGGGCCAGCCAGCTGACATCCACCAGCAGCAGGTCGAAGGGGGCCTCCCCCAGCAGCAGGCTGCCGGTGGCCAGATCGGAGATGGTCTCGGTGTCCAGGGGCCCGCGGATCACCTCCAGGGCAATGCCGGCACCGCTGGCGTTGAACTGGGCCACCGGAGCGGCGACCGCGTCGGCCAGGGGGGCGGGCATCAGCACCCGGATGGTCACCGGCTCGGCGGCCGCCGCCGGGATGCCCGACTGACCCGAGCTGGGCAGCCCGGAGCTGGAGAGGCCGGATGCGGGCAGCAGCACCAGCAGGACCGTGGCCGACAGGAGGGCCAGCAGGGCGTTCGTCAGCAGCTTCGGGAGCGACCGCCACCGCCGCAGACTCGAGAGGGGGGGGCGGGCCGCCATGGGGGCAGGTTAGGCGGGCTGCCCCGCCAGACCCGCCAGACTCGCCGGCCTCAGAGGCCGCGCTGCATCAGCTGTCCCATCAGGTCGGCACTGCGCTGCTGGAAGCCGGCCAGCTGGTTGGGTTCCAGGCCCCCCACGGCCAGGCGTGCCATCTCGTAGACGTGGCGACTCAGATCCTCGGCCAGCTGGAGGCTGGGGGAACTGCCGCCGCCGGTGATCACGGCACCGGAGGAGAGCTTCAGCAGGCCCTCCACAAGGGGATGACGGCGGTTGACCAGCAGCACGTGGTGGTCGGGCAGACCCGGCAGCCGCTGCTCCATCAGGGCCCCCATGTCGTTGAGGCGGCGCATCTGCTCCGGCAGCAGGATCAGGGCGGCCGGGGAACCCTCTCCCTTCAGCGACTGCACCTGGACGGTGATCTTGTCGTTGGCGAGGGCGGCCTTGAACAGACCCCGCAGCTTCTCGCCGTTGTCGACGCCGTCGGCATCCGCCAGCTCGCTCTCCGGCTCATGCAGGCTGTCATCGAGTTCGGCGTCGACCCGCTGGAAGCGGAGGTCGCCGTGGCGGGCCTCCAGCCAGGGGATGAACTGGGAATCGATCAGGGTGTCGGCGAGCAGCACCTCGGCCCCCTGCCCCTTCCAGAGGGCCAGGGCCCCGGCCTGACCTGCCTCATCGGTGCAGTAGAGGATGCGGGTGGCGTTGTCGGCCGGCAGCCGGCCGCGGTAGCCGGCCAGGGTGGTGTACGTGCGGCCGTCGGTGGCGACGGGATCGGGGGCCACCTCCGCCTCCCCCTCCGCCGACGGCTCGCTGGCCGCCGCGGTGGTGCCGAACAGGATCAGGTCGGCCACCTGGTCGGCGAACTTGTCGTCCTCCATGGCGCCGATCTTGATGAAGGGGGCCAGGGAATCCCAGATCTCGGCGTAGCGGGCCGGCTCGTCGCGGTGCAGTTCCTTGAGCCGGTCGCCCACCTTCTTGGCCACGAAGCCACCGATCGAGCGCACCCGGCGGTCGGTCTGCAGGGCACTGCGGCTCACGTTGAGGGGGATGTCGGGCGAATCGATCACGCCGCGCAGGGGCAGCAGGTAGCGGGGCACCACCTCCTTGATCGAATCGCTGACGAACACCTGGTTGCAGTAGAGGCGGATCTCACCCTTCTCCCAGTCGGCCCGGCCGGTGATCCTGGGGAAATAGAGAATGCCCTGCAGGTTGTAGGGGTAGTCGGTGCTGAGATGCACCCAGAGCAGGGGATCTCCCTGGAAGGGGTAGAGATAGCGGTAGAGGGCGATGTAGTCGTCGTCGCCCAGATCCCGGGGGCTCTTGCGCCAGGGGGCCTCCCGTTTGTTGACCGTTTCGCCGTCCAGCTGCACCGCCACCGGCAGGAAGTCGCAGTAGGTGGTGACCAGGGTGCGGATTCGGGAGGGCTCGATGTACTCCAGCTCCTCCTCCATCAGATGCAGGATCACGTCGGTGCCGGGTTCGGACCGTTCCGCCCCTTCAAGACTGAAGTTGGGCGAGCCGTCACAGCTCCAGCGCACCGCCTCGGCCTGGGGCCTGGCGCTGAGGCTGACCAGCTCCACCCGCGAGGCCACCATGAAGCTGGAATAGAAGCCCAGGCCGAAGTGGCCGATGATGGCGTCGCTCTCGCTCTTGTATTTCTCGAGGAAGTCTTCGGCGCTGGAGAAGGCCACCTGGTTGATGTAGCGCTTCACCTCATCGGCGGTCATGCCGATGCCGTTGTCGCTGATGGTGAGGGTCTTGGCTTCCCGGTCGATGCGGATGGAGATCGTTCCCCCATCCCCTTCGCTGCAGTCGCCGGCCATGGCGGCCATGCGCCGCTTGCTGATGGCATCGACGCCGTTGCTCACCAGTTCCCGCAGGAACACCTCATGGCCGGAATAGACGGCCTTCTTGATGATCGGGAAGATGTTCTCGGTGTGGATCTGAATCTGGCCCTGTTCCAGCACCGTCATGGCGAAAGAGAAGAATCGCCCTGAACCTAGGTGGGGGTGCGCGGCGGCTCAAGGCCGGCGAGGGTGGGGTCTCCGAACCAGCGGGCGTCAGCCGCCGGGCTTCTGCAGGTCGGGCCGCTCCTCGGGCAGGATCGCCCCCGCCACCGGACACACCTGCAGGCAGATGCCGCAGTCGATGCAGGTGTCGAAGTCGATCCAGTAGAAGGCCGTGCCCTTGCTGTTCGCACCCGCTCCGGGGTGGATGCAGGCCACCGGGCAGGCGTCGACGCAGTCGGCCACGCCCTCACAGACGTTGGTGACGATCGAATGGGCCATCGACGCGAAAGAGCGAGCGGCCGGATCCTAGGCAGCCAGCCACTGGGCACCGCGGCAGCCCCGTTCCGCCGCCAGCTGGTCCGCCGCCGCCTGGTCGACGCAGGGCTGGGTGCAGAGTTCGGCGGCCTCGCCGCCGCCGTGCAGTTCCGCCATACGGCGCAGGGCCGCCCCGAGGCCGGCGGCGGTGGCGCTGGCCACCAGCCAGGGCCCCGGGGGCTCCACGGCGGCCGTGCCGGACGTCGCCGATTCGAGCAGATCGCGGATGGCCTCCACGTCGAAGCCGAAGCCGGTGCCGGCCGCCTGGGCGGCGTCGCTGCAGAAGCGGCCCACCAGACCGTCGTAGCGGCCGCCGCTGGCGATCGCCACCGGGGCATCGCTGCCCTGACAGACGAGCTTGAACACCAGCCCGTCGTACAGATCGAAGTGGGGCTGGAAGGTGGGATCCAGCTGCACCCGCACCCCGAGGGCGCTGGCCGGCTCCTGGACGCTGGCCAGGGTGGCGGCGAGGGATTCCAGCAGCGGCACCGGTCCGAGCCACTGCTCCAGCTGATAGAGCACCCGCACCGGCTCACCCCGCAGGCCGATCAGGGCCATCAGCCGCTGGCGTTGACTGTCGGGCAGGGAGAGGGCGGCGAGGGCGAGGGGATCGAAGTCGGTGAGGGCATGGCGCGCCGCGGAGCGCTGCTCCGCCGGCACCTGGCTCAGCAGGGCGCTGAGCAGGCCGTGGTGGCCCACCAGCAGGGTGGGGCGGTGCTCGGAGGCAAGCTCCAGGGTCGCCACGGAGGCCAGCAGTAGATGCAGCAGTTCCGTGTCGGCGGCGGGGGAGGGCTCGCCGAGCAGTTCCACCCCGCTCTGCAGCTGTTCGCTGATCCGCTGGCCACCGCCGTCGCCGATGAAGCTGCGGAAGGTGGTGCCGCTGGCCCAGAGCCGCAGGGGGCGGGGGCGGCCGAGCATGCGGGTGCTGGCGGCCCGGGCGATCGGAGCGGTCAGCTCCGGCCGCAGGCCGAGGGGCTCATCGGCCGCCAGCCGCACGAGCTCCCGTTCGGCGATGGCGCCGCCGGCCTCGAGGGTGTCGAGCCGCTCGATCGTGGGCGGTGCCACCTCCTGGTACCCCCAGAGGCGGTACACCGTGGCCAGCAGGTCGCAGAGTCGCCGGTTGCTGTCCACCTGACCCGGGTTGAGGTCCCGGGCGCCGGCGGCAGGTTGGAGGGCCATGGAGGGGAAGGCTCGGGCGGTGGGGTGGGGAGGGGCGGATCCTATGGAGCGTCGGCCGCGCCGCCGGCCGGGTCTCCGGCGGTGGCATCCAGCTCCGGGGCGCCGAAGCTGGCCCCGGTGAGGGGACGGCACTGGGCCAGTCCCTCGATCAGGGGCTGGCGCAGGGAGGGCGTGCAGGCGATCACCCGCCCGTCGGCCAGGTCGAGGGGACCGCCGTCATAGGCGCAGACCTGCCCGCCGGCCTCCTCCACCAGCACCACGCCGGCCACCAGGTCCCAGGGGGAGAGGCCCCGCTCCCAGTAGCCATCGACCCGGCCGGCGGCGACGAAGGCCAGATCGACCGCCGCCGCCCCCGCCCGGCGCACCCCGTGGCTGCGGTGGGTGAACCAGGCGAACTCGGCGTAGTTGTTGTCGAGGCGCCGCACCCGGTCGTACGAGAACCCGGTGGCGAGCAGGGAGTCGGCCAGGGCGCCGCAGTCACTGACGCTCAGCCGTCGGCCGTTGCACCAGGCCCCCCGACCCGGGGCGGCCCAGTAGTGCTCCTCCAGCACCGGCACCTCCAGGGCACCGAGCAGGGGCAGGCCCCGCCAGCTGAGCCCCACGGAGGTGCCGAAGAACGGGAAGCCGTGGGCGTAGTTGGTGGTGCCGTCGAGGGGGTCGACGCACCAGAGCAGATCCCCCTGGCCGGCGAGCTGGCCACTTTCCTCCGCCAGCACGGCCACGGTGGGGCTTCCGGCCGCCAGGACCGCCAGCACGGCCGCCTCGGCCGCCAGATCCGCCTCCGTGACCAGGTTGCCCGCCGTGCCCTTCTCCTTCACCTGCTCCAGCCGGCCGAAGTGGCGCCGGAGTTCACGGCCGCCGGCTTCTGCGGCCTCGCGGGCCACCTGCAGGAGCCGCTCCAGCTCGGGGGCATCAAGGCCGGACCCCTCCAGGGCCCGTTGGCAGAGGGAGCTCATTCGTCGTCCAGGGGCAGGCCGGGACGCACCAGACCACGGCCGAAGAAACGGCCGAACTGGCGGTCGTAGACCTCGTCCTCATCCTGGGTCTCCACCTCCAGGGGGCCGGTGGCCCGGGCCACGCACAGCAGGCCGTAGCCCTCCTCACGCAGCTGCTTGGAGAGGCCGAGGGCCTCCCGCTGGTCGATGCTTCCATCCAGCACCCGCACGGCGCAGGCGGTGCAGCAGCCGTTGCGGCAGCTGAAGGGCAGCGGCTCTCCCTGGGCCTCGAAGCTGCGCAGGATGTACTCCCCTTCCGGAACGTCGAGACGGATGACACGGTTGGCCTGTCGCCAGTGGACCGTGATCGGGTGGGTGCGGGTCATGGGGCGCTGGGGGGCGTGGTGCAGCCCCTGCTACATTGCCATCTGCCCCATTTCGCCGCTGGAGAGGTGGCCGAGTGGTCGAAGGCGCAGCACTGGAAATGCTGTATAGGGGCAACTCTATCGAGGGTTCGAATCCCTCCCTCTCCGTTTGATGAAGCCGGTCCCCAGGACCGGCTTTTTTTTTCGCCCTTCGCGACAGGAGTCGACACAGGAAAATCCCGCCAGCCCTGGCAGCGAGCGGGATGTCTGGGTTGGTTTGCTGATGCCGCCTCCCCGCATCGGGGGTTCAGCCGAAGCGTCCGCTGACGTAGTCGAGGGTCGACTGCTGGCTGGGGGAGTTGAAGATGTTCTCGGTCTCGTTGAATTCCACCAGATAGCCCACCTTGCCGGTGCCACCTTCAACGGCCTCGGCATTGAAAAAGGCTGTCATGTCGGCGACACGCACCGCCTGCTGCATGTTGTGGGTGACGATCATGATCGTGTAGCTGCGCTTCAGTTCGTGCATCGTCTCCTCGATCTTGAGGGTCGAGATCGGATCGAGGGCCGAGCAGGGTTCGTCCATCAGGATCACCTCCGGTTCGGTGGCGATGGCCCGGGCGATGCAGAGGCGCTGCTGCTGGCCGCCGGAGAGGGAGAAACCGCTTTCCTTGAGCTTGTCCTTGCACTCGTCCCAGACGGCCGCCTTGCGCAGGGAACGCTCCACCAATTCGTCCATGTCGCCCTTGTAGCCGTTGATCCGGGCACCGAAGGCGATGTTCTCGTAGATCGACTTGGGGAAGGGATTGGGCTTCTGGAAGACCATGCCGATGCGCCGTCTCACCTCCACCGGATCCACCCGCCTGTCGTAGAGATCGTGCTGATCGAAGATCACCCGGCCCTTGAGGCTGCAGCCTGGAATCAGGTCATTCATGCGGTTGAGGGCCCGCAGCACCGTGCTCTTGCCGCAGCCCGAGGGTCCGATGAAGGCGGTCACCTTGCCCTTGGGCAGATCCATGTAGACGTTCTTGACCGCCTCGAAGCTGCCGTAGGAGATGGTGACGTCCTGCAGGGACATGCAGACGTCGCTGGCCACGGTGGAGGAAGGGGAAGCAGTCATGTCAGGGATGGGGTGAGACGGAGCCGGAGGGGATGGGGAAGGAGAGGACGTCAGGTGCGCGACACCCGGCTGATCCAGCGGGCCAGCAGGTTGGCACCGAGAATCATGATCACCAGCACGAAGGAGGCGGCCCAGGCCAGCTCGTTCTGGGCCTCATAGGGCATGATCGCGAAGTTGAAGATCAGCACCGACATGGTGGCGATCGGATTGAACAGCCCCTCGGGCCAGAAGGGGGAGAACAGGGCGGTGAAGATCAGCGGAGCCGTTTCGCCGGCGGCCCTGGCGATCCCCAGCACCACCCCGGTGGCGATGGGGGTGAAGGCGGCCGGCAGGGTGATCCTGGTGATGGTCACGAAGCGGGAGGCGCCGACGCCGTAAGCCCCCCAGCGCAGTTCCTGCGGCACCAGCAGCAGGCCCTCGTAGGTGGTCTTGATCACGGTGGGAAGCATCAGCACCGAGAGGGCGATGCCGCCGGCCATGGCGCTGAAGCTCTGGTCGAAGAAGATCCGGGTGGCGACGATCAGGGAATAGATGAACACGCCGCAGATGATCGAGGGCACCCCGGCCAGCACGTCATTTCCGAAGCGCACGAAGCGGGAGAACCAGCCGTTCTGGGCGTACTCCGAGAGGTAGACACCGCCGCCCACCCCCACCGGAATGGCGATCAGGGAGGCGATCAGGGTGACGAGGATCGTGCCCAGGATGGCGTTACCGATGCCGCCGCCTTCAAGGCCGGGGGCCGGGGGCAGTTCCGTCAGCAGTTGAAGGCTGAGCAGCCGCCCCCCCTGGAACAAGACGTAGATGATCACCAGGAACAGGGGAATCACCGCGACCACCGCGAAGAATCCCGCGATGGCGGTGGCGATCTGGTTGAAGCGGTTGCGCTTCAGGGACGGGTCGTAATGGAGGGTGAGCCGTTCCGTGAAGTGACGGGTCGTCGGCGGAGTCGAGACGGACATGGCCAGGGAACGTCGTGAACGCGGGTGGGTGGGATCGGAAGGGTTGCGGCTCAGTAGCGCAGGCTCAGGCGCCGCACGATCCACTGGGCCATCACGTTGACGACGAAAGTGAGGATCATCAGCACGACGGCCGCGTACATCAGGGCAGAGACCTGGATGCCATCCGCTTCGCCGAACTGGTTGGCCAGCATCGAGGAAATGGTGTTGCCCGGGGCCAGGAGCGAGACGCTGAAATTAAGGGAGTTGCCGATGATCATCGTCACCGCCATCGTCTCGCCCATGGCCCGGCCGAGGGAGAGCATCACACCGCCCATGATCGAGGAGACGGCGGCCGGCAGGATGACGTTGAAGATGGCGCCCCAGCGGGTGGTGCCCACCCCATAGGCCCCCTGGCGCAGCTCGATCGGCACCTGGTTGAGGGCATCACGGGAGATGGCGGTGATGATCGGCAGCACCATCACCACCAGGATCAGGATCGCCGGCGCCGTGCCGGGACCCTGGGGTGCGGTGGCGAAGAACGGTGTCCAGCCCAGGCTGGAGTGGAGAAAACCAAGGAAGGGGCGGATCGCCGGCTCCATCACGAAGATGGCCCACAGACCGAGCACCACCGAGGGAATGGCGGCAAGCAGTTCCACCATCAGGCCGATCAGATCCCTGACGCCACGGGGGAGCAGGTCCTCGGTGATGAAAATCGCCGTTCCCAGACCGATGGGCACGGCGATGAGCAGGGAGAGGATCGCAGTGACGAGGGTGCCGTAGATGGCGATCAGGGCCCCGTAGTCCTCGTTGACGGGGTCCCAGGCGGAGGTGGTCAGGAACCTGAGGCCGAAGGTGGCCATGGCCTCCTTGGCGCCGCTGAACACCGTCACGAAGATCGCCACAAGGACGATCCCCACCGAGGCGGCCAGCACGAGGGTGAGCTGGCGGAAGCCGATGTCGACCAGCTTCTCCTGGGGTGGCCGCCGTCTGAGGGTGAACGCGTCGGTGGAGGGGGTGCTCCTCATGCAGCAATGATGCCGGTCGGCATGGACGTTGCACCTGATCTCAGCACGAGTTTCAGTCGGCCCGTTTAAGCTCGGTTTAACGGTCGACGGGCTCCGGTAGCGTTGGGCCGCCATCAGGACTTCCATGGGGCGCATCGTCGGCATCGATCTGGGCACCACCAATTCGGTGGTGGCCGTGCTCGAAGGCGGCAGGCCCCAAGTCATCGCCAATGCGGAAGGGGGGCGCACCACCCCTTCGGTGGTGGGGTTCAGCCGTGACCAGGAGCTGCTGGTGGGCCAGCTGGCCCGGCGCCAGTTGGTGCTCAATCCCCGCAACACCTTCGCCAACCTCAAGCGCTTCGTCGGCCGCAGCTGGGACGAACTCGACGAGGGCAGCCTGGGCGTGCCCTACAGCGTGCGCGCCAACGACCAGGGCAACGTCCGCGTAATCTGCCCGGCCACGGAGCGGGAGTACGCCCCCGAGGAGCTGGTGGCCTCGATCCTGCGCAAGCTGGTCGACGACGCCACCACCTACCTGGGCGAAGCGGTGGAGGCGGCCGTGATCACGGTGCCGGCCTACTTCAACGATGCCCAGCGCCAGGCCACCCGCGACGCCGGTCGCCTGGCGGGCATCACGGTGGAGCGGATCCTCAACGAACCCACCGCGGCGGCCCTGGCCTACGGCTTCGATCGCAGCACGGTCAAGCGGGTGCTGGTGTTCGACCTGGGCGGCGGCACCTTCGACGTCTCCGTGCTGCGCATCGCCAACGGCGTCTTCGACGTGATGGCCACCAGCGGCGACACCCAGCTGGGTGGCAATGACTGGGACCGCCGCATCGTCGACTGGGTGGCCGAGGCCTTCCTCGCCGAGCACGGCATCGACCTGCGCCGCGACCGCCAGGCCCTGCAGCGCCTCACCGAGGCCGCCGAGAAGGCCAAGCAGGAGCTCTCGGGCGTGCAGAGCACGCCGCTGTCGCTGCCCTTCATCGCCACCGGACCCGACGGCCCCCTCCACATCGAGACCACCCTGGAGCGGGGCACGTTCGAAGGCCTCTGCCCCGACCTGCTCGACCGGCTGCTGCGCCCGGTCCAGCGGGCCCTGCGGGATTCGGGCCTGAGTGCCGACGCCATCGACGATGTCGTGCTCGTGGGCGGTTCCACCCGCATGCCGATGGTGCAGGAGATGGTGCGCACCCTGATTCCGCGGGAGCCCTGCCAGTCGGTCAACCCCGACGAGGTGGTGGCGATCGGCGCGGCGGTGCAGGCCGGCATCCTCACCGGCGAGCTGCGCGACCTGATGCTCAACGACGTCACCCCCCTCTCCCTCGGGCTGGAGACGATCGGTGGGGTCATGAAGGTGCTGATTCCCCGCAACACCCCGATTCCGGTGCGCAAGTCGGATCTGTTCAGCACCTCGGAGGCCAATCAGTCGTCGGTGGAGATCCATGTGCTGCAGGGGGAGCGGCAGATGGCCGCCGACAACAAGTCCCTCGGCCGCTTCCGCCTCTCCGGCATCCCGCCGGCCCCGCGCGGCGTGCCCCAGGTGCAGGTGTCCTTCGACATCGATGCCAACGGCCTGCTGCAGGTGTCCGCCACCGACCGCACCACCGGGCGCCAGCAGAGCGTCTCGATCCAGGGGGGCTCGAACCTCAGCGAGGAGGAGATCAACAAGCTGCTGGAGGAGGCGGAGCGCAAGTCGGTGGAGGATCGCCGCAAGCGGGCCGTCATCGATCGCCGCAACCGCGCCCAGACCCTGGTGGCCCAGGCCGAGCGGCGGCTGCGGGATGCCGCCCTGGAGCTGGGCCCCGCCGGTGCCGACCGCCAGCAGCGCGCCGTGGAGCTGTCCCTGCGCGATGTGCAGGATGTGCTGGCCCAGGAGGACCCCGCCGACCTCGAGCTGGCCGTGAGCCAGCTGCAGGAGGCCCTGTTCGGCCTCAACAGGCGCCTGCTGGGGGAACGGCGGGCGGAGAGCGGCCCGCTCCAGGGTCTCAAGAACACCCTGGGGTCCCTCAAGGACGAGCTCTTCTCTGACGACGACTGGGACGACTGGGGCGGATCGGGCCGCTCCGACCCCTGGTCGAGCCCGCCCCGGCCGCTGCAGCGGGATCCCTACCCCCTTGGCCGCTTCGCCGAGCGGGAGGCCGGCTATGACGACGACTCCCGCCGCTGGGACAACGGACGCTCCTGGGATCGTCAGGAGTCCTACGACCGTGAGGTCTCCGGCGAACGGCACCGCCCACGCCGCGGCGGCCGCTACGACCAGGACGATCCCTGGGCCGACGGCTGAGGGTCGTGAGCCAGTCCCCCACCTCGAACCCGGTGGCCAGCGCCGCCCGTGATCACTGGGAGGTGCTCGGCCTGGCTCCGGGCGCCGACGCCGCCGGCATCAAGCGGGCCTTCCGCCAGCAGGCCCGCCGCTGGCACCCGGACCTCAACGGCAACGACCCGGTGGCGGAGGCCCGCTTCAAGGAGGTCAATGAGGCCTACGCGGTGCTCTCCGATCCGGTCCGCCGCCGCGCCTGGGAGGCCGGTGAGGGTCAGGACAGCGCCGGGCTCGACAGCGACCCCTTCGCCTCGGGCTTTCCCCGCTTCGAGGACTACCTGGCGGAGCTGTTCGGCCAGGAGCGCCGCAGCCCTCGCGACTGGGAGGAGGAGCCCGTCGAGGAGGAGCCCGCCGCGGCCGGCGAGGTGGCAACGGCGCCGGCCTCACCGCCACCGGTGATGGCCGCCACCGACGAGGAGACCCTCGTGACCCTCACCCCGGAGCAGGCCCTCAGCGGACAGCGGCTGGAGCTGGAGCTGCGCGACGGCACGGTGGTGGAGGTCTGGACGCCGCCTCTGGCGGGCGATGGCTGGCGGCTGCGGCTGGCCGGGGTGGCGGCCGGCGGGGCCGACCACTTCCTGCAGCTGCGGGTGCGCACCGAGGAGGGCCTGCGCATCGACGGCCTTCGGGTGCATTACCAGCTCGATCTCCACCCCGCCGATGCCGCCCTCGGCTGCCAGGCGGTGGTGCCCACCCTGGAGGGCCCCGTGCGGCTGCGGGTGCCGCCCGGATCCTCCAGCGGCCGGCTGCTGCGGCTGCGGCAGCGGGGGCAGCGCCACGGGGACCAGCGGGGCGACCAGCTGGTGGAGGTGAGGATCCTCGTTCCGGAGCGGCCGACGGAGGCGGAGGAGGCCCTGTTCCGGCGCCTGCGGGAGCTGGACCGGGAGCAGAACGGCCCCAGGGACGGGGACTGAACCGCCCATCGACCGCCAACGGATGAGACACTGGCCTGCGCCCCACCCCTGACGATGTGACAGACGGCGGTCTCCCACCCAACCCGGTGCATGTCCTGCTGTTCGATCCGGGCAGTGACCAGGAAGGCATCCACTCGCTCGAGCTCGGCGGCCGCACGGTGGTTCTGTTGTTTGAGAACCCCGACGACGCTGAGCGCTACGCCGGGCTGCTCGAAGCCCAGGACTTTCCGGTGCCCTGCGTTGAGGCCCTCAATCGCCAGGATCTGGAGGATTTCTGCGCCGAGGCGGGCTACGAGGCCCGTTTCGTCCCCGCCGGCTTCATGCCCGAGAGCGAGGAGGAGCGGCTGCTGCTCGCCCCGCCCGAACGCAACATGGAGGTGACGGGCTGGAAGGAGGAGCCGACGGCCCCCGACGTGGAGGACCCCCATGGCCCCGCCGGCGATGCGGAGCTGGAGGCCTTCCGCCGTCGCCTCGAAGGTCTGCTTTGAGCGCCACCGGCGACGACAGGGGCCACCTGCTCACCGAGCGGCCCAACCCCGCCAGCGAGACCCTCGACCAGCTGCCGACGGCAAGCCTGGTGGAGCTGTTCTGTGCCAACGACCTGCTGCCCCAGCAGGCGGTGGCCGCCGCCGCGCCGGCCCTGACGGCCGCCATCGACGCCATCGCGGCACGCCTGGCGCGGGGCGGGCGCCTCTTCTACCTGGGGGCGGGGACCTCGGGACGGCTCGGGGTGCTGGATGCGGCGGAGTGTCCGCCCACCTTCTGCAGTCCCCCGGAGCTGGTGCAGGGCGTGCTCGCGGGTGGAGCCGCGGCCCTGCTGCGCAGCTCCGAAGGGCTCGAAGACCTGCGGGAGGCGGGCCGCGACGACCTCATCCAGCGGGGCTTCGGCCCGCATGATGCCCTGGTGGGCATCGCCGCCGGCGGCACCACCCCCTACGTGCTGGGGGGACTGGCCCACGCCCAGGCGATCGGGGCCCTCACCGTGGCCATGGCCTGCGTGCCCGCCCAGCAGGTGCCGATGCCCTGCGACATCGACATCCGCCTGCTGACCGGGCCGGAACTGCTGACCGGCTCCACCCGGCTCAAGGCGGGCACCGCCACCAAGATGGCGCTCAACATCCTCTCCACCGGCGTGATGGTGCGCCTGGGCAAGGTCTTCGGTAACCGGATGGTGGATGTGGCCGTCACCAACAGCAAGCTGGAGGACCGGGCCCTGCGCATCCTTCGGGATCTGGCCGGCGTTCCCCGCGAGCAGGGACTGGGCCTGCTGGAGCAGGCCGGGGGGTCGGTGCGGCTGGCGCTGCTGATGGCCGCCTCCGGCCTCGAAGCCGGGGCGGCCCGTGCGGCCCTGGAGAGCCACGGCCCCGGCCTGCGCCAGTGCCTCGAAGCCCTCGGCGTCAGTCTGCCGCCGTCGTCGCCCCCTCTTCGCTGAACGGTCCCCAGTAGGGGGCGGTGAACAACTCGGTGCGGCGCCGGGTGGCCGGCGGCACCTGGGCGGCCGGCGTCATCAGGGCATCGCGCAGGGCCTGGTGGGCCGGGCTGGGGGGCCGCAGGGCCTGCACCCGCTCGGCGGCCAGCCGCACGATCTGCTGGGCCAGGGCCGCATTGGCCCGCAGGTTGTCGATCACCAGCTCGACGGTGACGGCGTCATGCATCGCATGCCAGCAGTCGTAGTCGGTGACCATCGCCAGGGTGGCATAGGCCATCTCCGCCTCCCGAGCCAGCCGTGCCTCGGTGTGGTTGGTCATGCCGATCACCGTGCAGCCCCAGGAGCGGTAGAGCTCGGATTCCGCCCGGGTGGAGAAGGCCGGCCCCTCCATGCAGAGGTAGGTGCCGCCGCGGTGGAGCTGGCGCCCCTCCGGCATCAGGCTGTCGCTGACGTCGCCGAGGACCCGGGAGAGCACGGCGCAGTAGGGGTCCGCATTGCCGACGTGGGCCACCAGGCCCTCCCCGAAGAAGGTGAGCGGCCGCTGCATGGTGCGATCGATGAACTGATCGGGCACCACCATGTCGAGGGGCCGCACGTTCTCCTGGAGGGAACCCACGGCGGACACCGACAGGATCCAGCGCACGCCGAGGGAGCGCAGGGCCCAGAGGTTGGCCCGGTAGGGGACCTCGCTGGGGGTGAAGGTGTGGTGACGGCCGTGCCGGGCCAGGAACACCACCTCCAGATCGCCGATGCGGCCGATCCGCAGGCTGTCGGAGGGGGCTCCGTAGGGGGTGTCGACCGTCAGTTCGCGCACGTCCTCGAGGCCCTCCATGGCATAGAGGCCGCTGCCACCGAGCACCCCGAGGCGGGCCCGGGAAAGGTCGGACGTCGGCAGACCGCTGGCCTGGGTCGATGGGGAAGGGGGCTCGGTGGTGGCCATGGATGCGGGGTGCCCTGGACGGATACAGTCGAAGTTTGCCTCCTCGACCGTGCCCAAGGCCCTGATGGACACCGACGCCGGACTGATCACCATCGATCTGTTCGACGCCGATGCCCCCGGTACCGTCGCGAACTTCGTGAAGCTCTCGAAGGACGGCTTCTATGACGGCCTGGCCTTCCACCGGGTGATCAACGGCTTCATGGCCCAGGGAGGTTGTCCCAACAGCCGCGAGGGTGCCCGCGGCATGGCCGGCACCGGTGGCCCCGGCTACACGATTCCCTGCGAGATCAACGCCCAGAAGCACAAGGCCGGCAGCCTGTCGATGGCCCATGCGGGCCGCAACACCGGTGGCAGCCAGTTCTTCCTGTGCCATGGTCCCCAGCCCCACCTGGATGGCCAGCACACCGTGTTCGGCCACACCGAGAACATCGATGTGGTGCTGGCCCTGAAGAACGGCAGCCGGATCCGCAAGGTGACGATCGAGGACTGATCGAGGACCAGGCCGCGCCAGGCCTCACCGATGCTGCGCGACTGCGTCGGCTGGCCTGGCGATCACGTTTTCTGATCGATGCGATGGCGCTGCAGGCGTCCAGGCCCCTGAGTCCGCCCTTCCCACCCCAGGGATCGGGCGCGGCAGGGGCTGTGGACGATTCAGGGGCATGGCGCCCCGGTCCACGATGGCGTTCGGGACGGGGAGGATTGTCCGCTCCACGGGAGGGAGCACCGTCGACGCCGCCGGCGGTGGGTGATGAACGGCTGAATCAGTAACAACCAAGACAGATCAACCGATCTGCGGGGCTGCGACGCAGCCGGAGTCCAAGTCCATTGGACGGCTGTGGCATGGCGTTCATGGGCTTCGGACGCTCCCCTCGGCTCTCGTGGAGGATGGAAATGATGGCAGCTCGGGGGATAGATCCTGATTCGGCACATCTCCCTTTCCCTGATCACTACCCCGCTGCTGATAAGAGTCACGGCATGTTGAGCTCATGCAGATCTGCAGCACATAGGCTGACTCGTAACTATTAGGCACATCATCTTCCGGGGTCGAGGAATGACAACGGTGGTAGGAATGAAGAGCGGCCCGGCTGAGCATCTCTGCCTTGCCCTCCTGGGATTACAGGACATAAAGACCCTTCATCCTCACGACTCATGACCGCCACCAACATCACCCGCACTGTCGGGATCGACAAATCCTCCATTGAAGTCGGCACCAGCACAACGGTGACGGCGTCGGCGGATTCCACCACACCCGCCATTGATGACGTCGTTTCCGGCGACGCCAGTGCCACGGCGGCCACCACGGCCCAGGCCGCCATTCTCAACAGCCGCATCAAGATCGGCACCTCCGGCACACTGAATGCCGTCGAGGAGGGAACGGTGGGGGCCGCAGCCACCACCACCAGCGGCAATGCCACGGCCAGCGCCAGCAACAACGGCCCCACCGGCGGGATCATCAACACCTGGCACCATCCCAACCAGATCCAGGTGGGCACCAATGCCGTGGTGTCGTCCACCGCCACCAATGACGCCCTCGCGGTGGCCGAAGCGGTGGACGGAGCCTCCAGTGCCTCGGCCAATGCCGGCAAGGTGTTCGGCCTCAAGAACGTGGGACTCAATGCCGGCCAGGGCACGAGCCTGGCGGCCAGCGCCACCGGGACCAGCACCGCGGCGGCCGAATCGGTGGGACTGCCGCCGGGAACGGGAGCGTCCACCGCAACGGCCGGTGCCTACGACGCCAAGGTGGTGGGCATCTACGCCAGCGGTGCCAAAGGCGGCGAGGTGCCTCCCCCGACCGATGAGGACGCTGCGAGCGCGTCCAATGGCGGCGAGAAGAAGCCCCTGACGATCTCCTTCGGCAGCACCGGAACCGTCTCGGCCTTCGGCACGGGCGCCTTCGACGCCTCCGCCACCAGCGTGACCGGGGCGGCTGACGCCCAGAGCCGGGCCAAGCTCGTGGCCGGCATCGCCGTCGGCCGCGACCGGTTCTCCAACTCCAACGGCGCCAGCGAGAGCCAGAGCGCACCGGAGATGACGTCCCCGGGTGGTCTGGTGATGAGCTTCGGGGAGAACGGGGCGGTGGCCGCCCAGGGCTCCGTGGGCAACGGCGGTGTGGGTGCCAGAGCGACGGCTGAAACGGTGACCGGCCCGGCGGCCGCCACCGTGGGCATCAAGACCATCGGCGGCATCGTCGATGTCAACCAGCTGGGCAATCAGAGCCTCTCCAATGGCCCCGGCTCCAGCTCCATCCTCACCGTCGGCAAGGACGGTGACATCCAGGCCGCCGCCGTGGGCAACAGCGCCGCCTCCGCCAAGGCGGTGACCGCCCCTGCCAACGTCGACGTGTCGGCCACCACCAACCACAACAACGTGGTCGGCATCGCCATCGACAAACTGGCCATCGGCGAGAACGCCACACGCCTGTTTGCCCAGGGCTTCAGCAAGCAGGCGGCCACGGCCCAGAGCACCACCTCCGGCGGTGATCCGATCGCCAGTGCCGCCAATGGCGACTTCGTCGCCGGCGTGCACGCCACCACGATCACCGTGGGCCGCAACGCCACCGACCCCGTGGCCGATGCCTCGCTCAACGCCAGCGCCACGGCCGGTGCCGTCACCACGACCGCCGGCAGCACCGCCCTGGCCGGCAACGGTTCCACGGTGGTGGGCTTCAACCAGAGCAGCCTCGCCATCGGCGAGAACGTGCTTGGAACCGGCGTCTTCAGGGCCACCGCCGCCTCCGATCTGGCTGCCGGCGCCACCGCCACCACCGGTGACACCACCGCCCGGGCCGGCGGCAGCGGCTCGAGTGTGATCGGCCTCAACGCCTCTCCGGTCACGATCGGCAAGGCCGGCAGTGTGGCGGGTTCCGCCAGCGGCACCGTGGGGGCCACCGCCGCCTCGGTGACCGGCGACGCCGTGGCGGAGGCCGCGCAGAAGGCGCGTGGGATCAAGGACAGCAAGATCGCCATCGGCACCGACGGCAACGCGACCGGCACCGCCGGCCTGACCGGTACGGCGTCGGCGACCACCACCACCGGTGACGCCGACGCCGCCACCGATCTGTCCGCCAAGGGGATCGACAACGACGTCACGATCGCCATCGGCAAGGCGGGCAACGTGACCGGCACCGCCACCGTCACCGACAGCCGCACCCTGGCCTCCGCGGTGACCGGCGCCACTGATGCCAGTTCCGACCTCAAGGCGATCGGCATCCACCTCGGCAACACCAAGGTCACGATCGGCACCATCGGCAACACCACCGGCACCGCCACGGCGGCCGCCCCCAGCGTCCTGTCCACCACCACCACCGGTGATGCCAGCGTCGGGGTCGAGCAGACCGCCATCGGCATCAAGGGCAGCGGCTACGACGGCATGGGAGCCCTCAGCAGCTCGGGCGGCAGCGCGATCAGCGCAGGCCTGGCCGGCAACGTCATTGGCCGGGGCACCGGCAGCGCCCTCGGCACCGCCAACACCATCACGGGCGACGCCCTGGCCGGTACCGAGGCCTTCATCGCCGGCATCAAGAAGGTCGACCTCTCCGCCGACAACGTGACCGCGGAAGCGCAGGGGACCTACGGGACCAATGCGATGGCCGTCACCGGTGATGCCACCGCCAGTTCCGACGTGAAGGTGGCAGGTCTGCTGGGGAACTGGAACAACGCCAGCCTCAACGGCGATCTCAGGGCCACGGCGCGTCTGGTGAACGAGGTGATGGCCTCGACCACCACCGGGATGGCCACCGCCACCGCCAACAGCGATGTGGTGGGCATGAGCGGCTACCAGATCAACATCCTCCAGAGCGGCAACATCACCGCCTCGGCGGTGAGCGAGACCCTGGCCCAGGCCTCCACCGTGACCGTCTGACGTCGCTGCGGAGCGATCTCTCCTCCGGGGCCGGATCCACCGATCCGGCCCCTTCCCCTGACTCCCTTCCGGTCCCTGCGCCCCGTTGCCCCATGGCGATTCCACCCATCACCACCGCCCTGTCGCGGGCCCTGGCCCTGCGGCTCGACCAGGGCAGCACCTATCTCGGCGGCAGCCTCCAGCTCACCATCGCACCCAGTGCCCAGGCCAGCAACCGGGTGGTCCTGCCGGCGCCGGAGCCGGTCGGCTCCATCGCCACAGCCCTTGGCCTGGGCCTCGGCTCCAGCCGGTTCCTGGCCAGTCCCGCCGACGCCTCCTTCTTCGACAGCCCCGGTCTGTCGATCGTCACCGGGGGCGGCGCGATCGCGGGAACGGCGGCCGCCACGGCCACCACGGTCGGCCGCAACACCAATCTCGCCGATGCCACGGCCACCAACATCGGCCTGGCCAACCTCGACGTGGTCACCCGCGGCGGCGGCGCCCTGCGGATCGGCACCCCCGCCGACCCCCTGCGGGCGGCGGCCTCGGCCGCGACCCGGTCCCTGCTGCCCGCCGGGGGCCTGCCGTCACTCACGGCCCAGCTGTCTGCCCTCGCCACGGTGCGGGGGCTGGAGGGTGCCCCGTCCGCCGATTCCCCCGCAACGGGCGTCCTCCCCACCTTCTTCGGCCAGCCCAACGCCGCGGTACTGGCCTCCGCCACCCTTGACGCCGATCCGGGGCCGACGACCAGCGCCGCCCGCGCCGTGGCCGATGCCAGGGGCATCGAGGGCTACCGGGTGATGGCCCTGCCGGCGGCGGCGCCGGGGTCCGCGGCCCAGATCAGCGGCATCGCGGCCGCCAGCCTCTCCCTGGCGGGCGCCCCACCCAGCGGAGCCGAGCCAGCCGAGCTCTCGGCGACGGCCATCGGCATCGATCACGCCGTCCTGCGGGGGCCTGTGACTGGAGCGGTGAGCGTTCAGGGATCGGGCCTGGCCCAGCTCGACACCGCCAGCACTCCGCCACCCGGATCCCTGCGGCTGAACAGCCTGCAGGGCATCGGTCTGCTGGCCGTCGATCTCCAGAGCAACGGCGGTGCGCCCATCACCAACGAGGGGGCCACCGTGGTGGGCATGGGGGGCTTCGCGTCGCCCGGAGGCAGCGGATGGCTGCCGGCCATGGACGCGGCGGGCATTGATCGCTCCACGATCCTCACCGGCTCCGGCAACGACGTGGTGATGGGCCGCATCCACACCGAGCAGAGCTCGGGGCTGGACGCCGACGGTGACGGCGTTCAAGAAGCCGATGTGTTTCTGGATGCCTCCGCCCTGATCGGCGGGCCCGGTGGCTTCGACGGGATCCGCGACAGCCGGATCAACACCGGACTGGGGGACGATGCGGTGGTCGGCGCCGCCAGCCGCAGCCGGATCGAGGCCGGCGGCGGCGACGACGCGATCCTCCTCGACCGTGCCCGCAGCTCCTCCCTCGATGGCGGCTTCGGCGACGACGCCATCGCGGTGATGGGCCTGGCGCTCGCCAACAGCCTCCAGGGCGGTTTCGGCAACGACAGCCTGACGGTGGCCGCCGGCGACGGCAACCGCCTGGACGGCGGCTTCGGCCAGGACCTCACGGTCGGCGGGACTGGCTCGAACACCTTCCTGCAGTCGAATGCGGGTTCGGCGCTCAATGCCTCCAGCAGCGACGCCTTCGCCCAGCGACTGGCGGATCCGGCGTTCTGGGGATCGCTGGGGAACCAGCAGAAGCAGGAGCTCTGGGAGCAGGGCGCCCTGGTGCAGGGCGGCCAGACGCTGGGACTCCTGGACACCATCAGCAACTTCGACGCTGCCCGGGGCGACGTCCTCGAACTCAGCAGCACCCTGGGCTCCCTCACCCAGTCCCTCTGGCAGAGCCAGGGGGCGATCTTCGGGATCCAGGGCGGCCAACTGGTGGTGCGTGACGGCCCCCAGAACAGCCAGATCGGCGTGGTGGTGGGAAGCCTGGCGGACATCCGCTCCCTCGGCATCGGCTCGCCCTCGCTGGCCTACGCCACCGACACCCGCCAGCTGCTGTTCGATGCCGACGGCGACTGGTCGAAGGGCAGCCGCAGCCTCGGCACCGTGACCATGGCCGATCCGGGCGCCCTCACCAAATCCAGCATCCAGTTCGGCGGCGGCGGCTGACCCGGGGCGATCGCGCCCGTTCCCATCCATCCCCGAGGGAGTGACCCATGCCTTCCGTTCCCCAGCTTCACCATGAGCTCGGCCGCGCCCTGGAGGCCATGGCCCGCCTCCCCCTCCACGATGTGCTTGAGCAGCGGGGGGTCCTGCGGGCCCTGGCCCGGGAGCTGGCGCTCGAAGGCCTCCGGCAGGAGGCCCGTTTCTCGTCGGATGAGGTGGGCGAGATGGGGGCGCAGCTGTGGGCGGGACTGCCCGGCGACGCCCCCACCGTCCCGGAGACCGACCTGGCGGGGGACTGGATCGGCAGCCTGCCCGAGGACGTGCGGGGGAGGGTCCGCCAGCGCTGGGACCATCTCCGCCTCCAGAAGGTTCTGGAGGATCGCTACGGAGAGCGGGTGGAGGCCCACTACCTCGAGCGGCGGGCGGATCTCGAGCAGGTGGTGCTGCGCCTGATGCGCCTGCCCCAGCAGGGGCTCGCCGAGGAGCTCTACCTGCGCCTGATCGACGACGGGGCCAGCTTCGGCGCACTCGCCAGTCGCCATTCCCTCGGCGACGAGAGCGTCACCCGGGGGATCGTCGGTCCGATCGAGCTCTCCCAGCTGCACCCCACCCTGCGCGGTGTACTGGCTTCCCTGGCCCCCGGTGACATGCACCCTCCCTTTGTGCTCGAGGCGTCGATCCTGCTGGTCCGGCTGGAGCACCGCCGGCCCGCCAGCCTGAGCGAGGCCCTGCGACACCGGCTGCTGGAGGAACTCCTGCAGCCGGATCTGGAGAGCTGGCTGGAGAGCGCCCTGGCGGAGCTGCGCCGCACCCACGCGGCGGCCCCGCTCCCGCCGGCTCCCCTACCAGCCCTGGCGGGAGCCTGAGCCATGACCACCGCCCCAACCCTCGACGACCTGCTGCGCTGCTTTCCCTTCCTGGCCGACCAGCCGCCGGAGCTGCTCGGGCGCCTCTCCGCCGAGGCCGAGCTGCAGCGCTTCCAGCAGGGCCAGCCCATCTGCCGCGTCGACCACCCGCCGGCCCGGATCTTTCTCCTTCTGGAGGGCACGGCCCGCTCGGTGGTGTTTTCCCGTCGTCTGGCCCGGGGCGTCAGCACCCTGCAGCGGCTCCAGCCGGGAGCGGTGCTGGGTTGGACCCTGATCAGCTGCGGCCGCTGCTGGGAGACCCTGATCGCCTCCACCGATCTGGTGGTGGTCGCCCTGCCCCACGAATCACTGCAACGGGAACTGGAGCACCATCCGCTCCTGGCGGAACGGGTGCGGGGCGGCGTCAGCCCGTCCGAGCTGTTCGCTGTCCTCGATGCCCACCTGCTGGACTACCCGCGGGCCCTCTCCCAGGAGGTTGTGGCGGCCGCGAACCAGCTGGCCGATGGCACGGAGGTGCGCACCTGGAATCCGGCGCAGCCGGCCGCCTTCGTGGCTGAGACCGAACGGCTGTGGCTGGTGGCGGCGGGGCCGCTGCCCTTGGGCACGGCTGTGGTGGACACGGAGCCCTCCGAGGCGCAGGAGCCCCTCCGTCTTCTCGGCATCGACCGCCAGGCCCTGGCGGCGATCCTGGAACCGACGCCGCCGGAGCAGGCCGAGGTCACAGGTGATGGCTGGCGAGCCAGGCTCCTCGCCCGCTGGGAGCAGCAGCGCCCGGGCCTGGAGCCCGCCGCGATCACGGCCGCCGAGCCGATCGACCTGACGGCGCCGGCCCCCGGGCCCGTGTCGGATCCCCAGGGCCCCGAGGCCTTTCCCTGGGTGCGGGGCACCGGTCCCCTGGAGTCGCCGATCGCGGCCTTCCAGATGCTCAGCCAGCATCTCGACCTGCCCTTCCGGCGCGAGATGCTGCGCCGGGTGTTCGGCGACCAGGTGCAGCGGCACGGCGAGGCGTCCCTGCCGCTGGCGGGTGCGGTGGCCGAATCGA
This sequence comes from Synechococcus sp. CCAP 1479/10, assembly GCF_019038515.1. Taxonomy (NCBI): domain Bacteria; kingdom Bacillati; phylum Cyanobacteriota; class Cyanophyceae; order Synechococcales; family Synechococcaceae; genus Synechococcus; species Synechococcus sp. CCAP 1479/10. Next base: position 207,219 of record NZ_JAFKRJ010000026.1, on the reverse strand, counting down.
TGGGGCTGCAGACCCAGCTGCTGGAGATTCAGGTGGGTGCTCTGCCGCGGCTGACACCACCGTTGATGATCCGCTGGGGCAACGGTCTGGCGGTGATCTGGCGCTGCACCGGCCGGTCGGTGCTGCTGGGCATTCCGGCCGTCGGCAACCAGGAGCTCTCCCTGGCGGACTTCCGGGACCAGTGGGGCGAGGCCGGGGATGTGCTGACGCTGAGGGTCAACGATCTGACGCCGCGGCGCCGGTTCGGTTTCCGCTGGTTCCTGCCGGCCCTGCGGGAGCACCGCACCGTGCTCCTTGAGGTGCTGCTGGCCAGCTTCTTCGTGCAGCTCTTCGGCCTGGTGAACCCGCTGCTGATCCAGCAGGTGATCGACAAGGTGATCATCAACAACAGCCCCGGCGCCCTCGGCGTGCTCGGGGTGCTGCTGGTGGTCTTCGCCCTGTTCGAGGGGCTGCTGCTCTGCCTGCGCACTTTCCTGTTCGTGGACACCACGAACCGCATCGATCTGAGCCTGGGGACCCAGATCATCGATCACCTGCTGCGGCTGCCCCTCAGCTATTTCGATCGCCGACCGGTGGGGGAGGTGAGCAGCCGCATCGGCGAGCTGGAGAAGGTGCGCGGCTTCCTCACCGGTACCGCCCTGACCACCATCCTCGATGCCGTCTTCTCGGTGCTCTACATCGGGGTGATGCTGATCTACAGCTGGCAGCTCACCCTGCTGACCCTCGCCGTGGTGCCGTTCCTGGTGCTGCTGGTGCTGGTGGTCTCACCGATCGTGCAGGTCCAGCTGCAGAGAAGGGCCGTCGCCCATGCCCGCACCCAGAGCCACCTGGTGGAGGTGCTCAGCAGCATGATGACGGTGAAGGCCCAGAACATCGAACTGCGCAGCCGCTGGAAGTGGCAGGATCTCTACACCGACTACGTGGCCGATGGGTTCGATAACACCCTGGTGGGCACCACGGCCAGTTCGATCAGTGGATTCCTCAACAAACTCTCCGGTCTGATCGTCATCTGGGCCGGCGCCGGCATGGTGCTGTCGGGTGCCCTCAGCCTGGGGGAACTGATCGCCTTCCGCATCATCGCCGGCTACGTCACCGGGCCCTTGCTGCGCATGACGTCGATCTGGCAGTCCGTGCAGGAAACCGCCCTCTCCCTGGAGCGGCTCAGCGACGTCATCGATCACCCCCAGGAGGCCCCCGAGGACAACGCCAGGCGCCTGGTCATGCCACCCATCCAGGGGGAGATCCGCTTCCGCAACATCTCCTTCCGCTACCAGCCCTCCTCCCCCCTGCTGCTGAAGGGCCTGAACCTGACCATTCCCCACGGCACCTTCGTGGCGATCGTCGGCGCCAGCGGATCGGGCAAGAGCACCCTCACCAAGCTGCTGGCACGGCTGTACACCCCCGAAGAGGGCGTGGTGCTCGTTGATGGGATCGACGTGGCCAAGGTGGAGCTCCATTCGCTGCGCCGCCAGCTCGGCATCGTCCCCCAGGACACGGTCCTGTTCGATGGCTCCGTGGAGGAGAACATCACCCTCACCAACCCCGACGCCAGCACCGAGGAGGTGATCGAGGCCGCCCGGATCGCCGCCGCCCACGACTTCATCATGGACCTGCCGGCCGGTTACTCCACGGAGGTGGGGGAGCGGGGCAGCAGCCTCTCGGGTGGCCAGCGCCAGCGGATCGCCATCGCCCGCACGATCCTGCAGAAGCCGCGGCTGCTGATCATGGACGAAGCCACCTCCGCCCTCGACTACCAGACCGAGCGCGTGGTGAGCGAAAACCTGATGCAGGCCCTGGCGGGCTGCACCGTGCTGTTCATCACCCATCGCCTCTCCTCGATCGTGAAGGCGGACATGATCGTCTGCATGGGGCAGGGGGCTGTCCTGGAGGTGGGCCGCCACGACGAACTGATGCAGGCCCGCGGTCCGTACTACGCCCTCTTCCGCCAGCAGGGGCGTTCCTCCCCGACCCAGTCCCCCGAAGCCGTTGCCCCGCCCGTCGTGGCCATGCCGCCACAGGCAACGGAGCCGGTCATCGCCGCAGGAGGAATGGCACCATGACCCCCTTCGCCGACGGCACCACCAGCACCAACGGCCACGGCCTCGCCGCCGCCAACGGCCATGGCAACGGGCACGGCCCCACCGCCACGATGGCGCCCGGGCAGGCCCCCCCCGCTGAGCCGGCGCCACCTCCGGTGCGTCTCTCCCGCCAGCGCCGCCGTACCCATCTGCCCCGCTCCACCAGAGGCTGGAGCCGGGCGATCATCTGGAGCCTGATCGGCCTGACAGGTTTCGGCGTCGTCTACGGCTCCGTGGCCCGCATTGATTCCTCGATCAGCACCACCGGCAAGCTGCGTCCCGTCGGTGGCAGCCTCGACGTCCTCCCGCCGTTCACGGCACCGATCCGCCAGGTTCCGGTCCGGGAAGGCCAGTCGGTCAGGGCCGGCCAGCTGCTGGTGGCGTTCGACGCCCGGGAAGCCTGGCGCGAACGGCGCGACCTGCTGCTGCAGGCGGATCTCTGGCGCCGGCAGGTGAACCAGGCGGCGCAGCCGCTGGGCCTGCCGTCCCTGCCGGGCGGAAGCCGGGAGGAGCGGCAGGTGCTGGCCCTCGATCGCCGGGACATCGAGCTGCGCCGGCGGGTGGCCCTGCAGCGACTGCGCCGCAGCCAGGCTGGCGAACGGGAGCAGACCGATGTGCTGGCGGCGCTGCGGGCCCGCTTCGCCCTCAACGCCAACATCCGCGAGCGGATGGCCCAGCTCGCCCGCGAGGGGGCGATCTCCCACCTCGAACTCGAGCGCCAGGACGAACGCCAGCTGGATCTGCTCAGCACCATCCGCCGCACGGAACAGCAGCGCGCCGCCGCCGGCAGCGGCGTGGTCGAGAGCCTGACGAACCAGGAGCAGGTGGGCACGGACAACGCCCGCCGCCTCTGGGATCGCTACGACGAGGCCCGCCATCGGCTGCTGGAGACGTCCACCCGCCTGGGCCAGGTGGAGGAACGGCTGCGACTCGGCCGGGTGGTCGCGCCGCGCGCCGGCAGGGTCTTCGATCTTCAGGCCAGGTCGGGGGAGATCTCCAGCCCGGGCCGTCCCCTGCTCCGGCTGGTCCCCCAGGGACCCCTGGAGGCGGAACTGGCGATCTCCAACCGGGACATCGCCTTCCTGCGGCCGGGGATGGCGGTTGATGTGCGGGTGACCTCCCTCCCCTTCACCGACTACGGCTCCCTCAAGGGGACCGTGGTGCGGGTGGGGGCGGATGCCCTTCCCCCCGACCCCCGCAGCGGCGAGGAAACCTTCCCCGTGCTGGTGCGCCTGGAGCAGAGGCCACTGGGACGGAACGGCCGCAGCTACCCCCTGCAGGCGGGCATGGCCGTCACGGGGCTGGTGCAGCTGGGCACCCGGCCGGTGCTGGCCCTGCTCAACGACCGGTTCGGCGGCGTCCTCGACGCCACCCGCACCATGCGCTGAGCCCCCTGCAGTGGCTCAGGCCGCCGCGGCGGCCCCCGGCACGGTGCCTGCGGCGGAACCGGCATCGGGTGAGCGCAGGCCGGGGAGTTCGGCGATGGCGGTGACGCTTCTGTCGGACCCCAGCAGCACCAGCCGGCTGCCCAGGTCCCCGGTGGCGATCGCCAGCTGGTCCACTCCGGTGGGCCGGGTTCCCATGCCGCTGACCAGTTGATCCAGGGGGGCGATCGGCAGCAGCCGGGGCTCGCCGATCCCCTCCAGACCCGCCGGCGTCAGGTCGACCGGAACCGGCTCCCCCGCCCGATCGGCGAGGAGGCCGCCCAGACGCCAGGCGATGGCATCGGTCAGGCCGATGCCGCCACCAGGGCTCCACTCCAGATCCGCCAGCACCGGCAGGGCACGGTCGTTGCCCTGGGCCCGCATCCGGATGGCCTCCATCCCGGCCAGCACGAAGCGATCGCGTCCTGCGCCGCCGCTGACGACCAGCGGTGGCGCGCCCGCTCCGGCGCGATCCTCCAGGGCCCCCAGATCCAGCTCGAACCGGTCGTCGCCGGCCCCGGTCCGCAGCGTCTCGAAGCCGCTGATCCCCCCGAGGATGCCGCTGGCCTCGCCACGGCCAAGATCGACCACCACCCCCTCCAGCCAGGCGCCGTAGTCGAGCCCGTCGCGGCCATCGCCACCCTGCAGGATCCCGTCGAGCCTGCCGGTGGCCCCCACCGTCACCAGGGCATCCCCATCGCCGAGGAACAGGTTCTCCCAGCCGCTGAAGTCGAGCGAGCCGATCGTTCCGCTCCCGGGGGCCTCGAGGTGGACGGCCATCACCCCTTCCCCCCTGGCGACCCCCTCGTCCCCAGGGGCGTTCACCAGGCTGTCGAAGCCGCCGCCGCCGTCGAGGGACCCGGCCAGCCGCGCCAGGGGAGCATCGATCCGGTCGTCCCCGCCCGCCGCCGCCAGCCTCAGCTGCGCCAGGGCCTCCCCCGCCAGATGGAGCGACAGGGTGTCGTCCCCCTCTCCGAGGCCGACGGCATTGCTGGAGTCCGCCGCAACCGTCAGTGTTGAGCCGGTCACGGGTCCGTCGAAGTCGAGCCGGTTGGTGCCAGGGCCCGCGGCGATGCGGGAGCCGGTCACGGCGCCCTCCACGCTCAGCCGGTCGTCCCCTTCCCCCAGGTCGACATCGGAATCCAGCAGGGCGACCCTCTCGGTGACGGCCTGCCAGGTCAGGTCGCGCCAGGGCTGATCGAGCCAGGTCCGGATGCTGACCACATCGTCGCCTCCGCCCACCTGCAGCCGGCTGTTCACCAACCCGAGGGCCCGGGCCCGCAGCTGCAGGGAAGCATCGGTTTCCGCCGGATCGGCGGCGGCCGGCAGGGTGATGCTCAGGCCCGGGCCACCACCCTGGGGATCCCGGAAGCCACTGGCGATCAGCACCCGGTCGTCCCCATCCCCCAGGAGGATGGCGCTGTCCTGCATGGCCTGGGCGAGCAGGTCGATGCCGATCTGACGCTTCACCGCGCTCACCTGGGAGTGGAGCTGGAACCGGGCCAGGCTGCTGAGTTCCAGCGTGCCCCCTCCGCCCGCGTCCTCGAGGCGGCTGTCCAGCATGCCGATCAGGGACTGGAGAACCTGCCCCCGGGCCAGGCCGCCGGCCACCAGAGCCAGATCGATGGCGTCTGAGACCCGCAGAAGGATGTCGTTGGCCTCTGGCCCCAGCTGAAGACTGGCCCGGTTCATGCCGGTGGTGTGGGTCGCCAGGCTCAGGTCGGCATCGTCGAGCACGGAAAGGGCCAGGAGTGTCAGCTCGCGATCGGACCCCACCTGCACCCGGGGGGTGCGGATGTCGCGCAGATCGATCACCGTGTCGCGGAGGGCCTCGAGGGTCTGGTGGTAGCGGCTCTCGGCCCCCCCTTCCACCGATCGGCTGACGATGCTGTCGTCGCTGCGGACGACGACCCGGAACGTCGGGATCTCCGGCGGCGCCACAGACCTCGCCATCATCGGCTGTTCCGGGCCGTCCCCGGTCACGTCGCTGGTCGCCTCACTGGTCGCGTCGCTGGACTCCAGGGCAACGCTCCGCTGCTGGCGCCGGGCGGCAGCGGGGGAGCCGGTCCAGAGCAGCCCGGAGCCGGCGGCGACCGGCGAGCGGAATCCCGACAGAGGCGCCTCCTGGGCCCAGGTGTTGGCCATGGCCGCCGCTGCCGCCTGGCCGGGCGGCGAGAGGCCACGTTCCCCTGCGCTCACCGGGCCAGAAGGATCGGCAGGGGCGAGCCCTCGATGGGCGCCACCGGATGCGGCCGAGCCGGGCTCCCACCCGGCCGGGGCTCCTGCGTCAGCACCAACGCCACCGGCCATGCCCGCCGCCCGAGCGCTGCCCTGGCCCGCAGCGCCTGCCCCCGGCCCGTTCTCCGGCGGCGGCCCTCCGCCAGCGGCCGCCGCCATCGCCCCGTCCTGCATCAAGTAGAGGAACGTCAGCCACAGGGCCGTTCCGGTCAGTCCGGTCTCCAGGGAGAGCCGGCCGGGATCGCTGCGCAGACTCATCGCCCTGCGGAACTGCTGGATGGCCTGACCCATCGACTCCCCTTCTCGCCGAGCGCTGCCTCACCCCTAGCCCGGTTTCGATCGGCGCCGGACGCGGTGGTGCAATGACGCTGTGAACCTGCGACCCGGCGTCACCGTCCTTAAGGACGCCGCCCCGCCGGCGCCTCAGGACCAGACGATGAAGGCCCCGGGGGTGAGATTGAGCAGGGGGCAGGTGAGGGTCCGCCCTGCCTCCCCGCTGGCGCCCCCGTCCACCGGCCCGCCGCCATCCGCCGCCGACGGAACCAGGTCGGCCAGCTGGCGGCGCTCCGGCTCCAGGTCGATGCTCGGATGGCCCTTGCGGCGGGCGTCGGGCGCCAGCAGCAGGTTGACGCCGGTGGTGCCCTGCCAGCGGGCCATCTCCATCAGCGGCCCGGCCAGGTCGGCGGCGGTGAGCTGCCGCGACTGGTGGGCCGCCAGCAGCAGGGCCAGCCCGGGACCGTCGAGCAGGGCGAGCAGGCGAGGATCCTCCTCGCGCTCCAGCAGCAGCCCCTTGCGCCGGGCCCAGTCCCGCAGCACCTCCAGACGGTTCGCCACCAGCAGGGGATCCTGGGGGCCTTGCCAGCCCAGCACCGCCGTCAGGCCATGGGATTCGGTCTCCATCAGGTGGCCCAGCTTGGTGCGTTTCACCCGCAGGTAGGCAGCGTTGTGGAGGCCGGGGTCCATCACCAGGGGCACCCGGTCGACCACCTCGAGCCCGTAGCCGCCCAGACCGGCGATCTTGCGGGGGTTGTTGGTGATCAGGCGCAGCCGGCGCACGCCCAGGTCGCTGAGGATCTGGGCCCCGACGCCGTAGTTGCGCAGGTCGGCGGCGAAGCCCAGGCGTTCGTTGGCCTCCACCGTGTCGAGGCCGCCGTCCTGGAGGCTATAGGCCTTGAGCTTGTTGATCAGGCCGATGCCGCGCCCCTCCTGGCGCAGGTAGACCACCACCCCTTCCCCGGCCGACTCGATCATGCGCAGGGCCGCCTCCAGCTGGGGGCGGCAGTCGCAGCGGAGCGAGCCGAAGGCATCGCCGGTGAGGCATTCGGAGTGCACCCGCACCAGCACCGGGCCGGTGCCCCGTTCCGGGTACCCCTTGACGATGGCCACGTGCTCGCTGCCGTCGAGTTCGTTGCGGTAGCCGATCGCCCGGAACTGGCCGAAGCTGCTGGGCAGGGTGGCCTCCGCCTGGCGGGCCACGAACCGCTCGGTGTCGAGGCGGTAGCGGATCAGGTCGGCGATGCTGATCAGCCGCAGGCCGTGGTGCCGGGCGTAGTCGGCCAGCTGGGCCAGCCGGGCCATGGAGCCGTCGGGATTCTGGATCTCGCAGATCACCCCGGCGGGGTAGAGGCCGGCCAGGCGGGCCAGGTCGACGGCCGCCTCCGTGTGACCCGCCCGCTGCAGCACCCCGCCCTGGCGGGCCCGCAGCGGGAAGATGTGGCCGGGCCGGCGCAGGTCGCCGGGCCGGGTGTCGGGATGGATCGCCACCTGGATCGTGCGGGCCCGGTCCTCCGCCGAGATGCCCGTGCTCACCCCCCGCTCCGGGCCCGCATCCACGCTCACGGTGAAGGCGGTCTGGTTGCTGTCGGTGTTGCGATCCACCATCAGCGGCAGATCCAGGGCATCGAGCCGCTCGCCCTCCATCGCCAGGCAGATCAGCCCCCGGGCATCGGTGGCCATGAAGTTGATCTGCTGGGGGGTGGCGAACTGGGCCGCGCAGATCAGGTCGCCCTCGTTCTCCCGGTTTTCGTCATCGACCACCACGATCGACTCGCCGTTGCGAATGGCCGCCAGGGCATCGGCGATGGCATCGAAGTGAATGCCCGTGGACTGGCGTGGGCCGGACAGGACGGTCAAGGGAGCGAGATGGATCGTGGAAAGGATCGAACCTCATTTATAGGGTGCCGGTACGATCCAGCGTTCTTCTGCGTTCCGCATGGCTGGCAAGCGCGTTGCGGTGATCGGTGCCAGTGGCTACGGGGGACTGCAGACCCTCAGGCTGCTGCAGGGCCACCCGGACCTCACGGTGAGCTTTCTGGGCGGGGAGCGCAGCACGGGCAGGCGCTGGAGCGAACTGGTGCCCTTCCTGCCGCTGGAGGACGACCTGGTGGTGCGCTCACCGGATCCGGAGGCCATCGCCGCCGCCGCCGATCTGGCCGTTCTGAGCCTGCCGAACGGCCTGGCGGCCGGTCTGGTCCCCGAACTGCTGCAGCGCGGCGTGAAGGTGGTGGATCTCTCGGCCGACTACCGCTACCGCTCCCTGGCCCAGTGGGAGGAGGTCTATGCCGCTGAGGCTCGCCAGGCCGCCCGCCAGGATGACGATCTCTGCCGGGAAGCGGTCTACGGGCTGGTGGAGGTGGCGGAGGCGCGGATCCGTGAGGCCCGCCTGGTGGCGGCTCCCGGCTGTTTCCCCACCGCCAGCCTGCTGGCCCTGCTGCCCTTCCTCGAGCAGGGACTGATCGAGACCAGCGGCATCGTCATCGACGCCAAGACGGGCACCTCCGGCGGTGGCCGGGCCGCCAAGGAGAACCTGCTGCTGGCCGAGGCCGCCGAAGCCGTGGCGCCCTACGGCGTTGTTGGCCACCGCCACACCAGCGAGATCGAGCAGCTGGCGGGCCAGGCGGCGGGCCAGGCGATCCAGCTGCAGTTCACGCCCCACCTGATGCCGATGGTGCGGGGCCTGCTGGCGACGGTGTACGGGCGGCTGCGGGACCCCGGCCTGACGGCGGAGGACTGCACGACCCTGCTCAAGGCTTCCTACCGCCACAGCCCCACGGTGCAGGTCCTGCCGGTGGGGGTCTACCCCTCGACCAAGTGGGTGCGCAACACCAACCGCTGCCTGCTCTCGGTCCAGGTGGACCCGCGCACCGGCCAGCTGATCGTCATGAGCGCCATCGACAACCTGGTCAAGGGCCAGGCCGGCCAGGGGGTGCAGTGCCTCAACCTGCTCAGCGGCTTGGAGGCCGGAACCGGACTGCCGCTGCTGCCCTTCTACCCCTGAGCCAGGCGCCGGGCGGCGAGGCTGACGGCCAGGGGCAGGATCCGGTGCTCCTGGCGCTGGATGCGGGCGTGGAGCCGTTCGCGGTCGTCGTCCGCCAGCACCGGCACCGCCGCCTGCACCAGGATCGGCCCCGCATCGACTTGCTCGGTCACCAGGTGGGCGGTGCAGCCGGCCAGCGTGACCCCGGCCGCCAGGGCCTCCCCCACCCCGTCGGCGCCGCGGAAGCTGGGCAGGAGGGAGGGGTGGATGTTCACCAGCCGCTCCGGGAAGGCTCCGATCAGCACCGGGGTGACGATGCGCATCCAGCCCGCCATCACCACCAGATCGACCCGGTGCGCCTCGAACAGGTTGATCAGGGCGCGATCCAGGGCTTCTCGCGAGGGCTGCTGGCGGTGGTCGATCACCTCACAGGGGATGCCGAGCCGTTCAGCCCGCTCCCGCGCCCCGCAGTCCGCCCGGTTCACCGCCAGGACGACCACCTGGCCATCCAGCCGGCCGTCGCTGCAGGCCCGCGCCAGGGCCTCGAAGTTGCTGCCCGTGCCGGAGGCCATCACCGCCAGTCGCAAAGGGGCCTGGGTGGCCGGAGTCGGCTGTGGCAACGGCCACTGGAGAGACCCGCCGGGATCGCTATGGTCAGCGGAATCGGGCATTGCGTCCATGTCCCATCTCTCCATCCTGCCCACCGTTCTGCGGGATGCCGAGGTCCTGGCGGCCACCCTCGCCAGCCTTGAGCTCCCCTGGCGGTGGGGGGGAGAACTGGTCGGATTCGCCGGCGAGCGCCAGGCGGTGACCCTGCAGCTCCAGCTCAGCGATGGCCAGGGCCTGGGATGGGCCCACCAGGACGACGGCTCCCTTGCCCTGGTGGGCGATCTCCAGCGCATCAGCCGCAATACCGTCCTGCAGCGGCTGCTGGGCCGGATCACGCGGGCCTATGCCGCCCGGGCGGCCCTCCAGGAGGCCAGCCTGGCCCTCCCCACGGCGTCGATCGAGCTCCGTGTCTGACGACCCACCCCAACCCGACACGGCCGCCGGGCCGGTCGTCCAGCTCGACCTGCGTGAGCCCCACCGCCATCGGGTCCAGGTCACCCTCCATCTCACCCCCCGGTCTCTGCGGACGGAGCTTCAGCTGCCCGCCTGGACGCCGGGCTCCTACCTGATCCGGGACCACGTCCGCCACCTCGAGGCCCTGGAGGTGGATCAGGGGGAGGGCCACGTCATCCCCACACGGATGGCGGAGGCCCGCTGGTGTCTTTCCCTCACCAGCCTCGCCCCCCTCGTCGTCCGCTACCGCCTCCAGGCCACCGAGCTGAGCGTGCGCACCTGCCACCTCAACGCCGACCACGGCTTCCTGGCCCTGGCCGGCGTGGTGCTGGAGGCCTCGGGCGAACGCTGGAACCCCCACCGCCTGGAGCTGCGGCTGCCCGAGGGCTGGCAGGCCTTCGTTCCCCTGCCAACCGCCGGCGACGGGTCCTGGATCGCCGGCGACTACGACCGGCTGATCGACGCGCCCCTGGAGGCCGGCCCCCATCCCAGCCACCGGTTCAGCGTCGCCGGGGTGCCGCACCGCTGGGTCACCTGGGGGGGCGATCTGCCCGTCGAGGATCCCGCCTGGCTGGCCGATGTGGAACGGATCGCCCTGGCCTGCTGCCGCCTGATGGGGGAGGCCGCCCCCGCCAGCGACGATTACCTGTTCGTGCTGCACCTGCTGGAGGCGGGCTTCGGCGGGCTGGAGCACGACCACGCCAGCGTGCTCCAGTACGGCCGCCGGGCCCTGGCGGCTCCCGGTGGTCGCCGCAAGCTGCTGCAGCTGGTGGCCCACGAGTACCTGCACCAGTGGAACGTGCGGCGTCTGAAGCCCGCCGAACTCACGCCGCTCGACTACGGCCGGGCCACGATCGTGTCCGGTCTCTGGTTCGCCGAGGGGGTGACCTCCTACCTCGACCTGCTGCTGCCCCTGGCGGCCGGCGTGGGCACGGAGGCCGACCTGCTCGAGGACCTGGGGGCGGACCTGAGCCGCTACCTGCTCACCCCCGGTCGCCGGGTCCAGGGGCTGCGGCAGAGCGCCGAGGAAGCCTGGGTGAAGCTCTACCGCCAGGATGCCTCCTCAGCCGACAGCCAGATCAGCTACTACCTCAAGGGGGCCGTGGTGGCCCTGGTCCTCGACCTGCACCTGCGGCGGCACGGCTCCAGCCTGGGGGTAGTGCTGCGGGGCCTGTGGCGCAGCCACGGGGCCGCGGGGCGTGGCTACACCAACGGCGATCTGATCGACGCCTTCGCCGGCCAGGCCCCCGACCTGGCGGAGCTGCTGCCCCACTGGCTGGAGAGCACCGATGACCCCGACCTCGACGCCTACCTGGCCGACGTCGGGCTGGCGCTGCGGCCGAAGCCCGCCCAGGAGCCCTTCCTCGGCTGGCAGCTGGACGAGGCCGCGGGGGGCACCATGCGCCTGAAGCGGGTGCACCGGGACGGTCCGGCGGAGCGGGCCTGCCTGCAGGCGGGCGATGAGCTGCTGGCCCTCGACGACCTCCGCCTGCGCACCCCGGAGGACCTGGCCCTGGCCCTCGCCATCCCCACGGCAGCGGTGGAACGGCAGCTGCTCTTCTGCCGGGAGGGCCGGGTGCGCAGCACCGGCCTGCAGCCCGATCCCCCGGCCATCGCCAGCTGGCAGCTGGTGATCGATCCCGAACGCGACAGCGCCCACACCCGCGACAACCGGCAGCGCTGGCTGTCGCTGCAGCCATGACGTCGTCCTTGCGCCCCCTGGTGCTGGCGGTGGCCGGTGCGGGTGTGATCAGCTTGGGGGGACTGACCTGGCTGGGCCGTGACCTGTTCGGCGCCCCGGGCAACGCCGGTGGCCGTGCCTCCCTTCTCGATCTGCTGGAGGAAGTGCGCCAGTCCCCCCCCGATGGGGGGACGTCGCCGCCACCGCCGGAGCAGGTCCTGCCACCGCCCCAGGCCGCCTGGCGTGCTCCCCTGGGGGGGGCCTGCCAGGCCGACCCCGCCCTGCGCGCCCGTCTGGCGGGCCTGGCGGAGCGACTTCGCTACGACACCGTCCGGCTGCGTATCGACCCAAGCAACTACGGCGAGCGTTTCCGCCGGGATGCCTTCGGCCAGACGCTCGACACCACCCCCCAGGTCGTCGTGCTGCACGAGACCGTCTTCGGCATCAACTCCGCGATCAACACGTTCATGACGCCCCACCCGCGGGACGAGGACCAGGTGAGCTACCACACCCTGATCGGCCTCGACGGCCAGGTGGTGGAGGCGCTGGACCCGGCCAAACGGGCCTTCGGCGCCGGCAATTCCGCCTTCAACGGCCGCTGGGTGGTGACCAACCCGGAGCTGGCCGGTTCGATCAACAATTTCGCCCTGCACCTCAGCCTGGAGACGCCCCTCGACGGGGAGAACCAGGGGGGCAGCCACAGCGGTTACACGGCCGCCCAGTACGACGCCCTCGCGGTCGTCCTGGCCCGCTGGATGCGCCGCTACGGCATTCCCCCCAGCAACATCACCACCCACCAGCACGTGGATCTGGGCGGGGAGCGCATGGATCCGCGCAGCTTCGACTGGGGGGAACTTCAGGTGCGGCTGGCCGCCCTCGGGGTGCTCTGCTGATCGGGACGCGCTGGGCCCAGGCTCAGATCAGGGGGCCGGCTCAGATCAGGGGGCTGGTGATCGGTTTGCGGGTGCCGTAGAGCAGGGCGTGCAGCTCCGGGTCCTGCATGTAGCGGAGCACCCGTCCGGGGTAGTCCAGCTTGCCGTTGTGGAGGTAGGCCAGGGTGGCGATGGCCTTGGCATCGGCGGGGGAGGTGCTGGCCATCAGCAGGGCGTTGTCGGAGAGCCCCAGGGCTTGCTTCAGGCGAACGAACTTGCCCACCAGCAGCCGCACGTTGCGGTCGGGGTCGAGGAGCTCCATGCGCGCCTCATCGATCTGCTCCGGGGTGGCATCGGCGGGCAGGAGCCCCTGTTTGACGAGCTCGCCGACGCTGAGCTGGGCGGGGCCGTGGGTGCTGAACAGGCCGCTGCGGGCCGCCAGGGGCAGGTCTTCACCGGGCTTGGCGTGCTGCAGCTCATCGAAGAGCACGGCGGTGACCAGCATCGGATTGATGTGGTGGCGGCGGCTCTCGTTGAGGATCACCGGCCTGAGCTCCTCGAGCCGGCCGAGGGTGTGGCTGCGCAGGGGCTGGAGCTGGTCGATGCCCTCGGTGAACAGCTGGGCCAGCCTGGGCTGGGGGCCGTGGACGCCGAAGCGGCGGTTGAGCTCCCGCAGTTCCTCGGGACTGAAATCGACCGGATCGGGCCGCAGCCCTTCGCTGGTGGATGGACTGATCAGGGGGAAGGCCTTGTCGTCGCGCTCGCCATCGGTGAGCAGGAACGGGCTGCGGGATCGCACCTGGGGTTCCCGGCTCAGCGGGATCAGGGCCAGGCCGCCGGCCACCAGAAGCAGTCCCAGCTTCATAGCGTGGCCGTACAAGCCGCGTCGCAGTGCGTGGCTCCGCTGGCGAGCCTGGGGCGCGACCGCCGGCTGGTGGCCGGAGCGTCGTGGCTTAGTTCCGGCGAGGCGGGACAGCAAGCGGAATGGCGTTCTTTAGATCAATTGTAACGAACACGGCCGGATTCTTCCCGCTCCGGGGGCGCTCCGGTGGCCGGCCCCGTGGTGGAAAGCGCGCATCCGCCGATCCGCTTGCCGAACGTGGAGGCTGATGGATACGGTTCGGGGGCCCGTCACGGCGTCCCAGGAGCCATGTCCCCGCTGCCGCCGTTGAACGGCCAAGACTCCGCTGCCCTCTGGGAGCGATTCCGCCAGCTGCTCTGGCACGACCCTGATCTTGCCCTCTGGCTCGACGTCAGCCGGATGGCCCTGGAGGAGAAGGACCTGGAGGGCTTCGAAGCCCCCTTCGCTCGCGCCTTCGCTGCCATGGAGGCCCTCGAGGGCGGTGCCATCGCCAACGCCGACGAGGGACGGCAGGTGGGCCACTACTGGTTGCGGGCCCCGGAACTGGCCCCCGATCCGGCGGTGGCCGCCGCCATCGCCGCGGAGGTGGATCGGCTCGAAGCCTTCGGACACGAGGTGCTGGCTGGAACGGTCACGGCCCCCGGCGGACGGCCCTTCACCGACGTGCTCTGGATCGGCATCGGCGGTTCAGGCCTCGGCCCGCTGCTGATGCTCAGGGCCCTGGAGCGCCAGGGGGTGGGACTGCCGTTCCACTTCTTCGACAACGTCGACCCCGACGGCATGGCGCGCACCTTGGCCGCCCTGGCCGACCGTCTCACCACCACCCTGGTGATCGTGGTCAGCAAGTCGGGGGGCACCCCCGAACCCCACCTGGGCATGGTGCAGGCCCGGGCGCGGGTGCTGGCCGCCGGCGGCGACTGGAGCGCCCAGGCGGTGGCCATCACCATGGCGGGGAGCCACCTGGATCAGGAGGCCAAGGTGGCCGGCTGGCTGCGCCGTTTCGACATGTTCGACTGGGTGGGCGGACGCACCAGCATCACCAGTGCCGTCGGTCTGCTGCCCGCTGCCCTGATCGGCGCCGACCTGCGCGGCTTCCTGGACGGGGCCGCCGCCATGGACCGGCTGACCCGGGTGCCGGACCTGCGCACCAACCCCGCCGCCCTGCTGGCCGCCTCCTGGCACGTGGCCGGCGGCGGGCAGGGGCGTCGCGACATGGTGGTGCTCCCCTACCGGGACCGGCTGGAGGTGTTCAGCCGCTACCTGCAGCAGCTGGTGATGGAGTCGCTGGGCAAACGGCTCGACCGCGACGGCGTTGTGGTGCACCAGGGCCTCGCCGTCTACGGCAACAAGGGCTCCACCGACCAGCACGCCTACGTGCAACAGCTGCGGGACGGTCTCGACAACTTCTTCGTGACCTTCATCGAGGTGCTGGAGGACCCGGCGGAAATCCCCACGATCGACGGCGAGTGCCCCGCCGATTTCCTCGAGGGGTTCCTGCAGGGCACCCGGGCGGCACTGGCCGAACAGGCCCGCCAGAGCATCACCATCACCCTGCAGCGCTTCGACGCCCGGGCCCTCGGGGCCCTGATCGGCCTGTTCGAGCGGGCGGTGGGGCTCTACGGCGAACTGGTCAACATCAACGCCTACCACCAGCCCGGGGTGGAAGCTGGCAAGAAGGCGGCCGCCGGCATCCTGGGTCTGCAGAGTCGGGTGGAGGCCCTGCTCGCCGATGGCCAGGCCCGCTCCTTGGCCGCCATCGGTGCGGAGCTGGAGCTGGAGGCGGTGGAGCCGGTGTTCTGGCTGCTGCGGCACCTCTGTGCCAACGACCGCGGCTATAGGGCGAAAGGCGACTGGGGGCAGCCCGACGGCCTGGTCTTCCAGCACACTTGAGGGGCCTTCTCCCTTAGCCATGGTCCGATCCCGCGCCGCGGTCGCCTGGGCCGCCGGTCAGCCCCTGGAGATCACCGAGATCGATGTGGAGGGCCCCCGGGCCGGCGAAGTGCTCCTGCGGGTGGTGGCCACGGGCGTGTGCCACACCGATGCCTTCACCCTCTCCGGCGCCGACCCCGAGGGGATCTTCCCGGCGGTGCTCGGCCACGAGGGCGGGGCGGTGGTGGAGGAGGTGGGCCCGGGCGTCACCTCGGTGGCCGTTGGGGACCACGTGATTCCCCTCTACACGCCCGAGTGCCGCTCCTGCCGCTTCTGCCTCTCCGGCAAAACGAACCTCTGCCAGGCGATCCGCGGCACCCAGGGCAAGGGCCTGATGCCCGACGGCAGCAGCCGCTTCTCCCGGAACGGCGAACGGATCTTCCACTACATGGGCACCTCCACCTTCTCCGAGTACACGGTGGTGCCTGAGATCGCGGTCGCGAAGATCGCCCCTGAGGCGCCGCTGGAGAAGGTGTGCCTGCTGGGCTGCGGCGTCACCACCGGCATCGGCGCCGTGCTCAACACCGCCAAGGTGGAACCGGGCAGCAGCGTGGCGGTCTTCGGCCTCGGCGGCATCGGTCTGGCGGTGATCATCGGGGCGGTGATGGCCGGGGCGGAGCGGATCATCGGCATCGACACCAACCCCGACAAGTTCGCCATCGCCGGCCAGCTCGGCGCCACTGAGTGCCTCGATCCCAGGGCCTTCGACGCCCCCATCCAGGAGGTGGTGATCGACCGCACCGATGGCGGCGTGGATTACTCGTTCGAATGCATCGGCAACGTCCAGGTGATGCGCGCCGCCCTGGAGTGCTGCCACAAGGGCTGGGGCGAATCCACGATCATCGGCGTGGCCGGAGCGGGCCAGGAGATCGCCACCCGGCCGTTCCAACTCGTGACCGGGCGGGTGTGGCGGGGCTCCGCCTTCGGCGGGGTGCGGGGACGCACCGAACTGCCCGGTTATGTGGAGCGATTCCAGCAGGGGGAGATCCCCCTTGACACCTTCATCACCCACACCATGGGGCTGGAGGACATCAACCGGGCCTTCGACCTGATGCACGCCGGCAAGAGCATCCGCTCCGTGATCCACTTCTGACCCCCCTGCGACCCCGGAGGTCGGCGTCCCCATGCTCGAGCTGCTCAGCGAGAACCGCAGTTTCGGCGGCCTGCACCGCCGTTACAGGCACCCTTCCTCCGAGCTGAACGGGCCGGCGAATCTGGCGGTGTACCTGCCGCCCCAGGCCCTCGCCGGGGAGCGGGTGCCGGCCCTTTACTGGCTCTCAGGGCTCACCTGCACCGACGAGAACGTGATGCAGAAGGGCGGCGCCCATCGCCTCGCCGCCGAGCTCGGCCTGGCCCTGGTGGCCCCGGACACCAGCCCCAGGGGAGCGGAGGTGCCCACCGACCCCGATGGCGGCTGGGATCTGGGGCAGGGGGCCGGCTTCTACGTCGATGCCACCGAGGCCCCCTGGGACCGCCATTACCGGATGCACGCCTACGTGGTGGAGGAGCTGCCCGATCTGCTGGAAGCGGAGCTGCCCCTGAGCCAGGCGCGCGGCATCAGCGGCCACTCCATGGGGGGCCACGGCGCCCTGGTGACGGCCCTGCGCCACCCGGGCCGCTACCGCTCCGTGTCCGCCTTCGCCCCGATCTGCCACCCTTGCGCCTGCCCCTGGGGCCAGAAGGCCTTCGGGGCCTATCTGGGGGCGGATCCAGCGGCCTGGGCCGCCTGGGATGCCACGCTCCTGCTCGCCTCAGCGGCGGAGCGGCTGCCCCTGCTGGTGGACCAGGGCACGGCCGACCCCTTCCTCGAGACCCAGCTGCGGCCCGCCGACCTGGCGGCGGCGGCGGAGGCGGCGGGCCACCCCCTGCGGCTCCGTTACCAGGAGGGCTACGACCACAGCTACTTCTTCATCGCCAGCTTCATCGACGACCACCTGCGCCACCACGCCGCGGCCCTCAGGGCACCAGGTTGACCAGCTTGCCGGGCACCACGATCACCCGCCGGGGCGGCTGACCCTCAAGCCAGCGCTGGGCCACGTCGCTTTCCAGCGCCAGCTTCTCGAGGGTGGCCGCATCGGCGTCGGCAGGCACCTCCAGGCTGCCGCGCATCTTGCCCTTCACCTGGATCACCAGGGGGATGGTGTCGCGCACCAGTGCCGCCGGATCGATGGCGGGCCAGCGCTGGGCATGGACGCTCGCCCCGGCGCTGATGGGCTGCTCCTCCCCGTGGCCGCAGAGTTTCTGCCAGAGCTCCTCGGCCAGGTGGGGGGCGAACGGCGCCAGCAGGATCAGCAGGGTGGCCAGGGCCTCGGTGGCCACGGCCGGGCCGGCCGCCTCCAGATGGGCAGCCAGGGCGTTGCTGAGCTTCATCAGCTCGGAGACGGCGGTGTTGAGCTGCAGCTCCCCTTCCAGGTCTTCGCTGATGGCGGCGATGGCGGTGTGAACGGCCCGGCGCAGCTCCCTTTCGCCGTCGCTGAGGGAAGCGGGATCCGGCGCCGGCTGGGGGGCGTCAGGGCCGCTCAGGCGCAGGCCCCGGCCGTGGGCCCCATCCACCAGACGCCAGAGGCGCTGCAGGAAGCGGTACTGGCCTTCCACATCGGCGTCGTCCCACTCCAGATCCTTCTCCGGAGGGGCCTTGAACAGGATGAACATGCGGGCCGTGTCGGCCCCGTAGCGGTCGATCACCACCGCCGGATCCACGCCGTTGTGCTTCGACTTGGACATCTTTTCGTAGAACACCTCCAGCACCTCGCCGCTGATCGGATCGCGGGGGTCGCTGGGGTCGGCCACGTTGGCCGGGGCGACGTACTGCCCGGTCTGGGCGTTGCGGTAGGTGATGCCCTGCACCATGCCCTGGGTGAGCAGGCGGGCGAAGGGTTCCGAGAAGCCCAGCAGGCCCCGGTCCCGCAGCACCTTGGTGAAGAAGCGGGAATAGAGCAGGTGCAGGATGGCGTGCTCGATGCCGCCCACGTACTGATCCACGGGCAACCAGCGGTCGACGGCATCGCGGCCAAACGGGCGCTGGTCGTTGTGGGGATCGCTGTAGCGCAGGTAGTACCAGGACGAACACATGAAGGTGTCCATGGTGTCGGTCTCCCGCTTGGCGGGCGCACCGCAGCTCGGGCAGGGCACGTTCACCCACGACGCCAACTTGGCCAGGGGGGTGCCCCCCTTGCCGCTCAGGGGGATGTCGCGGGGCAGTTCCACCGGCAGCTGGTCGTCGGGGACCGGCACCACACCGCAACTGTCGCAGTGGATCACGGGAATGGGGCAACCCCAGTAGCGCTGGCGGGAGATCAGCCAGTCGCGCAGTCGGTACTGCACCCGTCCCTGGCCCCAACCCTGCTCCTCGGCCCAGGCGACGATGGCCGACTTGGCCTCGGTGGTGGTCAGGCCGTCGAAGGAACCGGAGCCGATCAGCACACCGCCTTCGGTCCAGGCCTGGCCTTCGTAGGCGTGGGGGTCGGACCCTTCCGGGATCACCACCCGGAGCACCGGCAGTTCGTACTGCCGGGCGAAGGCGAAGTCGCGCTGGTCGTGGGCCGGCACACCCATCACGGCACCGGTGCCGTAGTCGGCCAGCACGTAGTCGGCGATCCAGACGGGAATGCGTTCACCGCTGGCGGGGTTGCGGGCCCAGGCGCCGATCGGCACGCCCCGCTTGGGCCGGTCCTCGGCCGTCCGCTCCTGCTCGCTCTGGCGGCTGACCAGATCGCAGAAGGCGGTCACCGAGAGGCGGCAGTCGTCCGTGGTCAGCTCGTCCACCAGGGGGTGGTCCGGGGCCAGCACCACGTAGGTGGCCCCGTGGATGGTGTCGGGTCGGGTGGTGAAGACGGTGATGGCGGCACCGCTCTCCGTGGTGAAGGTCAGCTCGGCACCGAGGGAGCGGCCGATCCAGTTGGCCTGCATCGTGCGCACCCGCTCCGGCCAGCCCTCCAGGGAGGGGAGATCGTCGAGCAGGGCATCGGCGTAGGCGGTGATCTTCAGAAACCACTGGCGCAGCCGGCGCTTCTCCACTTGGGCACCAGAGCGCCAGGAGCGACCTTCCGCATCCACCTGCTCATTGGCGAGCACCGTCTGGTCGATCGGGTCCCAGTTGACCGTCGCCTCCTTGCGGTAGGCCAGGCCGGCATCGAGGAACTGCAGGAACAGCCACTGGGTCCAGCGGTAGTAATCGGCGTGGCAGGTGGCCACTTCCCGGTCCCAGTCGATCGAGAGGCCGAGCCGCTTGAGCTGGTCCCGCATCTGGGCGATGTTGCGGTCGGTCCAGTCCCCCGGGTCGACGCCCCGCTCGATGGCGGCGTTCTCCGCCGGCAGTCCGAAGGCGTCCCAACCCATGGGATGGAGCACCTGCCGTCCCCGCAGACGGGCCGCCCGGGCGATCACGTCGGTGATGACGTAATTACGGACGTGGCCCATGTGGAGGCTCCCCGACGGGTAGGGGAACATCGAGAGGGCGTAGTAGGGCTCGCCGGCGCCGTCCTGCGGCTCGGGGGTGACGTGCAGTCCCAGCTGCTCCCACTGCAGTTGCCAGCGTTGCTCGATCGCTTCGGGCCGGTAGCGGGAAGAGTCAGTCACGGGCCACAGGGAATGGGGGTGATCGTGTCACAGCCCACGGAGAGGCTCAGCTGAGGGCCCGCAGCGAAGCCACGGCGGCCAGGCTGATCAGCAGCAGCGGCGTGCCGGGTTCGGTGCTCATCGCCAGGAAATGGCTGTCCTGCCAGCGGATGATGCCATCGAACTCCTTACCGGACAGCAGGACGACGTTCACAGGGGTGCGGATGCGGATCAGCTCCTGGACGTGCCGCACACTGGGCAGGGTCGTGTCGAGCCTGGGTCCCCGTTTTTCAAAGAAACTCTGCATAGGATCGACCCCAATCTCCAGGTCTCACGGAACGGTGCTTCAGGTGCTCCAATTCAGTAAATACCAGGGCCTTGGAAATGACTTCTTGCTGCTGGACGGCCGCAGCTTAGAGGATCCTGAGGACCTCTTCGGCCTGACTCCCGACCGGGTGCAGCGGCTCTGCGACCGCCGCTTCGGGGTGGGTGGCGATGGCGTGATCCTCGCCCTGCCGCCGAGGGAGGGCGGTGAGCTGCGGATGCGGATCTTCAACGCCGATGGCACCGAGCCGGAGATGTGCGGCAACGGCATCCGCTGTCTGGCGCGCTTCCTGGCGGACAGCGACGGCGACGAGGCTCCCCGCAGCTGGGAGATCGAGACCCTCGCCGGTCGCATCGTGCCGGCCCTTGCTGAGGACGGTCGCATCCGCGTCGATATGGGCCCGCCGTTCCTGACCCCCGAGACCGTGCCCACCACCCTGGCGGTGGGGGAGCAGGGGCTGCCGGTGGGTGAGCTGGAGGTGCTGGGCCAGCGCCTGGCCGTGGCGGCCGCCGGCATGGGCAATCCCCATGCCGTCGTGCCCGTCGCCGACGTGGCGGCGATCGATCTGGAGGGCCTCGGTGCCGCCCTGGAGGTGCACGGGGCCTTCCCGGCCCGTACCAACGTCCACTTCGTCCAGGTGCTCGCCCCCGACCATCTGGTGATGCGGGTCTGGGAGCGGGGGGCGGGCCCCACCCTGGCCTGCGGCACCGGCGCCTGCGCCACCCTGGTGGCCTGTCATCGGCTCGGCCTGGCCGCCCGCCACGCCCGGCTCGACCTGCCCGGGGGCCCCCTGGAGATCCAATGGGACGAAGCCAGCGGCCACGTCTTCATGACCGGTCCGGCCGAGGCGGTGTTTGACGGGGTCGTGGCCCCGTCGCTGTTCGACGAAGACGCCGCGCTCCCTGCCGCCATGGCGGTGGCCGCGCCGTCCAGCGCCCCGGTGGAGAGCGGGAGCGCCCCCCACGGTGACGCAGGCGGTGCCGCCATCGACTGCGCCACCGCCTGCGTCAACGGCTGCCTGCGTCCGGAGGCCTGCCCCAGCGCCGAAGCCCGGGCCCGCGTCACGGCCCTGCTGGAGGGGTGCTCCCTCGACGATCTGGTGGCCCTGGCCGGCGAATCCCTGGAATCCCGCACCCGGGGCCGCCTCTCCCGCGATGCCCCCGCCCCCTGAGATCTACCTCGACGCCTGCGCCACCGCCCCTCCGGCGGCGGCGGTCCTGGAGGCCATGGCCCGTGCCCACCGTGAGGCCTGGGCCAACCCCTCCAGCCTCCATGGCCACGGCCTGGCGGCGGCGGAGCTCCTGGAGCGCGACCGCCAGGCCCTCGCCGCCCGGCTCGGCTGCGGCGGGGATGAACTGGTGTTCGTTTCCGGGGGGAGCGAGGCGATCCACACCGCCCTGGTCGGCTCCGACGGGCCGCTGGAGCCGGGTCGGGTGCTGCTCTCGGCGGTGGAGCACCCCGCCAGCTATGCCGCCGCCGCCGCCCTGGCGCGCCGGGGCTGGGAGGTGCAGCTCCTGCCGGTGGACCGGCGTGGCGTGGTCGATCTGGAGGACCTGCAGCGCCTGCTGTCGCCCCCGACCCGGTTGGTGTCGGTCCTCTGGGGCCAGAGCGAGGTGGGAACGCTCCAGCCGATCGAGGCGATCGGTGCCCTCTGCCGCCAGGCCGGGGTGCGGTTCCACGTCGATGCGGTGCAGGTGGTGGGCCACCGCCCGGTCGATTTCAGCCGGCTGCCAGTGGACCTGCTCAGCTGCGTGGCCCACAAGCTGCAGGGTCCCCGCGGCGTGGGGGCCCTGCTGGTGCGGCGTGGGGTCGGGCTCGAGCCCCTGATCGGCGGTGCCCAGGAGGGGGGCCGTCGCGGCGGCACCGAGCCGGTGGCCCTGGTGGCCGGCTTCGCGGCGGCCCTCGAGCTGGCCGACCGGCGCCTGTCGGCCCACGGCGGCGCCGATCCCATGGCCTCGCTGCGCGATCCCCTCCTGGCCGACCTGCGTCAGGTGGAGGGCGTGCGCCTGAGCGGCCCGGAGCCGGACGACCCCGCCGGGCGCCTGCCGCACCACATCAGCCTGCTGGTGGACGGGCCCGAGGGCCGGCCCCTGGGCGGTCGGCGTCTGGTGCGGGAGCTGGCCCGCCAGGGTTATGCCGTTAGCAGCGGTTCGGCCTGTGCCAGTGCCGGTGGCGCTGCGGGCACGGCCGGCACCAGTGCCGTGCTGCTCGCCATGGGCTATGGCCCCGCCGAGGCGGCCAGCGGCCTGCGGATCAGCCTGGGCTCCTGGCTCACCGCCGCCGATCTGGCCGGCCTGCCGGCGGCCCTGGAGCTGGCCCGGCGCAGGGTGGCGGAAGCGCCTGGGTAGGGTCCGATCAGCCCTGCCGCCAGCCGATGCTGCCCGCCGACCTGCGCACCGCCGAAGCCGAAGCCCTCCAGGCCCTCCAGGCGGCCCTGGCGGCCGGATCGGGGGGACGCTGGACCGTGGAGTTCCGCTTCGAAGGACTGCGCCTGATGCCGGTGGTGCTGCGTCTGCTGGAGGGGCTGATCGCGGAGCGACCAGGGGTGCAGCTGCTGTTTCCGGATGCCGGTGCCACCGCTCTGGCCCGACGGGATGCTCCGGCCCTGGCCGAGCACATCGGCAGCTTCTCCGACCAGCAGCGGCGCCAGCAGGAGGAACTCTCCAGCGGCGTGCTGCTGCTGGTGGGGGCGAGCCAGGCCGAATACGAGCTGGTGGAGGCGGTGTGCGGCCGCCACAGCGACGCCGTGGTGCTCGTCAATCCCGCCCTGGAGGATGCCGCTGTGGGCATCGGCAGCGTGGCGCGCCAGCGGCGCCGCGGCTTCCTGGCCGGCTGGCGGGCCGCCTATGCCCTGCTGCCCAAGGCCGACCGCGCCCTGCGCTGCGCCTACCCCGGCGAATGGGAGCTCTACCGGCTCGACCCCGACGGCTTCCGGCTGGCGGGCAGTTTCGAGCAGAAGCCCGATACGGAGCAGCAGGACCTGGCCCTCAGCGGCCGCGAGGAGGCCGGTCTGGGCAGCAACCTGCGGGCCCTGGGCCAGATGATCGAGGACCTGCAGAACTGAGACGCCGGTCCGGGAGGACCCGCCCGGGGCGGCTGGTGCATCCCGGAAAGGCTGCGTACACTTCGCGGGCTTTCCCATGCCCATGCCCAGCGAATCGCCCCGGTCCCGTTCCTTCAGCCTCGTCGACGTCGGCGCCGCCGTCGCCGCCCTGCTGGCGATCGGGGGCGTGATCTGGAGCCCCCGGCTCAGCGGGGCCGTGGCCCAGGCCACCGGCGCCCTCGAGCCCGTCACCGTGATGGTGGACGTGCGCGGTGCCCCTGCGGCTTCCCCCGTGCAACTGCTGCAGCAGGCCCGCGCCGAGGGCAAGGTGGCCATCGTGATCCGCAACCAGCCCCACGGCAGCGTGGAGGTCAAGGAGATCGTCCCCTTCGACCGGATCATCTCCACCCTCACCCCCGACGGGAAGGTGGTGAGCGCCCCCGATCCCAACCAGAAGACCTTCAGCACCTTCGATGGACGTTTCGTGCTGGAGGGCCAGGGGCGGCGCACCGCCGGTGGTGTCGTCTTCGGCAACCAGACCATCAAGATCGGCGCCCCGGTCGAGTTGGAAGGCACCAACTACCGCTTCAACGGCACCGTCACGGACCTGAAACTCGGAACCTCCTGACATGACTGCGTCCGCCCGCCCCGGCCACCGCCTCCCCTGCCCCGTCCAGCACCGCCTCCGCCGCCCCCTGAGGCTGGCGACGCTGCTGCTGGTCGTCGGCGGCACCTCCCCGGCGGGCCTGGCGGCCTGGGCCCAGACCGAGCCGGCCCTCCCCTCGGCCCGCAGCCAGCGACCTTTGCCAATGGCGGCCCTGCCGGTGGCTCCCCCCCCGGTGGGCATGCCGCGGCTGGCCACCGAAGTCACCTGCCCCAGCCTGCAGCGCCAGGTCGCCCTGGTGCTGGGCGACGAGCGTTCCCGCTGGAGCGTCAGCGTCGCCGACGGCAGCGGCCGGCTGCTGGCCGACGTCAACGGGCGCCAGCCCCGGGTGCCGGCCTCCAACCAGAAGCTGGTCAGCAGCGCCTTCGCCCTCGATCGCCTCGGACCCGACTACCGGCTCACCACCCAACTGTGGCGGCTTCAGGACGGCACCCTGCGGCTCACGGGGCAGGGGGATCCCGACCTGGCCCTGCCCCAGCTGCAGCGTTTCGCCCAGCTGGCCATGGCCGCCGGGGCCAGCTCCCCGGTGGGAGGCGGTCCGGTCCGCCTGGAACTGGCGGAGGAAGCCTCCCAGAACTGGTGGCCCAGCGGCTGGCATGTGGCCGACCGGGCCTACGCCTACGGCGCCCCGATCACCCGCCTGGCGATCACCAGCAATGCCATCGACGATGCGGTCAGCAATCCCCCCTCCCGGCTCCAGACGCTGCTGCGTCGAGCCATGAACCAGGGCGGCGGCTCGCCCCTGCAGCTGACCCTGGTGTCCGCCCGCCAGCCCCTGCCCGCCGACGCCGTGCTGATCCACGAGGAGCCCTCCACCTCGATGCACGGCTTGATGAGCCTGGCCAACACCGAAAGCCACAACTTCACCGCCGAAGTGCTGCTGCGCCAGGCGGCCGGCACCTGGGACGTGGCCGAGGCCAGCCGCCTCAACACCCTCTGGCTGGTCGAACAGGGCCTGCCGATGGAGGGGGTCCGGGTGGCGGACGGCAGTGGCCTCGACCGCGCCAACCGGGTCACCAGCCGTTTCCTGGTGGCCCTGCTGCTGCGCATGGACCACCATCCCTACTCCCGGGACTACATCAGCTCCATGGCCATCGCCGGGCGCCGCGGCACCCTGCGCAACCTTTACAAGGGGACCAGCCTCGATGGCCGGTTCTTCGCCAAGACCGGCACCCTCACGGGGGTGCGCTCGATCAGCGGCGTTCTGCAGACGGCGGACGGGCCCCGTTACGTCAGTGCCGTGTCCGCCGGGGCGGGGGCTCCGAACACCACCATCGGCCGTGTCCTGCGGGAGGTGCAGGCCGTGGGGGCCTGCCCTTCTCCGATCTGAGGCGGCTCCGAGGCGAACGCCTCAGCTGGCCAGCCCCCGGCTGGCGGCACGGCGCAGACGGCCGGCGGCGCGACGGGCCCGGTCGACGGCGGCGTTCTCCAAAGGAATGGGGGCTTCGGGGGGACGGCTGGCGGCCTGGGTCTCCTGGGACTGCAGCCGCACCAGCTCCCGCCGGCCGCCGAGCACCACCTGGCTGAGCTCCTTGAGACGCACCTCCAGTTCCCCGAGCACCTGCTCGGCGTAACGGTTGGCGCCCTCCTGGATGGCGGCCGATTCCTGACGGGTGCGGGCGATCAGGGCATCGCACTGCTGCTGGGTCTGCTGACGGAACTGCAGGGCGTCGGCGTGGAGACGCTCCGCCTCCGCCTGGCTTTCCCGCTGGACCCGCAGACCCTCCTGGCGGATGCCCTCCAGTTCCTGCAGAGCCTGGGCCCGGCTGCGTTCGTGCTGCTCGACCAGCTGGCGGTTGCGCTCCGCCGCCTCCTGCTCCAGCTGCTGGCGCCGCTGCTGGGCCTCCTGCTCCAGCTGCTGCCGGCGGCCGGCGAACTGCTGCTCGAACTGGGCCATGCGGGCCTGGTGCTCCTGTTCCGTCTGGGCCACCTGCTGGCGGGCCTGCAGGACCATCTGCTCGCACTGCTGCCGAGCCAGTTCCCGCTGTTCCGTCACCTGGCGCTCCGCCTCCTGGCGGATGGCGGCGGCGTTGATCAGCTGCTCCCGCTCGCGCCGCGCCTGGGTGACGATCTCCTCGGCCTGCACCCGGGCCTTCTCGATGAAGCCCTCCCGCTGCCGGATCAGGTCCTCCGCCTGGGAGATCTGCCCGGGCAGGGCCTCCCGCAGCGCGTCCATCATCTCGATGGCGTCCTGCTCGTTCACCAGACGGCCGCCGCTGAAGGGGATCCGGCTGCCGTCGAGAACGATGTCCTCCAGCTGATCCAGCTGATCGAGAACGGTGAAACGGACCTCAGCCATATCGGGTTCCGGGAGCTGCCTGTCGATTAAAGAGCCTCTCCAGGTCGATCGCCACTCCCGGCGGGACCATGTGACCCACGTCCCCGCCGAAGCGGGCCACCTCCTTCACCACCGAGCTGCTGAGAAAGCTGTGGTGGGCTGCGGTGGCCATGAACAGGGTCTCGACCCGGGGGGCCAGGGTCCGGTTGGTGTGTGCGATCTGCAACTCGAACTCGAAGTCGCTCATCGCCCGCAGGCCCCGCAGGATCACCTGGGCGCCGCAGGCCTGGGCGTAGGTCACGGTGAGGCCGTCGAAATGGCCCACCTCGATGCCGGCCATGCCCTCGGTGGCCAGGCGGATCTGCTCCAGCCGCCGCTCCAGGGGGAAGGCGGGCTGCTTGGAGGGGTTCATCAGCACCGCCACCACAACCCCGTCGAAGAGGCCGGCCGCCCGCTCGATCAGGTCGAGGTGGCCCAGGGTGAGGGGATCGAAACTGCCGGGATAGAGGGCTCGCATCCGACCAGCCTATGGAGACGGGCCCATGGCAGGTTCCCGACCCGGGCGGGTTCCTAGAGTCCAGCGATCCCTGCCGCCCACCCCATGACCGACGTTGCCCTGGACGCGGCCGCCAAGAAGACCCTGCTGCGCAAGATCCCCCACGGTGTGTTCATCTGCGGGGTGGCCGAGGGTGACGAGGTCAACGGCTTCACCGCCAGCTGGGTCACCCAGGGCTCCTTTGAGCCTCCCCTGGTGGTGATGGCGGTGCGCGCCGACTCCACCAGCAACGGCATGATCCAGCGCAGCGGGCGCTTCTGCCTGAACGTGCTGGCGGCCGATCAGAAGGACCTGGCGGCGGTGTTCTTCAAGCCCCAGAAAGGCGTGGGGGGACGGTTCGATGCCGCCCCGTTCCACCTGGGGCCCCTCGGCCTGCCGGTGCTCGACGACGCCCTTGGAGCGGTGGAGTGCACGCTGGTGGGGCAGGTGGCCCACGGCGACCACACCGTCTTCGTGGGAGAGGTGAAGTCGGCGACCCTGCACCGCGACGCCGCCGCCCTGGAGCTGTCCGCCACGGGCTGGCAGTACGGCGGTTGAGGCCGGGCCATGGCTGAGCCGGTTGCGCCTCCGGGCGGCACTCCGGGCGGTGATGTCGTCGGGCCGCTGCTGCTCCAGCGCGAGCGGCTGTCGGCCCGGCTGCGGGAGCTGCCGGCGGAGCCGGGCTGTTACCTGATGCGGGATGCGAGCGACCGCATCCTCTACATCGGCAAGTCGAAGAGCCTGCGGGCCCGGGTGCGCAGCTACTTCCGCGACTCCCACGACATCAGCCCCCGCATCGCCCTGATGGTGCGCCAGGTCTGCGAGATCGAGTTCATCGTCACCGACAGCGAGGCGGAGGCGCTGGCGCTCGAGTCGAACCTGATCAAGAACCACCAGCCCCACTTCAACGTCCTGCTCAAGGACGACAAGAAGTACCCCTACCTCTGCATCACCTGGAGCGAGGCCTACCCGCGCATCTTCATCACCCGCCGCCGCCGGCTGCGCAGTCCCCTCGACCGCTTCTACGGGCCCTACGTGGATGTGGGCCTGCTGCGCCGCACCCTGGCCGTGGTCAAGCGGGTGTTTCCCCTGCGCCAGCGTCCCCAGCCCCTGTACCGCGACCGCACCTGCCTCAACTTCGACATCGGCCGCTGCCCGGGGGTCTGCCAGGAGAAGATCGGCTCCGACGACTACCACCGCATCCTGCGCAAGGTGGCGATGGTGTTCCAGGGCCGCAACGACGAGCTCCTGGATCTGCTGCGGCAGCAGATGGAGCGCTACGCCGAGCGGCTCGATTTCGAGGCCGCCGCCCGGGTCCGTGACCAGCTGCAGGGCCTCGACCTGCTCACCGCCGACCAGAAGATGAGCCTGGGGGACAGCTCCGTCAGCCGGGATGTGATCGCCCTGGCGGCCGATGATCGCGTGGCGGCCGTGCAGATCTTCCAGATGCGTGCCGGCAAGCTGGTGGGGCGGCTGGGCTACACCGCCGATGCGGCCATCGCCACCCCGGCGGAGGTGCTGCAGCGGGTGATCGAAGAGCACTACAGCCAGGTGGAGCCGGTGGAGATTCCGCCGGAGCTGCTGCTGCAGCACCCCCTGCCCGCCCAGGATCTGATCGGCGACTGGCTGGCGGAGCGGCGGGGACGCAAGGTGCGACTGGCCGTGCCCCAGCGGCGCCAGAAGGCGGATCTGATCGAGCTGGTGGAGCGCAACGCCGGTTTCGAGCTGGCCCGGGCCCAGCGGGGGGCGGAGCAGCAGTTGCTGGCCACCGAGGACCTGGCCCAGCTGCTGGAGCTGGCGGTGCCGCCCCGGCGGATCGAGGGCTACGACATCAGCCACATCCAGGGCAGCGATGCGGTGGCCTCCCAGGTGGTGTTCATCGACGGCCTGCCGGCCAAGCAGCACTACCGCAAATACCGGATCCAGAGCAGCAGCATCCGCGCCGGCCATTCCGACGACTTCATGGCCATGGCGGAAATCATGCGGCGGCGTTTCCGCCGCTGGTCCCAGGCGAAGGCGGAGGGGGCCGACCTGGCCGCCCTGCGCCGCGCCGGCGCCTCGGCCCTGCACACCGATGGCCTCAGCGACTGGCCGGACGTGGTGATGATCGACGGCGGCAAGGGGCAGCTGTCGGCGGTGATGGAGGCCTTGCGGGAGCTGGACCTGCACGAGGAACTGACGGTGTGTTCCCTGGCCAAGCAGCGGGAGGAGGTGTTCCTGCCCGGCGCCCGCGAGCCCCTCGACACCGAAGCCGACCAGCTGGGGGTGGTGCTGCTGCGGCGGCTGCGGGATGAGGCCCACCGCTTCGCCGTCAGCTTCCACCGCCAGCAGCGGGGTGAGCGGATGAAGCGCTCCCGCCTCAGCGACATCGCCGGCCTGGGTCCGAAGCGGGTCAAGGACCTGCTGGCCCACTTCCGCTCCATCGACGCCATCCAGCTGGCCAGCCCCGAGCAGATCGCCGCCGTCCCCGGCATGGGGCCGGCCCTGGCCCGGCAGGTGTGGGAGCACTTTCACCCCCCCATGGACACGGCCGACGCTGCCGACGCCCGCCACGGGGAACCCCTGGAGCTGGCGGGATGAGGCCAGCCGTGCGGGCCTGGGGTCTGGGGGGTTGGGCTGGCCTGCTGCTGGCCCTGCTGCTGCTGGCGTTTGTCCCGGCGCCGGTGGCGGCGGCTCCGGGGCTCTGCGTCGGTCCGGTCTGCGGGGACGAGATCAGCCGCAGCGCCAAGCACCACTGGCAGCTGAGGCTCCGGGTCAGCGACCAGGAGAGCCGGCGGGAGCGGATCGTGGTGGATTGCCGCGATGGCGGCATCAGTCCGCGGCAGGGCCCCGTGGACCGGGCCTACAGCGCCGCCGTGGCCCGCCGCTGCTGCCGCCTGGTGGGGGAAGGCTGAGCCCGGCCCACCCGATGGCGATGAATCGCAGCACGGCGACTAACTTGGCGGTCCGTCGCCCATCGCCCTCCCCCGGGCCCTGACATGACGCTGCCGCTGTCCCTGCCCCTGACCCTGGCTGTGACCTTGCCCCCCGAGGCCTACCTCTGGTTCAAGACCCTCCACATCGTCGGGGTGGTGGTGTGGTTCGCCGGCCTGTTCTACCTGGTGCGCCTGTTCATCTACCACCGGGAGGCCGCCGAGCTGGAGCCGCCCCTGCGCCAGGCTTTCGAGGAGCAGTACGGCCTGATGGAGCGGCGCCTGGCCAACATCATCACCACCCCCGGCATGGTGGTGGCCGTGGCGATGGCGGTGGGCCTGCTGCTGGTGGAGCCCCTCTGGCTGAAGCAGGCCTGGATGCACGCCAAGCTGGCCGTTGTGGTGGGCCTGCTCGTCTACCACCACCTCTGCTACCGGCTGATGGGGCAGCTGCAGCGCGGTGAGTGCAACTGGAGCGGCCGCCAGCTGCGGGCCCTCAACGAACTGCCCACCCTGATGCTGGTGCTGGTGGTGATGCTGGTGGTCTTCAAGAACCAGTTCCCCACCGGTGCCGCCACCTGGTTCCTGGTGGCCCTGGTGGTGTTCATGGCCGCCTCGATCCAGTTCTATGCCCGCTGGCGGCGGCTGCGCGCCGAACGGCTGGCCCAGCAGGAGAGCGGCGGTGCTGCGGCCTGAGGCTCTCGCCCATCCCCTCACACCTGTGCTGCGCCAGGTGCGCGCCGACAGCTGCCCGGAGCGGTTCAACTTCCACTGCCACACGATCTGCAGCGACGGCAGCCTCCACCCCGACGATCTGGCGGCCGAAGCGGTGGCCATCGGCCTGGAACACCTGGCCGTGACCGACCACCACGGCCTCGCCGCCCATGGCGCCATCAGCGCCGCCCTGGACGACCACCGCCGGCGGGGGGCAGCCACCCCGACCCTCTGGCGCGGGGTGGAGATCAGCTGTCTGCTGGAGGGCTGCCTGGTCCATGTGCTGGGGCTGGGCTTCGCCGCGGAGCACCCCTCCCTCCACCCCTACCTGCAGGGCACCTCGGTGGTGGGGCCGGCCCTGCGGGCCGAGGCGGTGGTGGCGGCGATCCGTGCGGCCGGGGGCCTGGTGCTGCTGGCCCACCCCGCCCGCTACCGGCTGCCCCACCAGCGCCTGATCGCGGCAGCGGCGGATCTGGGCTTCGACGGCGCCGAGGTCTGGTACGACTACGCCATGCAGAGCCGCTGGCAGCCCACGCCGCTGGTGTGCGAGGCGATGGCCGCCGATCTGGAGCGCCGGGGCCTTCTGATGAGTTGTGGTACGGATACCCATGGGCTGGTGCTCCGTGGCCGCTAGGGTTTGCTGACACGTTTCTCCTTGCGTCGATGGGCCTGCTCGATCGTCTGTTCGGTTCCCGTGCCGCCTCGGTGACCAAGCCTGAGGCTGCCGCCAAGGCCAAACCCAAGGCCGAGACCTTCTTCCTTGATCCCGAGGCCTCCACCAGCCTGGGCGATGTCAAGTTCATGAAGCGGTCCAACACGATCCGCCACACCTTCCCCGGCAACGCCGACAGCCCGGGTGAGAAGGAGATGGTGGCGGAGGTCGCCTCGATGGAGGCCCGGGTCGAGAAGATGACCCCCGGTCTGGCCGGCATCCAGCCCACCGAGAAGGGCTCGGTCAACCTCACCGGCGGCATCCCCAAGCCCGTCAAGAAAACCTTCGCTCAGCAGATGAGCGCCGCCGAACTGGGGCAACGCATCAAGGGCGCGGCCGTGACCCCCACCAACCTGCCGGGAGGTCCGGCGGCGGCCAAGCAGCAGAAGGAGGCCGAAGCCCAGGCCCAGCCGGCCAGCTCCCAGCAGGCGGCCAAGCCCGGCACCACCGATCCCTTCCGCTCCATGGTGAGGGATCTGGAGCTCTGATCCCCGCGGCGCCGGGAGCCTGGTTCAGCGCTGCTCCACCAGGCTCTCGCTCTCCAGCACCAGCTGCCGCAGCCACTCCAGCCGCTCCGGATCGGCCCCGTCCCAGAGGCCGCGGTGGTGCGCCTCCAGGAGCCGTTCGGCCATGTCCCGCAGGGCCCAGGGGTTGGCGCGCCCCAGAAACTCCCGCACGGCCCCGTCCTCCAGCCAGGCGGCGCTGATGGCGCCGTAGCCCCAGTCGGGGACCCGCCCGGTGCTGGCGTCGTAGGCGAACAGGTAATCGAGGCTGGCGGCCATCTCGAAGCCGCCCTTGTAGCCGTGCTCCTGCATGGCGGCGATCCAGCGGGGATTGAGCAGCCGGGAGCGCAGCACCTTGTCGAATTCCCGCTCGAGCCGGTGCAGCCGGGGCCGCTGGCTGCGGGAGTGGTCGCCGAACCAGAGGGCCGGGGCCCGTCCCTGGAGCTTTTCAGCGGCGGCGCTCAGGCCCCCCTGGAACTGGTAGTAGTCGTCGGAATCGAGCAGGTCGTGCTCCCGGTTGTCCTGGTTGTGCAGCACCACCTGCACCTGGGCCAGGCGCCGTTCCAGGCCGGCCCGATCCGCCGTGGCCTCGATGGCGCCGCCGCTGGCCCCATCGCCAGGGTCACCGTCGTAGCGCCAGGCGCTCCAGTTGAGGAAGGCGTCGCCCAGGTCGCCGCGCTCCTCCCAGTGGCCGCTGTCGATCAGGCCCTGCAGCCCGGCCCCGTAGGCGCCGGGCGCTGAGCCGTAGATGCGCCCCCCGTGCCCTTCCAGCCGGGCGGAGGCCGCCAGGGGGTTGTCCTGGGGGGCCTCCTCGAGGCCGGCCACCAGGCGGGTGGCCCGGTTGAACCAGCCCACCAGCTGGGGGAAGGCATCGCGGAACAGCCCGGAGATGCGCAGGGTCACGTCCACCCGCGGCCGGCCGAGCAGGCGCAGGGGGATCACCTCCACGTCCACCAGCCGGCGGGTGGGGCCATCCCAGACGGGCCGCACCCCCATCAGGGCCAGGGCCTGGCCGATGTCCTCGCCGCCGTTGCGCATCGTGGCGGTGCCCCAGACGGAGAGGGCCAGGGTGCGCAGGTCGTCGCCCTCCTCCTGGAGATGGAGCTGCAGCAGCAGCTCGGCGCTGCGCCGCCCCAGATCCCAGGCGGCCTCCGTCGGCAGGCCGCGCAGATCGACGCTGTAGAAGTTGCGCCCCGTCGGCAGCAGATCCGGCCGACCGCGGGTGGGCGCCCCCGAGGGCCCTGCCGCGATGCGGCCGCCGGCCAGGCCGGTGAGCAGGGCCTGGCGCTCGGACTCGCCGCAGGCCAGCAGGGGCGGCAGCAGGGCGCGGCGAAGGTGGTCAAGGGCGCGTTGGGTAGCCGCCCCCGCCCACGGCCCCTCGGGCGTCTCCGGTGAAGCCGTCGGTGTTCCGGGGGCTCCACCCAGCTCTCCCTCCACCAGGTCCAGGGCGAGGGCCTCCAGCAGGGCCACCCCGTCGCCGATGTGACGCAGCACGGGACCATTCGTCCTGAGGAGGCTGAGCCGCCCGTGGTCGTCGGCGGAGAGGGGGGCCTCCTCGGGATCGGACCAGGGGTCCAGATCCAGCCCCAGATCGAGGGCGAGGGCCTGGGTGAGCCCCGGCACCCCCGCCTGGGGCGGCCGGGCCAGGCACAGCAGCAGCTCGGCCAGCTTGGCCGGCGCCGGCAGGGTGCCGAAGGTGTGCAGCCCAAGGCGGATCTGGGCCTCCTTCAGCTCACAGAGGTAGCCGTCAGCGGCTTCCAGCTGGCCGTCCAGATCCGGCAGGGCCGTGGCGGGCAGCTGGAGCTCCTCCAGCCGCTGGCCGAGGCGCTCCCGCAGCAGCGGGGCCCGGGCACTGCCCAGCTGGCGCGCCTCCCAGTACTCATCCAGCAGGGCCTCAAGGCCCTGCAGATCCCCATGCAGCCCGGCCCGTCCCAGGGGCGGGGTCAGGTGGTCGAGGATCACGGCCTGGGCGCGGCGCTTGGCCTGGCTGCCCTCGCCCGGGTCGTTGACGATGAACGGATAGAGATGCGGCAGGGGCCCCAGGGCCCATTCGGGGAAGCAATCCTGCGACAGCCCCAGCCCCTTGCCCGGCAGCCATTCCAGGTTGCCGTGCTTGCCCACGTGCACCGCCACCTGGGCGCCGAAGCTCTGGCGCAGCCAGAGGTACTGGGCCAGGTAGGCGTGGGTGGGGGGCAGATCGGGACTGTGGTAGCTGAGGCTGGGATCCCGGTCGAAGCCGCGCTCCGGCTGGATCAGCAGTAGCACCCGGCCGAAGCGCAGCCCGCGCACCGGGAACGCCCGGCCGGTGCTCCCATCCGCCAGAGCCACCGGTTCCAGTCCCGCGTCAGTGTCGGGCGGCCCCCAGAGCGCCTCCAGCCTCTGGCGGCCCTCCAGCGGCAGGGTGGCGTACCAGGCCCGGTAGGTGTCCAGGGGCAGGTGGTCCAGGGGCGGGCGATGGCCGCTTTCCGGGTCGTTGCTGCGGCCCTCGAGCAGCCGGTGGATGAGGGCGTCGCCATCGGCCGGCAGGGCAGCGGCTGCCCCCAGGTCGTAGCCGGCCTCCGCCAGCCAGCCGAGCATCAGGGCGGCACTGGCCGGGGTGTCGAGGCCGACGCCGTTGGCCAGGCGGCTGTTGCGGTTGGGGTAGTTGGCCAGCACCAGGGCCACCCGACGCCTGGCGGCCGGCGTGCGGCGCAGGTCGATCCAGGCGCCGGTGAGGCGGGCGACCCAGTCGAGGCGCTCCCGGTCGGGCACATAGCGGTGCAGGGCCGTGGCCAGGCTGTCGCTGGTGGCGCTCCATTCCTTGAAGGCCCCCACCCGGGTGGTGAGGCGTCCGTCCAGCTCCGGCAGGGCCACCTGGAGGCTGAGGTCCAGGGGTGCCAGGCCGATGCTGCTGGCACGCCAGGCTTCGCGGCTGCGGCCGCTGCAGAGCACCTGCAGCACCGGCACCCCCAACCGTTCCCACAGGGGCGCCCCCAGCCCCGCCTCCTCGAAGGACACCGAGGCGAAGCCCGTGCCGCAGAGCACCGCCTCCGCCCCCTCCCGGGCCAGCAGATCGGCCACCCCCCGCTGCACGGCCCCATCGCGCAGGCTGCTCACCCACAGGGCCCGCGGCGCCAGCCCCCGGCCGCGCAGGGCCGCCAGCAGCGCCTCCATCAGGGCCAGGTCCCCCGCCTGCCAGAGGGCCCGGTAGAGGATCACCCCCACCCGGGAGCCGGGCTCGTCGCGCCAGTCATGGGGGAGGGGATCGGCGGCCGGTACGGGCCACGGCGGCTCGGGACGCTCCCCGGCCAGCAGGGCGGCCAGGGTGCGCAGCAGCAGGCGCAGGTTCGCCGGCCCCCCCTCCCGCAGGCAGGCCGCGCAGGCCGACGCCAGGGGCCCGTCGAGGTTGCCGAGGCAGGCCAGGGCCTGCTCCTCCTCGGCGGTGCCGGCCAGCACCAGCAGCTGGCGGCCTGCCGCGGCGCCGGCCCACTGGCGCAGGCACTCCAGCCCGTAGCTCCAGTGGCCGCGTCCCCCCAGCAGCCGCACCACCACCAGCCTGGTGCTGGCGAGGCTGCTGGCCACGTAGTGGTCGATCACCGCCGGGTGCTGCAGGGCCGAGAGGTTGAGGGCCCGCAGCTCCCCAGGCAGCAGCTCCGGCTCGGCCTCGAGCAGCTGGGCCACCGCCAGCAGATCCGTGTCGGCACTGCTGAGCAGCACCACCGGGGCCGGTGGCTGCTCCACGAAGAGGCCGCCGTCGTCCTCCGTCCTGTCCCCGGCGATGGACGCGAGTCGATGCATCACCCCATCCTGCCGAACGCGATGAGAAGATCGCATCGTCGCCACCGCCTTCCATGCACCAGTTCCTGCCCTATGCCTGGTTCGGCGGACAATGCGTCCCCTTTGCCGAGGCCACCCTCTCGGTGGCCACCCATGCGCTGCATTACGGCACGGGCGCCTTCGGTGGCATGCGGGCCCTCCCCAACCCCGCCGACAACAACGAGATCCTGCTGTTCCGTGCCGATCGCCATGCCCGTCGCCTCAGCCAGAGCGCCCGGCTGCTGCTGACGGAACTGCCGGAGGAGACGATCCATAACGCCATCCATGCCTTTCTGCAGGCCAACCGGCCCACCTGCCCGATCTACCTGCGGCCGTTCGTCTACACCAGCGATCTGGGCATCGCCCCGCGGCTGCACAACATCCAGACCGACTTCCTCATCTACGGGATCGAGATGGGCGACTATCTCTCCCCCGAGGGTGTCAGCTGCCGGATCAGCAGCTGGTGCCGCCAGGAGGACCGCTCCCTGCCCCTGAGGGGCAAGATCAGCGGCGCCTACATCACCAGTTCGCTGGCCAAGACCGAAGCCGTCAAGAGCGGCTTCGATGAGGCCCTGCTGCTCAACAGCCGCGGCAAGGTGAGCGAGGCCAGCGGCATGAACCTGTTCATCGTCCGGGACGGCGTGCTGATCACCCCGGGGGTCGATCAGGACATCCTCGAAGGCATCACCCGGGCCAGCATCATGGAGCTGGCACGCTCGATGGACATCCCCGTGCTCGAGCGGGCCGTCGACAAGACCGAACTGATGATCGCCGACGAGGTGTTCCTCAGCGGCACCGCCGCCCGCGTCACCCCGGTGCGCCGGATCGAATCCACCGACCTCTCCAGCCACCGCCCCGTGATGGAGCGTCTGCGCGACCGCCTCACGGCGATCACGGAGGGCCGCGATCCCTCCTATGACCACTGGGTCACCCGCATCCGCATCGACGCCTGATGGTCGTCACCGCCGCCATCCACCACCCCACCGACCGCATCGGCTTCCTCGACTGGCTGCACGGTCCGACCCGGCCGGTGCTCGTCTTCGACGGCGCCACGGGCACCTCCCTGCAGGAGATGAACCTGACGGCGGAGGATTTCGGTGGTGCGGCCCTGGAGGGCTGCAACGAGAACCTGGTGTTCACCCGGCCCGATGCGGTCCAGGCGGTGCACCGTCAGTTCCTGGAGGTGGGTTGCGACGTGATCGAGACGGACACCTTCGGGGCCGCCTCGATCGTGCTGGCCGAATACGGACTGGAGGACCAGGCCTTCGCCATCAACCGCCGGGCCGCCGAACTGGCCCGCGAAATGGCCGCCGCCTACAGCACCCCCGACAAGCCCCGGTTCGTGGCCGGCTCGATGGGGCCCACCACCAAGCTGCCCACCCTCGGCCACATCGATTTCGACACGATGAAGGCCTCGTTCCGCGAACAGGCCGCCGGCCTGATCGCCGGGGACGTCGACCTGTTCATCGTCGAGACCTGCCAGGACGTGCTGCAGATCAAGGCGGCCCTGCAGGGCATCGAGGAGGCCTTCAGCGCCGCAGGAGAGCGGCGGCCCCTGATGGTCTCGGTGACCATGGAAACCACCGGCACCATGCTGGTCGGTTCCGACATCGCCGCCGTGGTGGCGATCCTGGAGCCGTTCCCGATCGACGTGCTCGGCCTCAACTGCGCCACCGGCCCGGAGCAGATGAAGGAGCACATCCGCTATCTGAGTCAGCACAGTCCCTTCGTGGTGAGCTGCATCCCCAACGCGGGGCTGCCGGAGAACATCGGCGGGGTGGCCCACTACCGGCTCACCCCCACCGAGATGCGGATGCAGCTGATGCACTTCGTCGAGGATCTGGGGGTCCAGGTGATCGGTGGCTGCTGCGGCACCACCCCCGCCCATATCGGCGCCCTGGCGGACCTCGCCGCCGGCCTGAAGCCCGCCCCCCGCGAGGTGCGGCAGCCCCGGCAGCGGCTGGAGCGGCCGCCGCTCCACTACGAGCCCGCGGTGGCCTCGATCTATGGCGTCACCCCCTACTTCCAGGACAACTCCTTCCTGATCATCGGCGAGCGGCTCAATGCCAGCGGCTCCAAGAAGGTGCGCGAGCTGCTCAACGCCGAGGACTGGGATGGCCTGGTGGCAGTTGCCCGGGGCCAGGTGAAGGAGAACGCCCACGTGCTCGATGTGAACGTCGACTACGTGGGGCGCGATGGGGTGAAGGACATGCACGATCTGGTGAGCCGGCTGGTCACCAACGTGAACCTGCCGCTGATGCTCGATTCCACCGAGTGGCAGAAGATGGAGGCGGGCCTCAAGGTGGCCGGAGGTAAATGCATCCTCAATTCCACCAACTACGAGGACGGCGACGAGCGCTTCTTCAAGGTGCTCGAACTGGCCCGTGACTACGGCGCCGGCGTGGTGGTGGGCACGATCGACGAGGAGGGCATGGCTCGCACCGCCGAGCGCAAGTTCGCCATCGCCCAGCGGGCCTACCGGGATGCCCTCGAGTTCGGCCTGCCGGCCCACGAGATCTTCTACGACCCGCTCGCCCTGCCCATCTCCACCGGCATCGAGGAGGACCGGGCCAATGCGGCGGCCACGATCGAGGCCATCCGCCGCATCCGCCAGGATCTTCCCGGCGTGCATGTCGTGCTGGGGGTCAGCAACGTCAGCTTCGGGCTGTCCCCGGCCGCCCGCATCGTGCTCAACTCGGTGTTCCTGCACGACTGCTGCGCCGCCGGCATGGATGCGGCGATCGTCAGCCCGGCGAAGATTCTCCCCCTGGCAAAGATCAGCGAGGAGCATCAGCTGATCTGCCGCGATCTGATCCACGACCGGCGGCGGTTCGAGGACGGCATCTGTGTCCACGATCCCCTCACCCTGCTGACCACCGAGTTTGAGGGCGTCAGCGCCAAGGAGGCCCGGGCCTCAGGGCCTTCGCTGGCCGATCTGCCCCTGGAGGAGCGGCTCAAGCAGCACATCATCGACGGGGAGCGCATCGGCCTGGAAGCTGCCCTGCAGGAGGCCCTGGCGGAGCATCCACCCCTGAAGATCATCAACACCTTCCTGCTGGATGGCATGAAGGTGGTGGGCGAACTGTTCGGCTCGGGCCAGATGCAGCTGCCCTTCGTGCTGCAGAGCGCCGAAACCATGAAGGCGGCCGTCGCCTTTCTCGAGCCGCACATGGAGCGCAAGGAAGGTGAATCCAGCAGCAAGGGCAAGTTCCTGATCGCCACCGTCAAGGGCGACGTTCACGATATCGGCAAGAACCTGGTGGACATCATCCTCACCAACAATGGCTATGAGGTGGTGAATCTGGGCATCAAGCAGAGCGTCGACGCGATTGTTGAGGCCCAGCGCCAGCACGGCGCCGACTGCATCGCCATGAGCGGCCTGCTGGTGAAATCCACCGCCTTCATGAAGGACAACCTCGAAACGTTCAATGAGGTCGGCATCTCCGTTCCCGTCATCCTCGGCGGGGCGGCGCTGACGCCGCGGTTCGTCAACGGCGACTGCCGAGCGGCCTACCGGGGCCAGGTGATCTACGGCCGGGACGCCTTCGCCGACCTGCGCTTCATGGATGCCCTGATGGACGCCAAGGCGGCCGGCCGCTGGGACGACCTCCAGGGTTTCCTCGACGGCGCTCCCGAGGGCCTGGGGCTGGGAGAGTCCGCGGCTTCCGGGGCGCACGCGGAGCCTGGGGAGACTCCGGTGGCGAGCCAAGCTGTGGCGGCCGAGCCCGTGCCGGCCGGCAGCGACGAGCGCTCCGCGGCGGTGCCGGCCGAGCCGGCCATCGCGCCCCCGTTCTGGGGCACCCGGGTGCTCACCGAGGCGGAGATCGACCTCGACGAGGTGTTCGCCTACCTGGATCGCAACGCCCTCTTCGCCGGCCAGTGGCAGCTGCGCAAGACCCAGCAGCAGAGCCGGGAGGACTACGAGGCCATGCTCGCCGAGAAGGCGGAGCCGGTGCTGCAGGAATGGCTCGGACGCTGCCGCCAGGAGGGTCTGCTCACCCCCCGGGTGGCCTATGGCTACTTCCCGTGCGGCCGCGCCGGCAACTCCCTGGTGGTGTTCGATCCAGGAGCGATGGCCGATGGGGCAGCGCCCGCCAGCGGCGGCGGCGAGCTGGGGCGCTTCGCCCTGCCGCGCCAGCGCGGCGGCAACCGCTACTGCATCGCCGACTTCTACCGCGACCTGGAGCCGGGCCCGGACGGCGCCCTGAGGCCGACGGATGTGCTGCCCATGCAGGCGGTCACCATGGGCGAGGGGGCCACCAGCTTCGCCCAGGAGCTCTTCCGGGCCGACCGCTACAGCGACTACCTCTATTTCCATGGCCTGGCGGTCCAGATGGCCGAGGCTCTGGCCGAATGGACCCACGCCCGCATCCGCCGGGAGATGGGGTTCGCCGCCGGCGAGCCGGCCGCCCTGCGGGACGTGCTTGCCCAGCGCTACCGGGGCAGCCGCTACTCCTTCGGCTATCCCGCCTGCCCCAATGTGGCCGACTCCCGCCAGCAGCTCGCCTGGCTGGGCACCGACCGCATCGGCCTGACGATGGACGAAAGCGACCAGCTGGAGCCGGAGCAGAGCACCACCGCCCTGGTGGCCCTGCACAGCCAGGCCAGGTATTTCAGCGCCTGAGGCCCGCCCCCCGGCCATGGCAGGCTTTGCTCACCCTTCGCATCCCTGGCCATGGCCATCGCAGGACCCGGCGGCGTTGATGACGCCATCGCCGCGGGCGTGGATCTGGACGGCTCCCCGATCCCGGCCGCCATGCTTGCCCTCTACGGCGAAGTGATGGAACTGGAGAGCCGCCGGGCCCGCAGCGGGGTGAAGAAGTCGATGCGCAACCGCATCGTCCGCACCGGAGCCAAGCATCTCGATCGGCTCACCCTCGACCAGCGCCTGCGGGAAGCCGGCTGGGAGGGCCTCAAGGACAAGGAGATCGCCTTCTTCTACGGCTGAGCCCTCCCGACGGACCCAGCGCCGGAGGGACTCAGCTGCAGAGCTCCTCCAGGCTGTCGATCACGTCCTGCTGGAAGGCATCGAGAGCGTCGGAGTCGCTCAGGTCGATCCCCTCACCGGCGGCGTTCTGGGTGAGCTCCTGGAAGTGGAAGGCACCCTCGCCATGGGCCAGAAACTCCATGGCGGAGGGCTCACCGCTTTCCTTGTAGGCGTCGCAGAGGGCCAGGAAGGCCGCATCCTCGGTGAAATCCCAGCTCATGAAGGGGGTCGTGCTGAAAGACCTTTAAC
This sequence comes from Synechococcus sp. CCAP 1479/10, assembly GCF_019038515.1. Classification (NCBI taxonomy): domain Bacteria; kingdom Bacillati; phylum Cyanobacteriota; class Cyanophyceae; order Synechococcales; family Synechococcaceae; genus Synechococcus; species Synechococcus sp. CCAP 1479/10. The sequence continues at coordinate 166,543 of NZ_JAFKRJ010000026.1, read as the reverse complement.
CCCTCTCCCCCGGAATTCGTCAACCTCCTGGGGGCAAATTGTGCCAGTCCTCCGTCAGACTCTCCCCGTTCCTGCACCGCCCCGGCCTTGGTCGCCTCCCCCCTGCAGCCCCCTGCCGAAAGCCGCAATGTGCTGGGAGAACCACTGCAGGAGTGCGGGTGTGCGCCGCTCACCGGTTGGTTCAGGGATGGCTACTGCCATGCCGATCCCGGTGATTTCGGCCGTCACACGGTCTGCTGCGTGGTGAACGAGTCGTTTCTGAGCTACAGCCGCGCCCAGGGCAACGACCTGTCGACACCGATGCCCGCCTACAACTTCCCCGGCCTGCGCCCCGGCGACCACTGGTGCGTCTGCGCCGCCCGCTGGCTGGAGGCCTATGAGGACGGCATGGCCCCGCCGGTGCGGCTGGAGAGCTCCGCCTTCTCCACCCTCGAGGTGATTCCCCTGGAGGTCCTGCGCAGCCACGCCGCCTGAGCGGCGCCCGGCATCCCCCGCCTCACCAGGGCACCGGCGAGCCGTCCCAGGCGAGGAAGGCACCGCTGCCGCAGGCCGTCTGGCCCTCCAGCACATCGAGCAGGTGAGAGGCGGCCCGCTCCGGGCTGAACAGGGCCGTGGGCGGCACCGAGCGGCCGAAGGGGGCCGAGAGCGGGGTGGCGGTGGTGCCGGGATGGAGCAGGGTCACGCAGGCGTGGGGCAGCCGGCGCTGCCATTCGATCGCCAGGGTGCGCAAGAGCTGGTTCTGGGCCGCCTTGGCCGCCCGGTAGGCGTACCAGCCGCCGAGGCGGTTGTCGCCGATGCTGCCCACCCGGGCCGACAGGCTGGCGAAGTGCACCGGGAGTTCCCTTGGCAGGGCGGCTTCGATCGCCTGGGCCAGCAGCAGGGGGCCGAAGGCGTTGACGGCGAAGCTGCGCTCCAGGGCCTGGCGGTTCACCTGGGAGAGGCGCTTCTCCGGCTGCAGGGGGCCGTCGTGCAGCAGCCCGGCGGTGTTGATGACGACCCGGAGGGGCGCGAGCTCACCGGCGGCACGGGCAGCCAGCGCGGCAAGACTCGGGTCATCGGCGAGATCGAGCGGGATCTCCGCCCCACGGCGGCCGGCGGTGCGGATCCGCAGCCCGGGTGCCCGCCGGGCCAGCTCGGCCGCCAGCGCCAGGCCGATGCCCCCCGGGCCCACGATCAGGGCCTGACCTTCCCAGTCCTGCCAGTAGGGGTTGGTGGGGGTCGGCATGGCGGACACGGGGATGGCGCATGATGGCGGTTCCTTCCGGGGAACCGCCCCGCGCGTCGGTCCATGAGTCTGCGCATCACCGTGCTGGGTCGGGGTGCCTGGGGCGGCACGTTGCTGCGGCTCTGGGAGCGCCAGGGTCACCATCTGCGCAGCTGGTCGCGGCGGGATGGGGGGGACCCGGCGGCCGTGCTGCAGGACTGCGACCTGGTGGTGGTGGCCGTGTCGATGGTGGGGGTCGCCCCCCTGGGCCAGAGCCTCCAGGGACGCTGGCCGGAGGGCCTGCCGCTGCTGAGCTGCAGCAAGGGCATCGATCTGGACAGCCTCTGCACCGCCAGTCAGCTCTGGCGGCGCCACCTGCCGGCGGTGCCGCTGGCGGTGCTGAGCGGCCCGAATCTGGCGGAGGAACTCGACCGGGGCCTGCCGGCGGCCAGTGTGCTCAGCAGCGACGACCCGGGGCTGGCCCGACGGCTGCAGGAACAGCTGCGGACCCCACACCTGCGGCTGTACACGAATGCCGACCCCATCGGCACCGAGGCGGCCGGGGCCCTCAAGAACGTGATCGCCCTGGCGGCCGGCATCAGTGACGGCCTGGGCCTGGGGGCGAACGCCAAGGCCTCGCTGCTTTGCCGGGGCCTGGCGGAGATCGCCGTCGTGCTCCAGGCCCTCGGCGGCCAGTCGACCACCCTCTACGGCCTGGCCGGCCTGGGGGACCTGCTGGCCACGGCCAACAGCAGCCTCAGCCGCAACTACCGCTTCGGCAGTCTGCTGGCCGAGGGCTGTGACGAAGCCACCGCCCTCGGCCGGATCGGCGCCACCGTGGAGGGGCCCCGCACCGCCCGCGCCACCCTGGCCCTGGCCGAAAGGGAGGGCTGGCAACTGCCCATCTGCGGCCAGGTGGTGCGCCTGCTGGCGGGCGAGCTGGAGGCCCGCCAGGCCGTGCAGGAGCTGATGCAGCGCGACCTGCGGGCCGAAGCCGCGCCCTGAGCCGAGACGGCTGTCCCGGTGTGGCGGCACGGTGCAATGGGGCGACCGTCCTGCGCCGGGCGGCGACGGAGCCGGATTCTCCGGCATGATCCTCTCAATCCTTTGTGAATCCTTGCCGTGAGCCGGCACGTCAAGGCCGCCATCGCCGCCCTCCGGGCCACGGGCCGGCGCCTGCTCCACGGTTGCCGCCGCCATCCGATCCTGCTCACCGCCCCCCTGGCCGTCGTGGCGGTGGGGGCCGGTTTCGCCGCCCAGGAGCTGATCCCGGCGGGGGCCTCCCGCTCGGATCCCGATCTCCTCGAAGCCCTGATCGCCCAGCCCCGGGAGGTCTCCCAGCAGGCCGCCGAAGCCAACGAAGCCCCCGACAAGGATCTGCTGGCGGCGGCCTCCCTGCAGGCCCAGCGCACCAGCCTCAGCCATCCCGACCCGGCGCTGGTGGAACCGGAGGCCGGCGCGGAGGTCCCCCTCGAGATCCGGGTGGCCCTGCTGGGCGCCTCCCCCTCCCCCCGGCTCGGCGCCAGCGGCTACTGGCGACTGGTGGACCGGGACGGACGCCCCGTTCAGGAGGGCGGCCCCGCTGACGCGCCTGACCTGGCGACGGCCATGGCCGGACGGGCCGAGGTCTGGATGGAGACGGGGTCCGACCATGTCCTGCAGGTGGACGGGCGCCCCTACGAAGGCCGCCTGAGGGTGCTGCGCGGATCCCAGGGCCTCCAGGTCGTGAACCACGTCTCCCTGGAGCGCTACATCAGCTCGGTGGTGGGTGCCGAAATGCCCAGCAGCTGGAACATGGAGGCCCTCAAGGCCCAGGCCGTGGCGGCCCGGTCCTACGCCATGGCCCACATGGCCCGTCCGGCCAGTGCCCACTGGCACCTGGGCGACACCACCCGCTGGCAGGCCTACCGGGGCCTGGGCAGCGTCACCGCCCGCACCCGCCAGGCCACCGCCAGCACCTCCGGGGTGATCCTCAGCTACCAGGGGGGCATCGTTGAAAGCCTCTATGCAGCCACCACCCGCATCACCCAGGAGGCCCACGGTCACCTGGGGGCCAGCATGAGCCAGCACGGCGCCCAGGATCTGGCGGAGCAGGGCCTGCGGTACAACGAGATCCTCGGGCGCTACTACCGGGGCGCCTCCCTGGCCCGACTGCAGGCCGGTGCGAGCTGAGCGCCATTGGCAACGGGCCCGTGAGGTCTCGGAGCTGGCCCGCCGCCAGGGAGCCCTGGTGCCCCTCGATACGCGCATCCTGCCGGACCCCGGCATGGAGCCTTTCGTTCTCCGCGAGCTGCTGTCCTCCACGCCTCGCCATCTGCGCCAGGGGGGGCCCCGGCCCAATCCCTTCCTGCCCTGGGACAGGCCCCTGCAGGTGGACCTGCTCGAGCCAGCCCACGTGCTGCTGCTGAACAAGTACCCGGTGCAGGAGGCCCACCTGCTGGTGATCACCCGTGACTGGCGCCCCCAGGGCGGCTGGATCGAGACCTCCGACTGGCAGGCAGTGGCAAAGGTGGGCCAGGACACCGGCGGCCTGTGGTTCTTCAACAGCGGCGCCCGCTCCGGCGCCAGCCAGCCCCATCGCCATCTGCAGCTGCTGCCACGCCGGCCCGGCGAGCCCAGCTGCCCCCTGGCGCCGCTGTTCCTGGAGCAGCTGGAGACGGGGGAGCACGCCTGGAGCTGGGCCTACCGCCTCAGCCGGCGCAGCGATCCGCTGGGTGGGTCCGATCTCGAGGGCCTGTACCACGCCCATGCCCGGGCCCTGGAGCTGGGGGAACCGGGCCGCGACGGCGAGCCCCTGCACCCCTACAACCTGCTGTTCGACGACGACTGGTTCCTGACCGTCCGGCGGGTGAGGGAGCACGGGGCCGGATTCAGCGTCAACGCCCTGGGCTTCGCGGGCTTCCTGCTGATCACCAAGGGCTCCGACAGGGGCTGGCTGGAGCGCCACGGTCCCTGGGCCCTGCTGAAGGACGTGGCGGCCCCCCGGGCCTGAGGCTTCGCATCCGGGGGCCGGGTCCTGGTTCGGGAAACTTCCGTGGTTCCACGGTTGTGCGTTCCGGTCCTCCTGGCCCTCTCTGGAAAAGGAGCGCACCGCCAGCCGTCATCGGCGCCGCGGCTCGCCCTGCTTCCACGACATCGACGCCCCAGGCCCCACGACCATGGCCCCCTCCCCCACCAGCCGCCAGACGCTTCCCTCCAGCGCCGCCCGCCGCAACCGGCGCGTGGAGCAGTACCGGGCGGTGGTACGCCCCCTGGCGCTCCACTATTCCCGCTGCAGCCGTGAATCCTTCGAGGATCTGCTGCAGGTGGGCCTGATGGGCCTGATCCGGGCCGCCGAGCTCTACAGCGAGGATCGCCGGACACCGTTCGAGGCCTTCGCCCGGCCCCACATCCGCGGAGCGATCCTCCATTACCTGCGGGATGCGGCCCCGATCGTGCGGCTGCCGCGCCGACAGGCCGAGCTTCAGGAGCGCTTCAACCGCCTCAGCCGTCACCCCGTCCTGCTGGAGGATCCCGGCCGGGCGATCACGCAGCTGAGCCGGACCCTGGGGGTCACCACGACGGAATGGCGCCGGCTGGAGGTGCAGCGGCTGCTGGCCAGGCCCGCCAACCTCGACGATCCGGCACTGGTCGAGGCCGTGGCCGCCAGCACCGCCAGTGAGTCCTGCCGCCAGGAGGAGCCGGGTCCTTCGGTGGCCATGCTGCTGGCCCTGCTGGAGCCCCGCCAGCAACTGGTGGTGCGCCAGGTGGTTCTGGCCGGCTGGAGCTACCGGCGCCTCGGGCGCCAGATGGAGGTCAGCCCGATGACGGTGAAACGCCTGCTGCACAAAGCCCTGGAGCAGCTGCGACTGGAGCTCGATGCCCGCGGGCTCAGCCCTGCGGATCGGCCTGATCGCGGTGCATCTGCTGTTCCAGGGTGCTGATGGCGGCGTTCATCGCGGCCAGCTGCCGCTCGATGCCATCGCGCCAGAAGCTGAGCAGGCGCAGCTTGCGTTCCTGATACCGCCGCAGGGCGCTGGCTCCGGACTCCGACCCGGAGCAGTACCCGAAGGGAGGAATCATGACAAAATCTGCAGAGTGGGTCCGTTCTAGCGAGCCCGTCGTTCCATCCGGGGCTGCCCAGGTCCACGCACCCCCTAACGGTTGGGACGGTCGCATCCCGCCTTACCGTCCTCTGGCCACCCACACCACCAGCCTGTCGCAATTTGAGATCAGTCCCCTCCATTGGTCCCATCGGTGTCTGGCTGACGCTGGGTCTGGGCCTGGTGCTGGCACAGCCCGCCCACGCCTACGTGGCCCTGATGGCCGGTCAGAAAGCCCGGCCCCTGAACGGCACCTTCAACAGCGTGCCGGTGCTGCACTCCAACCAGCCGGAGGAGGTGGAGGGGCCGGGGATCCTGATCAACACGGCGCCCGGCTACGCCTATGCCGCCGAGACGGGCCAGGCCCTGCGCAATGCCGAGTACACCTTCAACGGGGAATTCGGCATGCACCTGCACCACAAGTACTTCCCCCCCAACCGGCGCTCCATCGCCCCCGGCAGCCGCCGCGCGGAGCTCACCCTGGCGGCGGTCCTGATCAATCCGGGGGTGCGCCCTGTCCACATCCGCTTCTCCAAGGGGGCGGTGCGCAACAGCTTCGAGGCCCCCTACCTGGCCAACAACCTGATGGGGGTCAAGCCGCTCGGTCCCCGGCCCTGGAACACCGGCCCCGGGGACGCCACCGCGGTGCAGATGCTCCGCGGCCGGCTGGACAGCCGCCTGACCGACGAGATCACGATTCCGGCCCGCAGCCGCATCGTGCTCTTCCAGACCCAGCTGCCGGCCCTGGGGATCGCCAACGCCCTGCTGCGCGGCCGCAGTGACGGCCCCTTCCAGATCGCCGTGGTGGCCGCCAAGGCGGAGGACTCCTACAGCCAGGTGCTGGCGGTGCTGGATGAGGGCCGCCTGGCCCCGGGGAGGGTCTATCTGAGTCGCATCAACGACATCCACAACCGGCGGATCTTCTCCCGGGTGGGCGGCGTGGCCCTTGGCGATGCGTACCAGGCCTCGATCACCCACGATCTCGACGCCAAAGGGCCGCTGCACGTGCCCTTCACCAGCACCGACCGGCACCATTTCGGCACCCGGGACGTGCAGGTCAACGCCCTGGCCACCCGCATGGTCGATTCGTCCCTCGACAACGTCGGCACCTACGGGGTGCGCTTCGACATCGACCTGAACCTCAAGGGCAACGGCCCCTACGAGCTGGTGATGAGCCACCCCACCCTGATCGGCGGCCAGCCCTTCACGGCCTTCCGGGGCTCCATCCAGATCCAGACCCCCGCCGGCCTGCGGGAGGTGCATGTGGGGCTGCGCTCGGGGCAGAGCCTGTCCCTGGGCCAGATCGATCTCACTCCAGGGGTCGTGAACCCCGTGCGGGTCAGCCTCGTCTACCCGGCCGATGCCACCCCGGGCCATCTGCTGAGCGTGGTGAGCGCCAGCCAGCTGGCCATGGTCCAGGAACGGGAACGGCAGCTGGAACTGGCCCGGGCCGGTGCCACCGTCCGGCCTGCCCCGCCGCCCGTCGCCCCTCCGGCGCTCACCGTCCTGCCGCCGGCCGCCACCATCACCCCGACGCCGACGGGGGGCGGCACCGGTCCCCTGGTGCCGCCGTCCCAGATGCTCCGTCCGGCGCCGGCCCCCGGTTGGCTGACGCCGCCACCGCCGCTGCCCTCAACCAACCGGGGCGTCCTGGCCCCGTCCCCCATGATCACGCCGATGCGCAGCCGCTCCGGCACCGCCGCGGGCGGCGGATCGCTGGTCGATCGCTACCGGGAGGCCGTGGAGGCCCAGCAACAGTTCCTGCGGGACCAGCGGGGACCCTGACCAGCCGTCCGATGCCAGCGAACCCAGCACCGATGGAGGGCTGCCTTGGCTGAGAAGTCGAACGACGCCCGACAGCGGATCAGCCTCGACCTCACCCGGGAGCTGGTGGCCCACCTGGATCACCTGCGGCGGGAGTGGGGCATCCGCAGCCGGGGCGATGTGCTCGAGCGTCTGCTCGACGATCTGTTCGGCTCCGGTGAGGAGGGGGACGGTGAGGCTGACGGCGATGGCCTTGGTGTTGGCGATGCCGGTGGGGGCCTTGGTCAGGCGCCGGAGGGCCGGTCAACCCAGCGTCACGACGATGACGAGCGGGACCTGGAGGAGCAGGGGGCCCTGGTGCTGGTGGGCCGGGGGGCGATGGACACCCTGCAGGCGGAATTCGAGTGGGAAGCGCCGGCAGAGCATGCCCCGCGGCCCCAGCCTGCTGGCGGGGGCATCGATCTGCCCGGGTTCGTGCGTCGCCGCTCTGATGTCCTCAAGCGCAGCCTGCGGCCCACGGCACGGCAGAGCGCCGGGCCCCTGCCCCTGACCCCCCTGCCGCCCCTCGGCGGGGAGGTGGTGCAGCAGGCGATGGAGGAGGCCGGCAACCACTGGCGCACGCTCTATGGGTCGCCGGCTAACGAAGCGGTGCTGGAGGCGGCCATGCTGTGGCTGGCCCAGGACATCTGGCCCCAGTCGGACCAGAGTGATGGGCGGACGTTCACCTGGTCCGGCGCCTGCCAGGTGATGCAGCAGTTCGTTCCCGGCTGGAGCGATGGCCCGCCGACGTTCGAGCGGGTGATGGTCACCGCCGGTGTGCTGGAAGACCCCTTCAGTGGTTCGACCCTGAGCCTGCGAATCCCGACCCTGATCCGGCGCTTCGTGCACCGCTTCCGCCGCCGCCGCCGCGGCACGTCCTTCCAGACGCTGGAGCACACCATGACCCTGCACGGCGCCCTGCGGCTGCTGCAGTTGCCCACCGATCCCGGCCAGCGCCTGACCCTTGCCCAGATCCGCGAGGCCTACCGGGACATGGCCCAGAGCCACCATCCTGACGCCGGCGGGTCGGTTGAGGCGATGCGACGCCTCAACGAGGCCTATCAACTGCTCAAGGAGCTCTATCGGCAGGGCGCTGCGAGCGACCGCTGATCTCACCGCGCGCACCGATCAGGGGCGTCGTGAGTTGCCCAGGCATCTCGGATGAGACAAGGACCTGGTCTAACACTGTGTCCCAGGTAGGCAGCATGGGATGGAGGGCTCCCATCCCCATGACGCTTGCATCTCAGCCGACCCAGATAAGACCAGCTGCGTGTCTCGGCACTGGACTTGTACGCTATCCGCAGGACCGTGATTTTTCGTCGATTTCATTTGTGGCGACCGACCTCCTCCACGTTGTGACCTCTGCCGACAGTCGACGACCGATGGACCGCAGGCGCAGTGGCTGTCCAGGGGTGCCTGCCCAGGCCGATGGCCATGTCCATGGTTTGGACAGCGCCTGAAACGCCTTGGAACTACTGGCTCCCGAATCTTTGCGTATCTGTCTTTGACACAGATACGCAGCTTGAATCGATGGCCCGAAGCGACCGATCCCGCGGAAACCGCTCGAAGACCCCCAGATGGAGAGCCGTCGCCAAAGGCTTGTCCATCCGCACGCAGAGAACCCGCAGCATGCTCATCAGAAGTCTCAGCTGAGTGTTGTCATGGGACTGGTCTTGCGTCCCATGTGCGACAACTGAGGAGCTTCCGCTGGATCCGCTTCCCACGCGCCATGGCGGCCCCATCTCCGACCAGGCCATCGCCTTGCCGACCAGGCATGCCGTCCAGCACCTGGACCACGAACCGCCAACCCATGAACCAGCCAGCACCGCCGTCCATGCGTCGCAACTGGCTGGCTCGGGTCTCAGTCCAGGACAAGGAGCGAGTCCCGCATGAGAACTATGATTCACCCCTGCCGCTGCCCAGGTGATCGTCCGTGCCACCGGCGGGCATCGCTCCCATCGCAGAAGTCCATACAAAAAACCCCGTCACGAACGTGACGGGGAGGAAGGCTCGAAGGCTTACGGGAATTTGGCTGGTCGTCTCATGCCGGACCCACTGTCAGACCAGGGATTGGACCAGGGTGAGACGATCGGGCCGCTCAGGTGGAGGTCTGGAGTCCCTGGATCAGGTAATCGAAGTAGGGGCCGGCCAGAGTGGCTTCTTCAGCACCCAGCAGCACCAGGGCCGCCTCCTTGAGGGTGCGCATCGCCTCCACCATGCCGGGGAGGGGCACGCCCAGGCTGTTGTACATCTCGCGGGCGCCCACCACGCCGATCTGCTGAATCAGCTCGGTGCTGCCGGCCAGGATTCCGTAGGTGACCAGCCGCAGGTACCAGCTGTAATCACGCAGGCACTGGGCCCGTTGCTTCTGGCCGAAAGCATTGCCTCCGGGGGCCACGTAGTCCGGCTTGCGCAGGAAGAGCTGTTTGGACGCTTCGGCGATGATCTTTTTCTCGTTGTCCGTCAGCACCCTGACGACACTCAGCCGGCGGGCCCCGCCGCTGAGGAACTCCACCATCGTGCGCAGCTCGCCGCCGGTGGGGTAGCGGAGCTGATCATCGGCCTGGAGGATCAGATCGCGAACGACGCTCATAGCAGCGACCACAGTCCGGCGAATCCTATCGAGCCCGAAGCCTCCGCCAGGGCTCCTGGCGCAAGGTGTAACGCCCCTTTGCACGACCCCCGATAGGGTCGCTGCAGTGCTGCGGAATCCAGATGGCCTCGGTGGGCGACAGGCTCGAGCTGGAGATCACCGACCTGGGCCATGACGGGCAGGGGGTGGGGCGCCACGACGGGCTTGTGGTGTTCGTCAGCGGCGCCCTGCCCGGGGACACCGTGCAGGTGCGCCTGCAGGCGGTGGCGCGGCGCCATCTGGTGGGTCAGCTGCTGCGGGTGCTGACGCCCTCTGGCGACCGCCGCCGGCCCCCCTGCATCCTCGCTGACAACTGCGGTGGCTGCAGCCTCCAGCCCCTGGCGGACGGGGCCCAGGCCGCCTGGAAGCAGCGCAGCCTCGAGCAGACCCTGCAGCGCATCGGCGGCCTGAGCGCCCCTGTGCGGCCGCTGCTGGCGGCCGATCCGACCCTCGGCTACCGCAACCGCGCCCTGATTCCTCTGGAGCGCCGGGCCGATGGCCGCCTGCGCGCCGGCTACTACCGCCGGGGCTCGCACCAGATCGTCAACATGGCCCGCTGCCCGGTGCTCGACCCGCGCATCGACGCCCTGATCGCTCCCCTCAAGGCCGACATCGAAGCCAGCGACTGGCCGATCGATCGCCACGGCAACGACTCCGAGGCCGTGGAGGGTCCCGGTCTGCGCCACCTGGGCCTGCGGGTGGGGGCGGCCACCGGGGAGCTGCTCATCACCCTGATCAGCAGCCATGACGACCTGCCCGGCCTCGAGGCCCTCGCCGACGCCTGGTGCGAGCGCTGGCCCGAACTGGTGGGTGTCTGCCTCAACCTCCAGCCCCTGCCCACCAATCGGCTGATGGGCGACGAGACCCGGGTGATCCGCGGCCGGGAGTGGCTCCACGAGTCCTTCGCCGGGCTGCGCTTCCGCATCGCCGCCGACACCTTCTTCCAGGTCAACACCCGCCAGGCCGAACGGCTGGTTCCCCATCTGATCGAAGCCCTCGGCCCGGCTCCCGCCGGCGGCTGCCTGCTCGATGCCTACTGCGGCATCGGCACCTACAGCCTGCCCCTGGCCGCCGCCGGCTGGCAGGTCACCGGCCTGGAGCTGCACGCCGGTGCCGTGACCATGGCCCGGCTGAATGCCTCCGCCAACGGCCTGGAGGATCGGGCGAGCTTCGAGCAGGCCGACGTGCCCCAGGTGCTGGAGGAGCGCCTCCAGGGCCAGCAGGCCCTGGTGCTGGATCCGCCCCGCAAGGGGCTGAACCCGTTCGCCACCGCCGCGATCCTGGCGGCACGACCGGAGCGCATCGCCTACGTGAGCTGTGATCCGGCGGCCCTGGCCCGCGACCTGGCCCAGCTGTGCGGCTCAGGGGTCTACCGGCTGAACTGGGTGCAGCCGGTGGACTTCTTCCCCAACACCAGCCACGTGGAGGCCCTGGCGGCCCTGGAGAGGCTCTAGCGGCGCTGTTCGGCGCCGAAGCGGCGCTCCAGGGCCTCGCGCACCCGCCCATGGGCCGCCTCCACCTCCTCGTCGGTGAGGGTGCGGGCGCTGTCGCGGTAGCGCAGGCGGAAGGCCTGGCTGCAGCGGCCGGCCTCCACCTGGGCGCCCTCGTAGCGGTCGATCAGCTCGGCCTGCTCCAGCAGAGGCTTGCCCGCCTTGCGGATCGCCGCCAGCAGGTCGGCGGCCGTGGTGTCGGCGGGAACGACAAGGGCCAGATCGCGTTCCGAGGCCGGCACGGTGGGGTAGGCGCGGAAGCTGGGCTGCCAGCGGTTGCGGCGGGTGCCGGCGCTGAGCAGGGGCTCCAGTTCGAGCTGGAACACATAGGTGGCGGCCGGCAGGTCGAGGGCGTCGGCCTCGGCCGGGTGGAGCTGGCCGAACCAGCCGGCGGACTTGCCTTCCACCAGCAGCTGGGCGGCGCGGCCGGGGTGCAGCAGCGGGGCGTCGGTCAGGGGACGGTCCTCCAGGGGCAGGCGCAGGGGCTCCAGACCGGCCTGGAGCACGCCGCGGGCCTGGAAGTAGTCCGGGGGGGCGGGCTTGCCGGAGCTGCGCCAGCGTTCGGCGCGCCGCTCCCCGGCGATCACTCCCACCAGCAAGGTGCGTTCCCCATGGCGCGCCTCACCGCTGGCCCCACCACCCGGGAACACCCGGCCGATCTCGAAGCCCCAGAAGCCCCCCAGGGAGGCCTGCAGGTTGCGGCGGGCGGCCTGGAGCAGCTCTTGGTGCAGGTTGTCGCGCAGGTGGCCGTAGTCGGCCAGGAGCGGATTGGCCAGGGGCACCCGGCCCGGGGCCGCCGCCACCAGCGACAGGGAGACGATCTCCTGCAGGCCGGCGGCGCAGAGGCTGCGGCGCAGGCGGCGTTCCAGCTGCTGGGCCGGCTCCAGGCCGCCGGGGATCAGCGGATCGGGCAGATGGGCGGCGAAGTGGTCGTAGCCCACCAGCCGGGCCACCTCCTCGATCAGGTCGACTTCACGCCTGAGGTCCATGGCCCGCTCGGGCGGCACCCGCACCTGCCAGCCCTCCTCGTCCTCCTCGAGGACGCAGCCGAGGGCCTCCAGGGTGGCGGTGATGCGTTCATCGTCCAGGTCCTGGGCCTCGCCCTCCACCAGCACCGGACCCAGCAGGTTGTGGAGGGCGTCGCGGCGCAGGGCAAGGGGCGCCTGGGGAGACGGGGACCGCTGGTGCAGCCAGCGGCCCTCCACCCGGGCTCCGGCCAGCTCCTGCAGCAGGGCCACGGCCCGGTCGGCGGCGGCCAGGGTGATCTCCCGCGGCACCCCCTTCTCGAAGCGGCTGCTGGCCTCGGTGCGCAGCCCGACGCTGCGGGCGGAGCGGCGCACCGCCTGGGGGGCGAAGACGGCCGCCTCCAGCCAGATGGCGGTGGTGGCTTCGGTGACGGCCTCGGCGAGGCCCCCCATCACCCCGGCCAGGGCAATGGGGTGGCCCGCGCAGGTGACCACCAGGGCCTCCTCGCTCAAGGTGCGCTCCTGGCCGTCGAGGGCGACGAAGGCCTCACCGCTGCGGCCCTGGCGCAGGCCGATGCTGGCCGGCTCGGGGGTGCCGCCCATCAGCGCCCCCAGGCGATCCCGGTCGAAGGCATGCAGGGGCTGGCCCGTCTCCAGCATCACCAGGTTGGTGATGTCCACCACGTTGTTGATGGGGCGCACACCGGCCCGCTCCAGGCGCTGGCGCAGCCAGTCCGGGGAGGGACCGACCTTCAGGCCGTCGAGGGCGGTGAGGCTGAACAGGCCACCCGCCTCGATGGCCTCGCGGTCGGCCGCCGGTGCGGCCAGGGGCTGGGCCGTCACCACGGGCGCCGCCGCTGGGAAGGTGGTGCTGCCGCCGCTGAGGGCCGCCACCTCGCGGGCGATGCCGCGCATTGAGAGGCCATCGGGGCGGTTGGCGGTGATCGCCAGTTCCAGCACCTGATCGTCCAGGCCGAGCAGCGGACCCACGGGCGTGCCGAGGGGGGGCACCGTGTCCAGCAGCTGGTCGAGTTCGGCGATGCCATCGCTGCCGTCGTCGAGACCCAGCTCCCGCAGGGAGCAGATCATGCCGCTGCTGGCCACCCCCCGCAGCTCGGCCGGTTTGATCGTCAGCCCCACCGCCGGCAGGGTGCTGCCCACCAGGGCCACGGGCACGTGCAGGCCCTGGCGCACATTGGGGGCGCCGCAGACGATCTGAAGGGGCTCGCCAGCCCCCACATCCACCTTGCAGACACTGAGCTTGTCGGCATTGGGATGGGGATCGCGCTGCACCACATGGCCCACCACCACCCCGGCCGCCCGGGCCGCCAGATCCTCGATGGCCTCCACCTCGAAACCGGCGATCGAGAGGCGCTCCGCCAGGTGTTCAGGCACGAGAGCGGCCGGTTCCACGCTGACCAGCTCCCGGAGCCATTGGAGCGAAACCAGCATCGGAGGGTTGCACAGCAGCCGCCCACATTAGGAAGCGATCAGGGCCCTCCCCATCGGGAGGTAAGGTGCAGGATCGTCTCTCTGCAACGCATCCGCGGCGCAACGTCCTTCCATGGCCAAGAACAAGGGCGTCCGGCTGGTGATCACCCTCGAGTGCACCGAATGCCGGTCCAACCCCGCCAAGCGGTCCCCTGGCGTGTCCCGTTACACGACCCAGAAGAACCGCCGCAACACCACCGAACGGATCGAACTCAAGAAGTTCTGCCCCCACTGCAACGCCTCCACCGTCCACAAGGAGATCAAGTGAGGCTGGATTCCCTGCGGAATCCCATCGCCTGATCGTCCCGCGGCCCCTGCAGCGGCAGTTTTCTCCTTTCGTTCCCCCACTCCGTTCCCATGTCCAGTTCCTTCTTCAAGAAGCGCCTCTCACCGATCAAGCCCGGTGATCCGATCGACTACAAGGACGTCGATCTGCTCAAGAAGTTCATCACCGAGCGCGGCAAGATCCTGCCCCGCCGCCTCACCGGCCTGACCGCCAAGCAGCAGCGCGACCTCACCAATGCCGTCAAGCGGGCCCGGATCGTGGCCCTGCTGCCCTTCGTGAATCCCGAAGGCTGAGTTGCCCTCCGCCTCGCGTCGGTTCACGGCGGGTGACCTGGTCGGCCTCCACGACGACAGCCGCAGTCTGCTGGCGGTCGTCGTGGCCGAGAAAGGCACGCGCCTCGATCTCAAGGTGGGTTTCGAGGCCAAGGCCGTCCACCGGGGGGTCCGGCAGCTCGATCTGCTGGCCGCCCTCCCCAGCGATCAACCGCCCCCCACACGCCTGTCCCAGCCCCCCTGGGGTCTGAGTCCGGAGGCGTTGCAGCAGGCCGCCCCCAGCCCCCGGGAGCTGGGGGCGGCCTGGTTGTTGCTGCTGGACGACCCGTCGTCCCTCGAGCTTGGGGACTTCGTCGACCTGATCGGCGACGGCGGCAACCCGATCCAGCGGGCCGCCTGCTGGCTGTGGCTGCAGGGCCCCCAGACCCTGTTCCGTTGGCGCCAGCAGCAGGTGGAGCCCCGGCCGCTGGTGGATGTGCGCCGGCTGCGGCGGGACGCCCGCCGCCAGCAGCTGGCCGAGCAGCGCCGTCGCCGGTGGCAGGACGCCCTGCGCCAGCGCCGCCCGATCGATCCCCAGCAGCTCGATCCCGAACAGCGCCAGCACCTGGTCCTGCTGCGGGAGTGGGCCAGCGGCGACACCAGCCGCCCCCTGCCCGACGACCTGCACCGCGCCCTGCAGGCGGCCCACTGCGCGATGGAAGCCTCGCCGATCCGGCACCTGCTGGTGGACCTGGGCCTATGGGAGCGGCACCATCTGCCCTCGCTGGAGAACACCACCTGGCAGGCGGGCTTCAGCGAGGAGCTCGAAGCTGAGGCCCGGCGGCTGGTGGCGCTGGCCGCCACGGAGCTTCCCGGTGACGAGCGCCGCCGCGACCTCACCGGCCTGCACACCGTCACGATCGACGATGCGGACACCCGCGACATCGACGACGGCCTCTCCCTGGAGCAGGGGCCCGATGGCACACCGCGGCTGTGGATCCACATCGCCGACCCGGGCCGGCTGGTGGCAGCGGACAGCCCCCTCGACACCGAGGCCCGGCGCCGGGCCAGCAGCCTCTACCTGGCCCGGGGGCCACTGCCAATGTTCCCCGAGGTGCTCAGCACCGGCCCGATGAGCCTGCGCATGGGTCAGTGCTGCCCGGCCCTGAGCCTGTGGGTGGAGCTGGCCGATGACGGCGCCGTGGCCGCCCATGGGCTGGAGTCCAGCTGGGTGCGGCCCGCCTACCGCCTGAGTTATGCCGATGCCGATGAGCTGATCGAGCTGGCCCCGCCCCAGGAGCGCTATCTCGAAGAGATTCATGCCCTGATGGAGCGGCGGCGGCGCTGGCGGCTGGCCCGGGGGGCCCTCGATCTGGACCAGCCCGAGGGTCGGATCCGCTGCGACGAGCTGGGGGCCCAGCTGGAGATCACTGAGCCGTCCCCGTCGCGCACCCTGGTGGCCGAGGCCATGATCCTGGCCGGAGCCGTGATCGCCCAACACGGCCAGGAGCAGGGTCTGGCCCTGCCCTACCGCAGCCAGCTGACGGCGGAGTTGCCGCCTGAGGTGGAACTGGCGAGCCTGCCAGCCGGTCCGGTGCGCCATGCCGCCATCAAGCGCTGCCTCAGCCGGGGCCATCTGGGCACCACTCCAGCCCCCCACTTTTCCCTGGGCCTCCCCTGCTACGTGCAGGCCACCTCACCGATCCGCCGTTACAACGACCTGCTGGTGCAACGCCAGCTGCTGGTCCATCAGCAGGGGCAGCCGGTGCTGGAGGAGGCGGAGCTGGGGGCGCTGCTGGCGGAGCTGGAGGGGGCCATCCGCCAGGGACTGCAGATCGCCCGGGAGGACCAGCGCCACTGGCAGCAGGTGTGGTTCGAGGCCCAGGAGCAGCACCAGTGGCCGGGGCTGTTCCTGCGCTGGCTGCGGCCCCAGGACCGGCTCGGCCTGGTGCACCTGCCCGATCTGGCCATGGATCTGGCCGCCGAGTGCCATGGCGACCCCGGTCCCGGCGACGCTCTGCTGGTGCGGCTGCAGCAGGTGGATTCCCTGCGGGACCTGCTGCGCTTCACGGCCGCGGGCTGACCCCGGCGGCCTCAGGGGCTGAGGTTGTACTTGCCCATCGCCTGCTGCTTGCAGATGGTTTCGGCCTGGGCAATGGAGGCTCGGGCGTTGACCTGCTGGGCGACGCAGGTGCAGGTGTCCTTCGCCAGGCCGGCCGGCACCGGCTTGCCCGCCTTGGTGAAATCGGCATTCACCGCCAGGGTGCAGTAATGGATGATCAGCTGGTCGCGCATGTTGTTGAGGCCCTGGGCCCGGGCGGGCAGGGCGGCCAGCAGCAGCGCCGAACCTGCCACCGAGAGCAGCACGGGCAGGGGCCGGAGGGCGGATCCTGGGTTAGTGGAAACCATGGGGCAAGGGAGCTGATCAGCCCATCCTGACCGAACTCAGGCCGGCTGGCCCAGGCGCTGCAGGCGGCGTCGCCGCCAGAGCAGCAGCACCACCACCCCCACGCAGGCCAGGCCCACCGCCGCCGGGAACAGGGCCGTGGTCAGCGTCAGCCGCTCCAGGGACAGGAGCACCAGCAGGTTGCGCAGCACGAACAGGCTGAAAAAGCCGATCCGTTCCTGCTCCGGGTGGCTCCAGGCGCGCCGCAGGGTGGGGCCGAAGCCCAGCAGATCCACCAGGGTGAGCACCATCACGGCCCCGAGCGGATCGGCGGTGAGGAACCAGAAGGGCAGGGCCGAGGCGGCGCCGGCCAGAAACAGCCCATCGCTTGTCGTGATCGCCCGATCGGCGCCATGGGTGAAGGCCAGCCAGGCGATGGAGAAGGTGATCAGGGCCGACACAGCGGTGGGCCAGGCCCCGACCCCGCCGCCGGCGGCCCAGGTGGCCAGGAACACCAGCAGGGTGGTGACCCCCCAGATCAGCCAGGAGAACACATGGGGGCGGGTGCGGCCGTCCCGAATGGAGCGGATGTAGGGGAGGAAGGCCGCGAAGGTGAGGGCGATGGCCGCCGCGCTGAGCAGTGCCTTCACGGCACGGCGCGCGACACCCGCAGCCAGGGGCCCCAGGGGTTGGCGCAGCCGATCAGGGCTGCAGGGGTGGGGCGATCGAGGCTAAGGAGCCAGTGGTGCAGGGCCGGCTCCAGGGTGATCACCGGCCAGGCCCCCGCCTCGCCGTGGAGCACGTAGCCGCCCTTGCCATCGGGCACCAGCTCCCCGCGCCAGAGGCGCTCGCCGGGCTCCGGCGGCGGCGTCCAGCCCGACAGTGCCGCCAGTTCCGCCGCCTCGAGTTGGCCGTGGCGATCCAGACGCTCCGGGGCCTCCAGCGCCTCCAGCTGCCGCTCGCGCCAGCGGGGGTGGTGCCAGGGGGTGTCCCACAGCGGCACCACACCGGCCGGAGCCAGCGGATCGCCGATCAGGGCCTCCTGCAGACGCCGCACCGGCAGGGCGGCCGGCTCCACTCCATCGAGCACACACAGGGCCGCCGCCAGACCGGCGGCCTGGCCGATGTTGAGCACCAGGGGCTGGAGCCGGGTGGCGCCGTTGGCCATGTGGCTGACCCCGAAACCCTTGTCGGCCGCCAGCAGGTTGGTCACCCCCTCACTCACCAGGGCGCCGTAGGGGATGGTGAACGGGGTGCCGCTCCAGCGGCCGCCCCAGCGGCAGCTCTTGGGGGCCAGGGGCCAGTCGCCGCCAGGGTAGTGGTGGTCATTGGCGTAGTTGCCCACGGCGATGCAGGTCAAGGCCCCATCGGCGGCGCGGCTGAGGGGGGCGATGCAGGCCCCCTCCCCCTGGGGCAGCAGGTGTTGCTCCAGCACCAGCTCCCGGGCCACCAGCCGGCGGCCCTCCCGCCAGTAGGGCATCAGGGCCAGGGATCCGGCGCCGCTGAGCCGGCCGGCGCTGGCCTCCTCGGGCGTCGGAAACACCGCTGCGGGGCCCAGCCAGCCGCCGCTGGCCTGGCGCAGGGCGGCGGCGAAGGCCTCGCTGTGGTCGCGCATCGCTGCGAGCAGCTCCCCTTCGACCGCAGCGACGTCGGTGGCGGCACCTCCGGCGAAGCATTCCGGAAAAGCCCGCTCCAGGCCGTGGTGCCAGTCGTTGCCGTGCAGGGGCCAGTTCAGCATCACCAGGCCCCCGGGCAGGCGGCCGTAGGTGAGGGTGCGCTCCAGGCCGAAGGACTCGGTGGCCGCCGCGAAGGGCTCCGGCAGGGGAGGGGGGCTGCGGCGCCAGGCCTCCCTATCGGGGGCCACCGGTCCCCCCCTCTCGTCCAGCTGGCCCAGGCACACCCAGGTGGGCGACTGCACCGGCTGCCGCTGGAAGAAGGGGTCGTTCCCGAGGCGCTCGGCCGTGGGGGCGCTGGGTTCCTGCCAGAGCTCCCTGGCCTCCCAGCCGAAGCGGAAGGGGGCGCCGGCCAGGGGATAGAGCTCGCCCCGGTCGCTGCCATCGATCACCACCGTCGGCAGCAGGCGCCGCTGGACGCCCCTGTACTCCACGGTCACGGCGCCGATGCGGTCGCCGTCGCGCTCCACCGCCTCCAGCCGCACGCCGGACCACCACTCCAGCCGTTCCTCGGCCGCCACCCAGCGGCGCAGGATCCGCTCGGCGCTGGCGGGGCGGTAGCCGAAGCAGCTCACCCAGTTCTGATCCAGCCCCTCCGGCTCGATCCACTGCAGGGCGCGCAGCAGGGCCCCCCACAGGCCGCTCTGCCAGGGGCTCAGCTCGTTGCCGTCAGGCGCGCACACCCCGGCCGCGCTCACCATGCCGCCCAGCCACGGCCCGGGGGTGAGCAGCAGGGTGTCGGCGCCGGAGCGGGAGGCCTGCAGCGCCGCGGCGACACCACCGCTGCCGCCGCCCCACACGAGCACCTCAGCCCTGCGATCGAAGCCCGTGCGCATCGGGGAGAAGGGGCCGGGGTCAGGGGGCCAGCATCCCATCCCAAGGCCATGGGTAGGATCCGGGCCCCGGGCCTGGGCCCTAGGGCGTCACGGGGGCCGTCACGGGACACCCACCTGCCGCCGGCGGACCCGGCCGACGTCGCCTGCCGATGACCTATACCCTCACCACCCCCCTCTATTACGTCAACGACCGCGCCCACCTGGGCAGCACCTACACCACCCTCGCCTGCGACAGCATTGCCCGCTTCCGGCGGCTGCAGGGGGAGCGGGTCACCTTCATCACCGGCTGCGACGAGCACGGTCTGAAGATCCAGCGCTCGGCCGAAGCGGCCGGCCTCACCCCCCAGGCCCACTGCGACGCCATCAGCGGCGAGTACCGCGACCTGTGGCGCCGCTGGGGCATCAGCAACGACCGCTTCATCCGCACCACTGACCCGCGCCACCGGGCGGTCGTGGAGCAGTTCTTCGCCCGGGTCGAGGCCAGCGGCGATGTGGTGGAAGGGCGCCAGCAGGGTTGGTACTGCGTCGCCTGCGAGGAGTTCAAGGAGGAATCGCCGGCAGCCACCGAGCCCCACTGCCCGATCCACCTGCGCCCCCTGGAGTGGCGCGACGAGCTCAACCTCTTCTTCCGCCTCTCCCGCTACCAGGAGCCGATCGAGCAGCTGGTGGCCAGTGACGGCTTCATCGCGCCGCGCTCCCGGCGCCGGGAGGTGGAGAACTTCGTCGCCGGTGGCCTGCGGGACTTCTCCATCTCCCGCCTCGACCTGCCCTGGGGCATTCCCGTGCCCGGCTATGACGGCCATACCTTCTATGTGTGGTTCGACGCCCTGCTGGGCTACCTCTCGGCCCTGCTGGAGCCGGACGATCCCGCCGACCTGAGCCTGCTGGCGGAGCGGGGCTGGCCCGCCCAGCTGCACGTGATCGGCAAGGACATCCTGCGTTTCCATGCCGTCTACTGGCCGGCGATGCTTCTGTCGGCCGGGCTGCCCCTGCCGGAGAAGGTCTTCGGCCACGGCTTCCTCACCCGGGAGGGCCAGAAGATGGGCAAGTCCCTGGGCAACGTGCTCGATCCCGACGTCCTGCTCGAGCGCTGCGGCAGCGATGAGGTGCGCTGGTACCTGCTGCGGGACATCCCCTTCGGCGATGACGGCGATTTCCAGCAGCAGCGCTTCAGCGATCTGGTCAACAACGACCTGGCCAACACGATCGGCAACCTGCTCAACCGCACCTCCTCGATGGCGCGCCGCTGGTTCGACGGTGGCGTGCCACCGGCCGGAGCCGCCGCCAGCGCCGACCATCCCCTGGCCGTGCGCTGCCTGGCCTGCGCCCAGACCGTCGACGGGGCCCTCGAGGCACTGGATTTCCGCACGGCGGCCGCCGCGATCCTGGAGCTGGCCGAGGCGGCCAACGGCTTCCTGAACGATCGCGCCCCCTGGAAGGCGATCAAGGCCGAGGAGGGCCGCGACGGTGTGGCCGAAGACCTTTATGCCGTGCTGGAGACGAGCCGCTGGGTGGCCGTGCTGCTGGCCCCGCTGCTGCCGGATCTCTCCGGGCGCATGCTCGGGCAGCTGGCCCAGCCGGTGCTGCTGGCCGACAACGGCTGGACGGCGGCCCGACACTGGGGGAAGCTGGCCAGTGGTCTGGCCCTGCCCGAACCGACGCCGGTGATGCACCGACTGGAACTGGATTCCCCCCTTTGACGCTTTCCCTCCCCGCGCGACCCTGGCGCCTGTCGGCCCTGCTGGTGCTGCTGCTCGCCGGCTGCGGCCGCGGCGACGTCGCCCGCGAGACGGCGCCCACCCCCTTCGTGTTCCGTTCCCTGGATCTGCGCCAGCAGGACGTGTTCGGACGCCCCAACTGGGAACTCACCAGCCCCGAGGCCCGCTACGACCTGCGTCGCCGGGTGGCCCGGGCCCTCCAGCCCCGCGGCGTGATCTACAGCGACGGCAAGCCGGCCTACCGGGTGGAGGCCTCCACCGGCACCGTGATCAACGACGGGGCCGTGATCCTGCTGGAGGGGCGGATCCGGCTGCAGCGGCTCGGGAAGGAGCCGGTGATGATCCAGGGCTCCCGGGTGCGCTGGCTTCCCTCCCGCAACCTGATGGAGATCGACCGCCATCCGGAAGGGTTCGACCCCCATACCCGGCTCTCCGCCGAGCGGGCCACCTTCCGCCTCGATAAGGACACCCTGGAGCTGCAGGGCAAGCCCCAGCTGCAGCGCTGGGCCCAGGCGTTCGATCCCTTCCGGGCCAACCCCGTCGGCGACCCCCAGATCCTGGTGACCGTGACCTCGGTGCTCTGGCAACCGGGCAGCGGTGCCCTCACCGCCCGTGGGCCGGTGCTGGGGGAACGGCGGCCGCCGGGCTCGGCCTCCACCCGCCCGCTCCAGACCCTCACCGCCACCTCCCTGGTCGGCAACACCCAGACCCAGCTGTTCAACCTCGGACCGCCGGTTCTGTTCAGCGACCCGGCGGTGGCCGGCGGCGCCAGCGCCCGGGGCAAGGCCCTGCAGGTGGACGCCGGCCAGCATCTGGTGCGGATCCCCTCGGGCTGCTTCCTCCAGCAGGACGGTGCCAGCCTCGAAGCTCAGAGCTGCTCCTGGAACTGGCAGACCCAGGCGGTCACCGCCGATGGCTCGGTGCTGCTGCAGCGGCCCGCCAGCCGCCAGCTCACCCGCGGCAGCGTGCTGCGGGGCCAGCTGGGCAACAAGGGGACCGTGGTGGTGACCAACCCGGGAGGCCGGGTGTTCAGCCAGTTCCAGGTGCCGCCGTCGACGACACCTCCGCGGCCGGTGGCGCCGCGCCCGAAACCCGAGCCAATTCGCCTGTGAGCCTGCGGGCCCAGCCCTCGACCCACACCAGATCGCTGCGGCTGAAGCAGCGGGGCGACCAGCCGCCCAGCACCAGCACCCCCTCGGTGCCGAGGGGCTGGACCACCACCGCCGGCAGGCCCGAGGGCAGGCTGCTGAACTCGTCCCTACCGGGGTAGAGCTTCAGGTCCACCAGGGAAATGGCCTTGCCGCTGGCCATGCTGCGGGCGCAGATCGCCCCGGGCAGGAAGTCGCCGCTGCCCATCACGCCCCGCTCCAGCAGGGTGTGCCCGCGCCAGTGGAGCAGCACCACCGCCGCCGGCGTCGCCGTCAGCAGCATCGTGCTGCCCCAGCCCAGCTCCTCGGCCAGGGAAGCCTCCAGATCCGGCACCAGACGCAGCCCTTCGGGGCCCTCCAGCGGCACCCGCTCCGGTGCCACGGGCTCCACCCGCTGCCAGAGCAGGGCCACCAGCAGCAGCAGCACCGCCAGGATGCTGGCCAGCACCGAGGCCCGCTCCAGGGGCGGCTCCAGGCTGGGGGCGGTCATCTGATTGAGCACCACCAGGGCCAGGCCCGTGGCGCCGCAGGCCAGGACGACGCGGGCGGGGGCGGACATCGTCATCGTGGCGTCCGGCTCCGAAGCTGCCTTCAGGATGCCGGAACGGAGCCGCAACGGCAGACTGGTGGCGTCTTGCACGATGGCCTTGGCTTCAGTGACGCCTTCGGTGGCGGCAGTCCACCCCGGCCCCACCCGCCGCTCCGGGCTGCTTCGCTCCCTGCTCTCCCTGGTGCTGGCCATCGGCCTGGTGCTGGCGGCTCCGGTCGCAGCCGCCCGGGCCCTGTCGGCGTCGGATCTGCCCGCCCGTCCACCGGCCGAGCACGTGCTCGACGGCGCCGACGTGCTCAGCCGGGCGGGCAAGGCCGAGATCGAGCGCCAGTTGCAGGCCTTCGGCGCCGAACGGGTCGATGCCCGCCTGATCACCCTCACCCGGCTCGACTACGGCCTTGACCTCAACACCCTCGCCGGACAGCTGCTGGAGCGCTGGACGGCCGATCCCCCGGCCGGCAGCAGTCCCGATCCCTTGCTGCTGCTGCTGATCGATACCCAGACCCGGGCCACGACGATTGCGGCCCAGCCCCCCCTCGACCGCCAGCTGCCCAGCGAGCTGCTGAAGAGCACCGCGGCCACCACGATGGCCCAGCCGCTGCGCAGCGGCGACCGCTACCGCCAGTCGGCCGTCGACGCCCTGCAACGCCTTGCCACCGTTCTCCAGGGCGGGGAAGATTCCGGCGAACCTGTCATCGAGGAGACGGCCGCCGTCGTCAGCAACATCCCCACCCGGGAGGAGACCTCCAGCAGCAATGCCTTCACCTGGGTGATCGTCCTGCTGGTGGTGGGCACCGTGGTGCCGATGCTCACCTGGTGGGTCTTCTCCCGCTGATCCCCCCGCTACCCGCCTCCCCATGGGACTGACGAACTGGATGGGTACCTTCGGGCGGGCCCGCTCCCTCGACCTGAGTTCCGATCTTGAACGCGGCTATGAAGCCGCCCTGCTCATCCAGAGCATCGAGATGGAGCACTACAACGACCGGCCGGTGCGTCCCGAACTGGAGCTGAGCATCCCGCGGGCGATGCAGTCCCAGGTGCTGCGCCGCTTCCGGGCGGCCCTGCAGGTCTGCCGCCAGTCCAGGGGCGTGCTGGCCCCGTACCGGCAGGAGCTCTCCGGCCAGGAACTGCGCCAGTACCAGCTGATCGACACGGTCACCGCCCGCTATGCCGTGGCCCGGGAGGAGCTGCCGGCCCTGAGCCGCACCCCGGAGATGCTGCCCCGCAGCCTGGTGAGCGTGGTCGACCAGGTGCGCCGCCAGCTCGACCCGGAGGCAGAGGCCAGCGTGGTGGCGGGCTTCCGCCGCCGCCGCGATTCCACCCTGGTGTCGCTGCGGATCCTGCTGCTGCTGGTGCTGGTGCCGGTGCTGGTGCAGCAGGTGAGCCGCACCTACGTGGTGTCGCCCCTGGTGGATCGCTTCGCCCCCGACAACGCCTTCCTCGCCTACCCGAAACCCCACCTGGAGGAGCGGGCCGTCGAGAAGCTGCGGGTGTACCAGGCGGAGATCGAATTCGACGCCCTGCTGGCGGGCAAGGCCCTGCCCAGCCGCGAGGACCTCCAGACGGAGCTGGCCAAGCGGGCCCAGGAGCTCAAGGAGGAGGCCGACCAGGAGAGCACCCATGCCATCAAGAACGTCCTGGCCGATGTCTGCGGTTTCATCGGCTTCGTGGCGGTGGCCATCGCCGGACGGCGCGACATCCAGGTGCTGCGGGGCTTCATCGACGAAATGGTGTATGGCCTGAGCGACAGCGCCAAGGCCTTCGCCATCATCCTGTTCACGGACATCTTCGTGGGATTCCACAGTCCGGAGGGCTGGACGGTGCTGCTCGATGGTGTCGCCCACCATCTGGGATTGCCGGCCCAGGAGAATTTCGTGATGCTCTTCATCGCCACCTTCCCGGTGGTCCTGGCCACGATTTTCAAGTACTGGATCTTCCGTTACCTCAACCGCGTCTCGCCGTCCTCGGTGGCCACCCTGCGCAACATGAATGGTGGCGGCTGAGCCCCCGGCCGGGGTCCAGCGCCATCCGCGCCTCACGCTGGTCAGTGGACCTTCGCGGGGCGGCAAGAGCCGCTGGGCCGAGCATCTGGCCGGCGCCAGCGGCCTGAGGGTGATCTACCTGGCCACCGGGCCCTCCCTGCCCGACGACGACGCCTGGCAGGAGCGGCTGCGGCGCCACCGCCTCCGGCGTCCCCCTGAATGGGGCTGCCGCGAGGTGGGCGGTGAGCTGGCCGCCGAGCTGGAACGTCTGCAGGTCGGGCAGCTGGGGCTGGTGGATTCGCTCGGAACCTGGGTGGCCGCCCACCTGGAGCTGGAGGCGCCGGACTGGCGACTCCGCTGCGACGAGCTGCTCGGGGCCATCGGCGCCTGCCCGGCGCCCCTGGTACTGGTCTGCGAGGAGACCGGCTGGGGGGTGGTGCCGGCCACGGCGGCCGGATCCCGCTTCCGCGACCGGCTCGGGGCGATGCAGCAGACCCTCCAGGCCCACAGCGAGGCGGCCTGGCTCGTCCTGCAGGGGCGTGCCATCGACCTGCTGGCCCTGAGCCAGCCCGTGCCTCCCGGCTCCTGAGGACCGCCCCGGATGCCCCGCGTCGTTCTCTACCAGCCCCAGATCCCGCCGAACACCGGCAACGTGGCCCGCACCTGCGCCGCCACCGGCTGCGAACTGCATCTGATCGAGCCCCTGGGCTTCACGATCAGCGACCGCCATCTGCGCCGGGCCGGCCTGGATTACTGGCCCTGGGTGTCGCTGCACCGCCACGGCGACCTGGAGCGCTTCCAGGCGGAGCGACGGCGGCGGGGTGGCCGTCTGGTGGCCCTCAGCAGCCAGGCGGAGGCGTCCTACACCGATTTCCGCTTCCATCCCGACGACTGGCTGCTGTTCGGACGGGAGACGGACGGATTACCGAACGACCTGCAGGCGTCGGCCGAGGCGCGGCTCACCATCCCGATGGCCTGCCGGGCCCGGGACGGCCAGGGGGGCGTCCGCAGCCTGAATCTCTCGGTGTCCGTTGGCATCGTGCTGTTCGAGGCCCTGCGCCAGATCGGGCCGGCCGCAGGCAGCGACTCCTGAGACCCAAGGGGGACGGTCCCGATGTCCCGACCGAGTTGTGCCTGAGGAACCTTGCCGCCTGTGGTTCATAGCGCTACTCTCTGCCGGACCCGCAGATGTTGGCTTCTCTGCTGGGTTTTGTCCGCTGGATGTGAAATGCATGAAGCCTTTCCGCTTGATTCTTCCCTTTCTGCTCTCCACACCGGCCGTCGTGCCGCTCGTGGCCGTTATCGCTGACGATTCCCCCAGCACGGTGTCCACCGAGACCCTGCTGGCCTCCCTGCCTTCCGCCACCGACCGGGTCTGGGTCAAGGTGCGCCGTCCGGTGTCCATCGAGGAGCTCTCCACCGCCCTCGACCTCGATGAGAGCCGCCTGGCCCGCCTCAATGACGTCGATGAAGACCACCGCTTCGGCAACGGCGACTGGCTCGTGGTGCCGTCCCGGGGCAAGGAGCGCATCGGCCGCATCGCCTCCCTTGACGCCTCTGCCCAGCGCCAGAGCCCCCCTGTCTCCACCCCTCCGCCCGTCGAACGGGATGGCGTCGTCCGCTTCGGCGACACGGTGCTGAAGCTGGCCCAGCGCTACGGCCTGAGCGTGGCCGAGCTGGTGCGCCTCAATCCGGGCCTGGAAACCGCCCGCCTGGTGGTGGGCAGCCAGGTGCGACTGGCCCAGTCGGCACCGGGCCGTTCCCGCATGCTGCTGGGCCTGAAGCCCTCCGTGAGCGGCGGCATCAGCTGGCCCGAGCTCCCCGAGTTCGGCGACCCCCAGCCCCCCTTCGAGGGTGGCACCACGGCCCCCTCCACCAGCTGGATCTGGCCCACCCGCGGGGTGTTCACCTCCGGGTTCGGCTGGCGCTGGGGCCGGATGCACAAGGGCATCGATGTGGCCAACAACGTCGGCACCCCGATCATGGCCGCCAGGGAGGGCCAGGTCGTCTTCGCCGGCTGGCATGACGGCGGCTACGGCTTCCTGGTGGAGATCGCCCATCCCGACGGCAGCCGCAGCCTCTACGCCCACAACAGCCGCCTGCTGGTGGCCAGGGGCGAGACGGTGACCCAGGGTCAGGTGATCAGCCAGATGGGCAGCACCGGCCGCAGCACCGGTCCCCACCTGCACTTCGAGATCCACCCCCCCGGCCGCGGCGCGGTCAACCCCCTGCAGATGCTCCCCCCCCGGGCCTGACCCGGCCGGGGGCCGAGCAGGCCATCGTCTAAAGTCAGATGGATTGGCTCGGTAGCTCAGCTGGTTAGAGCGTGGGATTCATAACCCCAAGGTCGGGAGTTCAAGTCTCCCCCGAGCCACTTTTCCCTGGGTCATTCGTCCCTCAATCCTTGTAACCAGGGTGGAGACATTCTCCCCTGGTTACAGCAACGTTGACGCCCTCGCGACGCTTCAGATTCAGCGCATCTCGATGGCGTTGAGCCGTTCACGGAAGCTGCGGGCATTGGCCGCCTCCTGGCTTTCCACACTCTCGACCCGGGCCGGCAGCGGAGCGATCACGGGCAGGGCAGGCGCGGCGGTGACGACGACGGGCTGGGAGCTCTGGACCGACCGGCGGCTGCGGCCGTAACCCCCGGACTGGGAACGGTTCTGGAGCGCACGGGTGAGGCTCTTGCTGCGGTTGGCGGCGCCCACGGTTTCCCCATCCTTGGGGCGGATCAGGGGATTGCCCTTGAGTTCGGAGCGCAGCTGATTGATGAGCCGGAAGTGGCCGGTGGTGTTGTATTTCCGCAGAACGGTTGGATCCCAACCCATGGCAGAGGCATCGCTACTTTGGACAGCATCGTAGGGCCAGGCCCACCATGACCAGCAGCGGCAGGCTCGTGGGCCTCAAAGCCCCTGACTTTCGCGCCACCGCCGTGGTGGATCAGGAGTTCAGAGAGGTGTCGCTGCGCGACTATCGCGGCAGGGATGTGGTGCTGTTCTTCTATCCCCTCAATTTCACCTTCGTCTGTCCCACGGAGATCACGGCCTTCAGTGATCGCCACGGGGAATTCGCCCGCCTCGGCGCCGCCATCCTGGCCGTGTCCGTCGACAGCCCCTATAGCCATCTGGCCTGGGTACAGACCGAACGAAAGAGCGGGGGGCTCGGGGATGTGGCCTACCCCCTGGTGTCGGATCTCAACAAGGAGATCGCCAGGGCCTACCACGTGCTGGACGAGGAGGCCGGCACGGCCCTGCGGGGACTGTTCCTGATCGACCCCGATGGGGTGATCCGCCACAGCACCGTCAACGATGTGGCCGTCGGCCGCAGTGTGGACGAAACCCTGCGGGTGCTGCAGGCGTTCCAGCACGTGCGGAACCAGCCGGGCCAGGTCTGTCCCGCCGACTGGACGCCCGGGGCCCGCACCCTGGCCACCGATCCCCGTGGCAGTCGCGACTACTTCGCAGCCCTGGACTGAGAGCTCAGCCCAGCAGCGATTGCAGCAGGCGCCGGCCGTCGAGGCCGCCGGTGACCGGATCACAGGCCCGCTCCGGATGGGGCATCAGGCCGAGCACATTGCCGGCGGGGTTGCTCAGGCCGGCCACGTCGCCCCGTGATCCGTTCGGATTGGCGAGGTAGCGCAGCACCACACAGCCCTGATCCTCGAGGCGCTCCAGCTGCTCAGGCTCCACCTGATAGCGCCCTTCCCCGTGGGCGATCGGCAGGCTGATGCGCTCGCCGGCGCCGTAGGCGCCCAGCCACCGGCAGGCCCCGGGCCGCACCTCCAGGGGGCTGCTCTGGCAGAGGAAGTGCAGATCCCGGTTGCGGGTGAGGGCTCCGGGTAGCAGGCCCATCTCCGTGAGCACCTGGAAGCCGTTGCAGATGCCGAGCACGGGCCCGCCGCGCTCGGCGAAGCTGCGCACCTCCTCCAGCGCGGGGGCAAAGCGGGCGATGGCGCCGCAGCGCAGGTAGTCGCCGTAGCTGAAGCCCCCCGGCAGCACGACGGCCTCGAGGCCGGACAGGTCGCGCTCCTCATGCCAGAGGAAACGAACGGGGATGCCCAGGCAGCCCTCCAGGGCCCAGGCCACGTCCCGGTCGCAGTTGGAGCCGGGAAACACAACGATGCCGACGGTCATCGGTCCGCCCCTCAACCCGCTTCGGCCAGATCCAGCGACCAGTCCTCGATCACCGGATTGGCGAGCAGGCGGTCGCTGAGCAGCTCAAGCCGGGCCTGGGCGGTGGCCCGGTCCGGCGCCTCCAGGTCCAGCTCGATCGCCTTGCCGATCCGCAGGCGCTTCACGCCCTCCACCCCGAGCCGGGCGGCGGCGGCCCGGGTGGCCTCCCCGGCGGGGTCCAGCACGGAGGGGCGCAGGGAAACCTGAACGCGGGCGTTGAAGAGCGGCACCGGGGGCACGGACGTTTGTTAAATCTTGGCAGCACGCCCCACCACCCCCCCGGCGCAGCACCAGCCTGGAGTTGATGCTCCGCACCGCTGGTCGTGGTGCCCTCCCTGCGACGGTTTCTGCTGGATCCGCTGGGGCCCGGATTGCTGGCCTGGCTGGCGGGCCTGGCCCTGGCCTGCACGGCCCTGCAGGCCCACTCCCTGCCGGGGCTGGTGTCGCTGCAGTGCCGCGTTGCCGATGGTCCCTGGCAGGAGTGCCAGATGCAGGTCGAGGAGCTCGGCCTCCACTGGTTCCTGCTGGTGGGGGGCCAGAGGATCGAGTTCCGCCATGACGGTCGGGGCCGGGTGACGATGCTCAAACCCTCCGGCAGCTGGCAGCCGGTGAACAGCCGCTGGGTGGAGAACACCGATCTCTGCTGGGATGGGATCTGCGCCCGGGGCGACATCCCCCTCGACTGACGCGGGGCCCGTGCCAGTGGCCGCCCCAGGGTGCCGCGTCTTGGGCCTCAAAGGCGATCGAGGGCGTCGCGCAGGGGGCCGGCGGCGCCGGCGGTGGCCAGCACCACCAGCTCCAGGCCGTCGGGGCCATCGCCCTCGGCGGGGGCGGCGGCAGGGGCCATCCCCTCCCGCTCCTCATACCAGCAGTCCAGCCGACGGCCGACCCCCTGGATCTGCAGCGGCAGGCGCTTGCCGTCCTGACGCAGCCGCCCCTTGAGCCGCACGACGGGATGGTCGATCAGCAGTTGCTGCAGCTGGGCCTCCAGGGCGGCTCGCCCCCATTGGCCGGCCCGTCGCAGGACAATCGACTCCATCGCCACGTGGGCATGGTCGTGGTGGTCGTGATCGTGATCGTGGTCGTCGTGGTGGTGATCGTGGTCGTCATGGTCATGGTCGTGGTCGTGATCACGGCCGGGACCATCCAGCACCAGGGAGGGATCAAGACGGCCCCGGGCCATCGGCAGCACCACGGTGCCGGGGCGCAGGTCGGCGCGCAGCGCCTCGCTCACCCGGGCCAGGGCCTCCGGCTCCAGCCGGTCGGCCCGGCTCACCAGCACCAGGTCGGCCGCACCGAGCTGGTCGGCGAACAGGTCCTCGATGGCGCTGATGTGATCGAGGCTGGGGTCGGCCCGGCGCTGGGCCTCCACCGCCTCGGCGTCCCCCACCACATGGCCGGCGGCCATCGCCTCGCCATCCACCACCGTGACCACCCCGTGCACCCTGGTGCGGCTGCGGATCTCCGGCCAGCCGAAGGCGGCCACCAGGGGCTCGGGCAGGGCCAGGCCGCTGGTTTCCACCACGATGCCGTCGAGCCGGTCGGCCCGCTCCAGCAGCCGCTGCATCGTGGGCAGGAACTCATCCTGGACGGTGCAGCAGAGACAGCCATTGGCCAGCTCCACCAGCCGGTCGTCCAGCTCGTCCTCGGGGCAGAAGCCGCAGGAGGCGATCAGATCGCCGTCGATGCCCACCTCACCGAACTCGTTGACCAGGACGGCCAGCCGCAGTCCGCTCTCCAGGAGCAGGTGGCGCAGCAGGGTGGTCTTGCCGGCCCCCAGAAATCCGGTCACCACCGTGACCGGCAGCCGTCGGGTGCTGGTGGCGGTCATCGGGGCTCGGGCAGGGGGAACCGAAACCTAGGGGAGGCGCCACCGACTGGGGTCAGCGGCAGCCCAGGCTCTCCCGCGTGTCGACGCCGGTGAGGGGATGGCTGCCGGCGGCACGGGCACAGAGGGCCTTCTGCTCCGGCAGATCGAGAACCGCGTCGCTGAAGTCCGCCCCGTCGATGCGGGCATCCCGGAAGCGGCTCTGCATCAGCATGGCGTTGCGGAACTGGGCGCCCCGCAGGTCGGCCCCGTCGAAGCGGGTGGCGAAGGCCACCACGTCCTCCAGGTCGGCGCCGCGCAGGTCGGCCTGGCGCAGGTCGGTGGAGTTGAACACGGCCCCGCGCAGGTCGGCGTCGCGCAGATCGAAGCCCTCCATCGAGGCCTTGAGGAACTCCTGCTGCTGCAGGTTGCGGCCCCGCAGGTCGGGGTCGAGGTCCTGGAAGGAGCGCTGGGCGCGCAGCTCGGGGGCGGTGATCGCCTGGGCCGGGGCCACCGGCAGCACGGTCCAGACGAGCAGCAGGCCCAGCACCGTCCCCAGCACGCCCCCCAGGACGGACCCCAGCAGGTCGGCCAGCGGGGCCCTGGAGCGCCGGACGATCACGGGGGAGGGAAGGGAGCTGGGGACCATGCCACACCGGTACGCTGCCGGATCAAGCTAGGCAGACGCAGCCCGTCATGAGCATGTCCCTGCGGGTGGTGGTCCCCCCCCATCCCCTGATCGGCCACTGGCTCACCCTGCTGCGCGACGGGGCCACCCCCTCGCCCCTGTTCGCCACCGCCATGGCGGAGCTGGGCCGCTGGCTCACCTATGAGGCCCTGCGCGACTGGCTGCCCCATCGGCCGGTGTCGATCACCACGCCCCTGGGCCACTGCGACGGCCAGGTGGTCGATCCGGAGGTGCCCCTGCTGGTGATCCCGGTGCTGCGGGGGGGCCTGGGGCTCTGGCAGGGGGCCCAGTCCGTGCTGCCGTCGGCCCAGCTGGCCCATGTGGGCATCGAGCCCTGCGGGCCGGATCACAAGCCCCACTGGTTCCTCGACGACCTGCCGGCCACCATCGATCCCCGCAGCGGCGTGCTGGTGTTCCTGCCCGTCCTCGCCAGCGGATCGATCCTGCTGGCCCTGCTCGACCGTCTGGCGGGCCTGGGGGTGGAGGGCCAGCGGCTGCGGGTGATCACCACCCTGGCCGCGAGCCCCGGGCTGAAGGTTGTCGGCGAACACCACAGCCAGCTCACCATCTACTGCGCCGGCATCGACCCCGAGGTGGACAGCCGCCACCGCGTCGTCCCGGGTTTCGGCGAGGTGAGCGAGCGGCTGTATGGAATCGCCGCCGCCACTGCCTAGGCTGGGCCCCTCAGGTCCCGATGCCCCTTCCTTTGCAGGTTCATGGCTGATTCCCGGCAGCAATCGTCCGCCAGCGGCAGTCTGGTTCTGCTGGCCGGGGCCGCCGGGGCGGTGATGGGCGCCGCCGGGCTGGCGGTCTGGCTGCTGCGCCGGGCTGATCGGCACCGGCTCGCCCAGCGCCAGCTGCGGATGCTGCGCGTCTCCCGCCTCAGCGAAGCCTTCGAGGAGCCGCCGGTGAGCAGCGACCAGCTGCACGACCGCGTCCAGAAACTCAACCAGGCGATCGACGAGGTGCGGCGCCAGCTCGAGCAGCTGCAGCCCCAGGCCTGAGGGCGCAGGCCCCTCGGTAAGTTGCTGCAGACCCGTTCCTCCCCGGCCATGCTGCGCTCCGACGCCATCACCAAGGGCCTCCAACGCTCCCCCAACCGGGCCATGCTGCGGGCCGTCGGTTTCGGCGACGGGGACTTCGGCAAGCCGATCATCGGCATCGCCAACGGCTACAGCACGATCACCCCCTGCAACATCGGCCTCAACGACCTGGCCCGGCGGGCCGAGCAGGCCGCCCATGGGGCCGGAGCCATGCCCCAGATGTTCGGCACCATCACCGTCAGCGACGGCATCTCGATGGGGACCGAGGGGATGAAGTACTCCCTGGTGTCGCGGGAGGTGATCGCCGATTCGATCGAAACCGCCTGCAACGCCCAGAGCATGGATGGCCTGCTGGCCATCGGCGGCTGCGACAAGAACATGCCCGGCGCCATGCTCGCCATGGCCCGCATGAACATCCCGGCGATCTTCGTCTACGGGGGCACGATCAAGCCGGGCAAACTGGGTCCCTGTGACCTCACCGTGGTGAGTGCCTTCGAGGCGGTGGGGCAGCTTTCCGGCGGCCGGATCGACGAGGCGGAGCTGCTGGCGATCGAGAAGAACGCCTGCCCCGGCGCCGGCAGCTGCGGCGGCATGTTCACCGCCAACACGATGAGTTCGGCCTTCGAGGCCTTCGGTCTGAGCCTGCCCTACAGCTCCACGATGGCGGCGGAGGACCCGGAGAAGGCCGAGAGTGCCGCTCGCTCGGCCGAGGTGCTGGTGCAGGCGATCGCGGCCGGCATCCGCCCCCGGGACCTGCTCACCCGGGAAGCCTTCGAGAACGCCATCGCCGTGATCATGGCGGTGGGCGGCTCCACCAACTCGGTGCTGCACCTGCTGGCGATCGCCCGCACCGCGGGCGTGCCGCTGACGATCGACGACTTCGAGACGATCCGCCAGAAGGTGCCCGTGATCTGCGACCTCAAGCCCAGCGGCCGCTACGTGACCGTGGACCTGCACCGGGCCGGCGGCATCCCCCAGGTGATGAAGCTGCTGCTCGACGGCGGCCTGCTGCACGGCGACTGCCGCACGATCGAGGGGCGCACCCTTAAGGAGGTGCTCGCCGACGTGCCCTCCGAACCTCCGGCCGGTCAGGACGTGATCCGGCCCCTTTCGAACCCCCTCTACGCCCAGGGCCACCTGGCGATCCTGCGGGGCAACCTGGCCGAGGAGGGCAGCGTGGCCAAGATCAGTGGCGTCAAGAACCCGGTGATGACCGGCCCGGCCCGGGTGTTCGAGAGTGAGGAGGACGCCCTGGCCGCCATCCTCGCCAAGCGCATCAGCGCCGGCGATGTGGTGGTGATCCGGTACGAGGGTCCGGTGGGCGGCCCCGGCATGCGCGAGATGCTCGCCCCCACCGCCGCGATCATCGGTGAGGGTCTGGGGGATTCGGTGGCCCTGATCACCGACGGCCGCTTCTCCGGCGGCACCTACGGCATGGTGGTGGGCCACGTGGCCCCGGAAGCCGCCGTGGGCGGCACCATCGCCCTGGTGCAGGAGGGCGACAGCATCACGGTGGATGCGAAGCAGCGGCTGATCCAGCTCAACGTGGCCGAGGAGGAGCTGGCCCGGCGCCGCAGCGCCTGGACGAAGCCCGCCCCCCGCTACCGCACCGGGGTGCTCGGCAAGTACGCCCGGCTGGTGAGCAGCAGCAGCCTGGGGGCCGTCACCGACCTGTACCCGGACTGAAGCGCGGGCCTTCAGCCCGATTTCAGAAACGTGCAGTTTGCGCAGGGCGATGCAGGCCTGCACTGACGGCGCAGGCCCCCTGCTGCTGACCGCAGCAGGGTGAATCGCCGGCCAGCACTGGCATCTGGTCCACGGAGGGGCTCCGGCGCTTCATGAAGCATCTGGCCACCGATCACAAAATCGGGCCTAGAGCATAGGAAGTCACCCCCTGGACCCATGCGAAGCCACTCCGAACCCGGTCCCTTCCTGCGGCCGGTGCGCGTCACGATCACCGTCCCCTACAACGCCTACCAGGCCCTGGTGGAGCGCAGCAACGTCCAGGGGCGCTCCCTCTCCAACCTGGCCGCCTACCTGCTGGAGTCGGCCCTGCAGGGCGGGCAGGCAGGCGAGCACAACCCGGGCCGCATGGAGTCGGCGGATGGGTTCCGACGCCGGGCCTGAACGCTGCGGGAGTCCCGGCTACTCCGGCCGGGACTCCCGCAGCAGCTGGGACGGCTTGACGTGGAACCGCTGCTGGAAATCCACGCTGAACAGTCCCAGGGAGCGATAGCCGCACTCGCGGGCGATGCTCCCCACCGAGTCGTTCAGATTCGGCCGCTCCAGCCGTTGCCGGGCACGGTCAAGACGCTGCATCTTGATCCACTTGGTGGCGGTGCAGCCCATGCGCTCGGCGAAGGCATACTGCAGGGCCCTGCGGGAGTAATGGCTCCTTGATTCCAGGTCGGTGAGGGTGAGCGGCTCCCCCAGATTCTGCTTGATGTAATCGATCAGTTCGTCAAAGGAATCGCGGCCCTGCCGCTGCCGGTGCAGGAGCCGATCCAGGGTCTTGTCCTGGCGGATCTCCGGCAGCAGCATCGCCACGATCAGCCGATAGATCTGGTCGTCAAAATGCAGCCGATCGAGCAGACCCCGGCCATACCCTGAGAGCTGCCCCGCCATGGCGATGGTCTGCTGTAGGGCCATAAGCAGGGAAGGGGCGACAGGATTCCGGGGCGGGCTCCAGCCGTGGGCCTGGCAGACATTCTCCTCCCAGTCTTTCGGTTTCTGCTGATAGCCCCCCATTGCCATCGCCGTCTCCAGAAGTCGATCCCGCGTCAGGGAAAAAGCCACCGCGGATGACAGGGTGCTCTCCATCGTGCAGGCCGCATTGGCCATCAGCACACACCCTCCCCTGGTACAGGGCCAGGTGGTGGAGCCCTGTCGCAGCCGCTGTTCTCCGCCGTAGCCCAGCACGACAATGTGCTCCTGGCGTTCGGAAAAGGCCATGCGCATCGGCCTCGCCGTCCAGGCCGTCGCCACGAGGCTGCCGAGGTGGAGATTGGCGCCGTAACACCACCAGGAGGCCTCCGTTTCCAGCGGAATGATGTCCACCAGCGGCAGGGCCTCCTGCAACATCGCGGTGCAGGAATGGGAGGTGCAGGAATGTGGATCCTCACCCAGCTGATGCTGAAGCAGCAGGGGGTTGGAGAAATGGGCAACTTCAGGGTGCCATTGGCTGGGGAAGCAAGGCTCGCTGCACATACGAACTCCCACCTCCTCACTTTCACCATTCGTTCAGGGTATCACACAATGAGCATGAATTCCTTAGAGCCAGTCACCTGTGCGCTGATCGAGACGTCGTGCTTACAAGCCTCAACATCCTTCACGACAGAAGTGTGCTGTTGATTGCAGTTCATGATGATTCCCTGCAGTGATCAGAACGGATGCAATCCCATGCGAGTACCGCATGCGGCTGGACCCCATCACGGTCATCGAATGCGGGCATGCGATGCGGTCCGGCATCACCGTCAGGTCTCACAGTTATGGATCGCCTCAGCGGCGGATCGTTCCTTCACACCATGAAGGTCAGGACGGCTGTGGCGGTTTACATTGAGTGCACACGTTCATGGTGCCGATGTCAAAGGAAGAATCCAGTGACGCGGAGTCTTCCCCGGCGCCATCCACGTCCCCCGGTTCACAGGCCGGCATGCATCTGGTGGCCATCGGGGCCTCGGCCGGCGGCCTGGAGGCCCTGCAGACCCTTCTGGGCAACCTTGCCCCCGGCGGCAGCGTGGCCTATGTGGTGGCCCAGCACCTCTCGCCCGACCACGGCAGCCTGATGGTCGAGCTGCTGGCGCGGGTCACGGCGCTGCAGGTGGTCGAGGCGGTCGACGGGGCCGCCTTGCTGCCGGACACGGTCAGCGTCTGCCCCCCCAACCACGACATCAGTGTGGAAGGGAAACGGTTAAGGCTGGTGGCGCCCGAACCCCGCTTCGGCCCCAGCCCCAGCGTTGACCGTCTGTTCGATTCGGTCGCCGAGCACTGGAACGGCCATGGGGCCGCCGTGGTGCTCTCGGGCACCGGCTCCGACGGGGCCCGCGGCCTGCGGGCCGTGCGGGCCGCCGGTGGGCTCACGATCGCCCAGACGCCCGAGAGCGCCCGGTTCGCCGCCATGCCCACCGCCGCCGTTGCCCTGGGTGGGGCCGACCTCGTCCTCGAGCCGGCCGCCATCGCCCATCACCTCACCGGGCTGATGGGCTCGGCCGGCGACTGGGTGGAGCTGAACACTCCCGACCTCAGGGGCCTCAACGTCTCCAGTGCCCTGGAGCTGCTGCTGCACAACAGCGGCATCGACTTCAGCCAGTACAAGGCGTCCACCCTGCAGCGTCAGCTGGCACGCCGCATGGCGATCCGCCAGATGGAGAGCATGGAGGAGTACCTGCGGCTGCTGGCGGCGGACAGCAGGGAGGTCTCGGCCCTGGTCCACAACCTGCTGGTCACCGTGACCTCCTTCTTCCGCGACCCGGAGTCGTTCGCGGTCCTCGGCGAGCTCCTGAAGGACTATGTGGCCCAGCGCACCCGCAAGGACCGCCTGAGGGTGTGGGTGCCGGGCTGCGCCACCGGCGAGGAGGTCTATTCCATCGGGATGCTGTTCAGCGAGGCGCTCGGCCACCCCCAGGACCTGACCCATCACCTCAAGATCTTCGGCACCGATCTCGACGAGGACAGCCTGGCCGTGGCGCGCCGGGCCACCTATCCCGCCGCCTCCAGCCTCGCCATCCCGGAGTCGCTGCGGGAACGCTTCGTGGTGCCGTTCCACGGCGAGGTCCAGATCTGTGAGGCCCTGCGCAACTGCGTGGTCTTCGCCCGTCACAACGTGGCCGTCGACCCGCCCTTCCCGCGTCTGGACCTGATCTCCAGCCGCAACACCCTCATCTACTTCACCCAGCCCCTGCAGGACCGGGTACTGACGCAGTTCCGCTTCGGCCTGCTGCCCTCGGGTCTGCTGTTCCTCGGCCGCACGGAGTCGCTGGGCCACAGGACCGAGGGCTTCGATGTGGCCAACGCCGAGCACCGCATCTTCCATCGCACCGCGGAACACCAGTTCAGCCGCTACACCCCGGCCATCCAGCCCTCCCAGCGCCAACCGACCCTGTTCAGCCCGGTCGGGAGGATCTCGATCCTGCGGGAGACCGTGGTCGAGGAGCATGTCGCCACCCTCGAAGCGCTGGTCCGCACCACCTGCGCTCCCTGCGTGATCCTCGATGAGAACCACGGACTGGTGGAGGTGATCGGCGATGTCAGTCCCTTCTGCCGGCTCACCGAGGGCCGGATCTCCACCGCCGCCACCACCTTCCTGCTGCCGGAACTGCAGGCCGAGGCCCGCGCCCTGCTGCTGATCGTGCGGACCGACCGCCAACCGGTCCGCAGCCGGCTGCTGCACCTGCCGGACTTCGCCATCAACCTGCGGCTGGAGGTCCGGCCCCTCCAGGTCAACGAGCGGGTGCTGACCCTGCTCAGCTTCCTGCGGGAACCCCCCGACGGCGCCGATCAGGCCTCCACAGATATTCCGCTGATCCGCGACCCGGACTTCGACCAGCAGATCGCCAGGCTGGAGAAGGAGCTGCTCACCAGCCACGACACCCTGCGTCGTTCCCTCTCGGATCTGGAGGAGGCCAACGAGGAGCTGGAGGCTTCGGCCGAGGAACTGCAGGCTTCCTCGGAGGAGCTGCAATCCTCCAACGAAGAACTGGAATCCTCCAACGAGGAGCTGCAGGCCACCAACGAGGAACTGGCCACCCTCAACCAGGAGCTGCGGGCCAGAAGCTCCGACCTGCA
Organism: Synechococcus sp. CCAP 1479/10; assembly: GCF_019038515.1. Lineage (NCBI taxonomy): Bacteria > Bacillati > Cyanobacteriota > Cyanophyceae > Synechococcales > Synechococcaceae > Synechococcus > Synechococcus sp. CCAP 1479/10. Next base: position 128,552 of record NZ_JAFKRJ010000026.1, on the reverse strand, counting down.
GGCGCTCAGCACCGACCTGGAGAACATCCAGAACTCCCTCAACCAGGGCATGGTCATCGTCGACCGGGAGCTGTGCATCACCCGGTTCACCCCCCTGGCGGTGCGGGTCTTCGCCCTGGTGGAGGATGACATCGGACGGCCCCTGCTGGGCATTCCCACCACGGTGCCCCTGCCGGGACTGCGGTCGGCCCTGGCGGAGGTGGTCGGCGGTGCTCCCCGGCGCAACATCGAAGCGGTCAACGAGGACATCGCCTACCTGGCCCAGGTGCTGCCCTACCAGGAACGGGAGGGGCAGCGGCTCGGAGCGATCGTCACCCTCACCGACGTGTCGGAACTGCTGGCCCTGCGACGGGCCGCTGAGGACTCGCTCGATTCCTTCTCCAGCCTCACCGATGCCCTGGAAGAGGCGGTGTGGAAGCGGGACGCCGACCTCCACCGGCTGCTCTATGCCAGCCAGCGCATCCTGCCCCTGACGGGCTGGAGCCCGGCCGAGCTGTTCGCCCGTCCGGAGCTGCTCGACGACGCCATCCTTCCGGAGGACCGGGATCGGGTCTGGGCCAGCCGTGACCCGGCCCAGGGGGGCTGGTCGGTGCAGTACCGGATCATCCGCCGCGATGGCGAGCAGCGCTGGGTGACGGAGAACGCCAAGGTGCTCACCGAGGAGATGGATCGCTATGTGGTCGGCACCCTCTCCGACATCACCCAGCAGCGCCAGGCCCAGGAACATAGCCGCGACCTCTCGGTCCTGTTCGAGACCCTGATCCGCAGTCCCAGCTTCTCGGTGGCGGTGTTCGACGGCAACCAGCGGGTGGTGATGGTCAACGCCAGCCTGTGCCGCCGGATCGGCTTCGAGCGCGACACCCTGGTGGGGTCGCCCGCCTCCCTGTTCTGCCAGCTGCCGGAGGAGGCGACGACCCCCGTGGTCAGCGATGCGCCCGCCGATGGGCCGCTGTTCGTGAGTGACTCCTTTTCCCTCCGCCATCGGGATGGCCGCACCCTGGAGGCCAGGGTCGAGCTCTGGCCGCTGCCCTCGACGATGGGGACCGGCTCGCTGCTGATGGTGCTGCCCTCGCCTCAGCCCTGATCGGGCCGCAGCAGGGCCCGCAGGCGGCGGGCCAGGGCCTCCAGCGGCCCCCCCTGGGGCGGACAGCTGCAGCGCACCCCCGTGGCCCCATCCATCCAGACCGGATGGCTGCCCTGCCACAGCAAGGGGTGGTCCTCCCCCTGGCGCCAGGCCAGGGTGAGGTTGAGATCCTCACCGCTGCGGTAGATCTCCAGCTCCAGATCCTCCGCCGGCACCCGTTCGCCCTCGGGTGTGCGGGCCTCCAGCCGCAGGCAGAGATCCAGGCTGTCCCCGTGCACTGCCCCCACCACTGCATGGCGCAGGGGCTTGCGGCAGAGATCGGCCGCCGCCGCCACCAGCTGGCAGAGGTCGGTGTTGGCGCTGCCGATGGAGGACTCAGGCGACGGCATCGATCGCCATCACCTCCAGGGTGAGCGGACCGGCCCGGAAGCCCGGGTTGGCGGAGCCATCGTCGCCGAACTTCGAATGCAGGATCTGGAGCCGGGTGATCCGCTCGGCGTCGAAGCGCAGGGGCAGGCCGAGGGGCAGGGCCTCGATCGGCTTGGCCCGGATCGAGGCCCGCAGCTGGGAGAAGGGGATCCGCACCCGGCAGGGGCCATCGGGATCGGTGGCGAAGTTCGCCACCCAGCGCACACCACCGGGGATCATCTCGGTGAGACCCGCCACCCCGTCGGCGCAGGCCACCGCCAGCTTGTAGTGGCGGCCGTCGCCGTGGAGCTCCAGCTCGAAGGCGGCCTGCTCCGAGAGATCCAGGGGAGGGGAAAAGATGGGCGAGCGGCAGCTGACGAAACCACCGCCCTGCTCCACCACCTCCGCCTCCAGCCGCAGCCCGCGACTGCTGACCGTGCACAGCCCCGAACTGCGCCCACCCATGACGGTGTCGTTGAGGGCATGCCAACCACTGAAGCCATCGCCGCGGATCACCTGCATGGGAGCCCTCAGGCGCCGGGGAGGTCGGCGGCGGCGGCGGCATCGGCCAGGATCACCACCACGCCGGCCGGCCGCACCAGCCGGGCGGGGGTGCGCTCGGCGGGCTCACTCGGGTCCAGCAGCCGGGCGAGCGCCTGGCGTTTGCCGGCGCCGCTGACCAGGAAGATCACCCGGCGGGCCGCCGAGAGCACCGGCGCGGTGAGGGTGATGCGGGGCAGGCCCTTGCCCTCGCCGATGGTGACCGGGCGATCGCTGACGCCAGGGGCCGCCGTGCCGGGGAACAGGGAGGCGGTGTGGCCGTCGTCGCCCAGGCCCAGCAGCAGCACGTCGAAGCGGGGCAGGACGCCGGGACAGAGGACCGCCAGCTCGGAGGCGTAGGCCTCGGCGCTGGCCTGCGGGGTGGGGCGGTCGGTGGGCACCGGGTGGAAACGGGCACGGCTGGCCGGCGATTGGGCCAGCAGGGTTTCCCGCAGCATGCGGGCATTGCTGGAGGGGTCGTCGGCCGGCACCCAGCGCTCATCCCCGAGCAGCACATCGACCCGCTCCCAGGGCAGGTGTTCCTCGGCCAGCCGGGCGTAGGCCGCCCGGGGGGTCTCCCCCCCGGCCAGGGCGATCTGGGCCCGGTCCCGCTCCGCCAGGGCCAGATCGATGCCGGAAGCGATCTGCTCCGCCGCCTGGCGGGCCAGATCTTCCGGGCTGGTGGCGACGATCAGCTGATAGCGCGTGCTGGGTTCGGTCAAACGAGCCACTCGGTGTGGAACGCGCCGGGGCGGTCCGTGCGCTCATAAGTATGGGAGCCGAAGCAATCGCGCATGGCCTGCACCAGGTTCTGGGGCAGGCGGCCGGTGCGGTAGCTGTCGATGTAGTCGAGGGTGCTGCTGAGGCAGGGCACGGGGATGCCCGCCAGGGCGGCCCCAGCCACCACCTGGCGCAGGCCGGCCAGGCGCTGGTTGACCTGGGCGGCGAACCAGGGATCGAGCATCAGGTTGGGCAGGGAGGGATCGGCGCCGTAGGCGTCCTGGATGCGTTGCAGCAGCCGGGCCCGGATGATGCAGCCCCCCTTCCAGATCTGGCCGATGGCCGAGAAGTCGAGGTTGTAGTCGTGGAGTTTGGAGGCCTCCTGCAGCAGGGCCATGCCCTGGCCGTAGCTGGCGATGCAGGCCAGGATGCAGGCATCCCGCAGCGGCGCCATGCCGGTGGCCGGCTCCCCGAGGGGGAAGCTGTGGGGGGCGGGGGCGTGCAGCACCGCTTCGGCGGCCATCCGCTCGCTGCGCAGGGAGCTCAGCACGCGGGCGTTGAGGGCGGCGTAGATGGTGGGCACGGGCACCCCCATCTCCAGGGCGCTGACCACGGTCCACAGGCCGGTGCCCTTCTGGCCGGCGGCATCGACGATCAGCTCCACCAGGTCACCGCCGCTTTCGGGATCCTTGGTGCGCAGGCACACCTCGGTGATCTCCACCAGGAAGGAGGCCAGCTCTTCGGTCTGGTTCCAGCCCCCCAGCACGTCGGCCATGGCGTCGCCATCGAGGCCGCCGATGCGCTTCATCAGGTCGTAGGCCTCGGCCAGGATCTGCTCGATGCCGTACTCGATGCCGTTATGGACGGTCTTGACGAAGTGGCCGGCGCCGCCGGGGCCGATGTAGGTGACGCAGGGGCCGTCCTCCACCTGGGCGGCCATCTTGGTGACCAGGCTCTCGATGGCGTCGTAGGCCGCCTTGGTGCCGCCGGGCATCATGCTCGGCCCCTCCAGGGCCCCCTTGGCGCCACCGGAGACGCCCATGCCGATGTAGCCGAAGCTCTTGCTCTCCAACTCCTTCACCCGTCGCTCGGTGTCGGTGTAGAGGGAGTTGCCGCCGTCGATCAGCAGATCGCCTTCCTCGAGCAGCGGCGAGATGCTGGCGATTGTGGCATCCACCGGATCGCCCGCCTTCACCATCATCAGGATGCGGCGGGGCCGCTCCAGCGCCGCCACGAACTCCTCGAGGCTGGCCGCTCCCACGATGTCCTTGCCGGCGCCGCGTCCGGCCAGGAACTCCTCGGTCTTGGCGTAGGTCCGGTTGTAGACGACGCTCGAGAAGCCGTTTCTCTCGGCGTTGAGGACCAGATTCTCACCCATCACGCCGAGGCCGATGAGTCCGAAATGCGCCTTGCCCATAGGAGCGTGGATGTCTTGCTTCCTCGCCACTGTGGCCAGCGGTCGGCGGAGCGTCGGTGTCCCGGGGGGGGATGTCAGCAACTGCTGGCCCAGCCCTCCCCCGGGGCGGGCCTCAGATGACGGTGCCGTCGGCGATGGTGCCGTTCTTCACCACCACGACGATGCCGTTGCGGATATAGAAGTTGAGCTCCGGCCGGTCGGCCTCCTCCACCCGGTCCTTGTTGACGATGGTGACGTCGCGGCCGATGCGCACGTTCTTGTCGAGGATCGCCCCCTTCACCGTGGTGCCCCGGCCCACGCCGATCGGGGTGCCGCCCCGCTCGCGCAGCACCAGCCGTTCCTCGGAGGATTCGAAGAAGTCGGCCCCCATCAGCAGGGTGTCCTGGAGCACCACCTCGTCTTCGACCCGGGAGCGCACGCCAAGCACGCAGTGGTGGATGCTGCAGGCCTTGAGCAGGGATCCTTCGCCGATGATCGACTGGGTCACCTGGGCGTCCTGCAGCTTGCTGGGGGGCAGGTAGCGGGGCCGGGTGTAGATGGGGAACTTCTCGTCGTAGAAGGAGAAGGCCGGGTTGGGCTGGTCGGTGAGGGCCAGGTTGGCCTCGTAGAACGCCCCGATCGTGCCGATGTCCTCCCAGTAGTCGTCGAAGAGGAAGGTCTGCAGGTGGTCCCCCCGGCCGAGGGAGGCGGGGATGATCTCCTTGCCGAAATCGGTGGCCTCCGGATGGCTGGCCAGCAGGTCGAACAGGGTGTTGCGGTTGAAGACGTAGATCCCCATCGACGCGAGATAGGGCCGCTTGGCGGCCTCCTCGGCGGAGAGGCCGAGGCTCTCGGTGTTGACCCGCATGGCCTCCAGGGCGTCGCCCTTGGGCTTCTCGCTGAACTCCAGGATCCGGCCGTCGGAGGAGGTGCGCATCAGTCCGAAGCCCTCAGCCTGGGCCGCATCCACCGGCAGGGCACCCACGGTCAGTTGGGCGCCGCAGTCGATGTGGTGCTGGACGAACTTGCTGTAGTCCATCCGGTAGAGCTGGTCACCGGAGAGGATCAGGACGTGGTCCACGTCCCACTCCTGGAACAGCCACTGGTACTTGCGCACCGCATCAGCGGTACCTTCGAACCAGCTGGGGCTGTCGGGGGTCTGCTGGGCGGCCAGCACCTCCACGAAGCCCTGGCCGAAGCCGGAGGAGAGGTTGTAGCTCATCGTCAGGTGACGGTTGAGCGAGGCGCTGTTGAACTGCGTCAGCACGTAGATCTTGTTGATCTCCGAGTTGATGCAGTTGCTGATGGGAATATCGATCAGTCGGTATTTCCCGGCGAGGGGAACGGCGGGCTTCGCCCGCATCTTGGTGAGGGGGTAGAGACGCGTTCCCGCACCGCCTCCCAGGATGATGGCCAGAACGCGTTTCATGAGCCCAGTCCTCGGTCCTTGGCTGGCCAGACCGTACTGGAGCGTGGTGACGCGGAGCGCCGCGCTGCTGCTTCTCGGTTCATGTTCCGTTGCAGTGAAATGGGGTGCTGGAGCCGGTGAAGCGGGGACCCTCCCGGGGGGCGGGGCTCAGGCCTCCGGCGGGTCGTCGTGAAGCTCGAAGAGGTCCTGCAGCACCCCCATGGCCGCGCGCCGCTGCTGGCGGGGCTGGGGGGCGCGCAGCCGGGTGACGGGCGTGTGCAGGATCTTGTTGATGATCCCCTTGCTGAGGGCTTCGACCACCTTCCGCTCCCGGGCGGAAAGGTCCGGGCCCATGCGGCTGAGGGCCTTCTGCAGCTCCTGCTCCCGGATGTCCTCCAGCTGGAGACGCAGCCGGTTGACCAGGGGCACCGCCTCGAGGCCATCCCACCATTCCAGGAACAGCCTGGCCTCCTCGGCCAGCAGCCCCTCGGCCTCGGCGGCCATCTCCCGGCGGGCCTCCTGGTTGCGGGCCACCACCTCCTGGAGATCGTCGACGTCGAAACTGTCGACACCCTGGAGTTCGGCCGCATCGGCGCTGATGTTGCGGGGCACACCGATATCGATGAGCATCAGGCTGGAGCGGCGGTTGAGCCCCTCCAGCCGCCGGGCCGTGATGATCGGCTCCTCGGCGCCGGTGCTGGTGAAGACCAGCGAGCAGGTGCTCAGGCAGTGGTCGAGGTCGTCCAGGGGACGGCACTGCACGGGCAGGGCGGGGAAATCGGCCGCCAGGGCCTCGGCCCGGGCGACGGTGCGGTTGAGCACCACCACCCCCCGGCAGCCCTTGGCCTGCAGGTGCTGCAGCAGCAGCCGGGCCATGCGGCCCGCCCCCACCACCGCCACCTGCTCCTGGTCGAGCGGCACCAGATCATCGGTGCCCCGGGCCTGGCCCACCTTCAGCTGGGCCAGCTCGACGGCCGCCGAGCTGATCGACACCGCCCCGGTGCCCAGGTTGGTCTCGGTGCGCACCCGCTTGCCGGTGCTCACCGCCTGGTTGAGCAGGCGGTTGAGGATCGGGCCCACGGAGCGGTGCTCCTGGCCGAGGCGCACCATCTTCTTCACCTGGGAGAGGATCTGACCCTCCCCCAGCACCAGGCTGTCGAGCCCGGCGGCCACCCGCAGCAGGTGGCCCACGGCCTCCTCGTGGTGGTAGGTGAACAGATGGGGACGCAGCTCCTCCACCGCCAGGCCGGACTGCCGGCTGAGGAAGTCGCCGACGGCCGTGATGCCCTGTTCGGGATGGCGCAGGAGCGTGTAGATCTCCAGCCGGTTGCAGGTGCTCAGGATCGAGGCCTCGATCACCTGCTCATCCGCCCGCAGCCGCTGGAGGGAATCCTCCATGGTCTGCTCGGGGATGCTCAGGCGCTCGCGGATTTCCACCGGAGCCGTGCGATGGCTCAGACCGACGACGGCGATGTGCATGGAGGCGGGCTCCGAGGTCCGGACTCTGGTGGGATCAGCGCAGGGCGATGCTCTTGGCGCCCTCCTTGATATGCACCGTATCGGTGAAGCGGGCGCTGCGGTCGAGGGTGCTGATGATCAGGCTGCTGGTGCGGGTGCAGTCGGCCTCGAAGACCACGCCCTTGAACAGCAGGCCGGGGGTGATGCCGCTACCGGCGAAGACCACGTTCTCGCCGGAGGCGAGCTCCTCGGCCTCATAGACCTTGTCGACGTCGGTGATGCCCATCTCGTTGAGGCGGGCGATGTTGCCCTCCTTGGTGTAGTCGGCCCACTCGCTGGTCTGGGCGATGGCGGGGTCGTACACCAGCTGGCCCTGGAAGTGGCCGCCGAGGGCCCGCAGGGCGGCGGCGGAGATCACACCCTCGGGGGCGGCGCCGATGCCCATCAGGCAGTGGGTGCCGGTGCCGGCGAAGCCGCAGGCGATGGCGGCCTGCACGTCACCGTCGCTGATCGGCTTGACGCGGGCGCCGGTGGCGCGGATCTCGGCGATCAGGGCCTTGTGGCGGGCGCGGTCCATCACCACGATGGTGAGGTCGCTGGCGGGCACACCCAGGCACTCGCTCAGGATGGCGATGTTCTCGGTGGCGCTCTTGCGGATGTCCACCTTGCCCTTGGCGGCCGGGGGCGCCGCCAGCTTCTTCATGTAGAAATCGGGGGCATAGAACAGGCCGCCGCGGTCGCTGGCGGCGAGCACGGCCATCGAGCCGTCCTGGGCGTTGGCACAGAGGTTGGTGCCTTCGCAGGGGTCGACGGCGAAGTCGACGCCGGGGCCGGTGCCGCTGCCGACTTCCTCGCCGATGTAAAGCATGGGGGCTTCATCGCGCTCCCCTTCCCCGATGACGATCCGGCCCTGCATGGCAATGCTGCCCATGCGGGTGCGCATCGCCTCGACGGCAGCCGCATCGGCTTCGTCCTTCTTGCCGAGGCCGGTCAGGCGGGCAGAGGCGATGGCGGCCTGCTCGACGACTTCGAGCAGTTCCTGGATAAGAGTGCGATCCACAACGGTCCGGCAGGGGGAGGGGCCTCAACGAGGGGCCGGCACGCCGGAGGCGGACCGCAGGCAAAGCGGGGAAAGATCCAGCCGCTGCAAGGCCTCTCGGAGTCGAAGCGGGGCCATCGTATCAGCGCGCCCGGGAGCACCCCGGGAGACCCATGGTGGGCCGCTCCTTACAATCCCTTCATTCTTCCGCTGCGGTGGCCGTCCATGAGCACCAAGCCCCTGGTGATCTCCCCGTCGATCCTTTCGGCCGACTTCTCCCGCCTCGGCGACGACGTGCGGGCCGTCGACGCCGCCGGTGCCGACTGGATCCACGTGGACGTGATGGACGGCCGCTTCGTGCCCAACATCACCATCGGCCCGCTGATCGTCGAGGCCCTGCGCCCGGTGACGACCAAGCCCCTGGACGTGCACCTGATGATCGTCGAGCCCGAGAAGTACGTGGCCGATTTCGCCAAGGCCGGCGCCGACATCATCAGCGTCCAGGTGGAGGCCTGCCCCCACCTGCACCGCAACCTCAGCCAGATCAAGGACCTGGGCAAGATGGCCGGTGCCGTGCTCAACCCCAGCACCCCCCTCGACACCCTCGAGTACTGCCTGGAGCTCTGTGATCTGGTGCTGATCATGAGCGTCAACCCCGGCTTCGGCGGCCAGAGCTTCATCCCCTCCCAGGTGGAGAAGATCCGCCAGCTGCGCCGCCTCTGTGATGAGCGGGGTCTGGATCCCTGGATCGAGGTCGACGGCGGCATCAAGGCCGGCAACGCCTGGCAGGTCATCGAGGCCGGTGCCAATGCGATCGTCAGCGGCTCCGGTGTCTTCGGCCAAGCCGACTACGCCGAGGCCATCACCGGCATCCGCAACAGCCGCCGCCCCGAACCGGCGCTGGTCTGATGCTCAAAAGGCCGCCCACAGCGGGCGGCCTTTTGATGGACAGGACCTTGAGAGTGGGGCCCGTGAGGAACGGGCCCTTTCTTGTTGCGCCGCTGCTCAGCTGCCCAGGAACCAGCCGTAGCTGTGCAGGCCGATGCCGAGCAGATTCACGCCGATGTAGCAGACGGCGATCACCACCAGGCCGGCCGACGCCACGATCGCCGGTCGGCGCCCCTGCCAGCCCCGGATCAGACGGGTGTGCAGGTAGGCGGCGTAGACCAGCCAGCAGATCAGGGCCCAGGTCTCCTTGGGATCCCAGCTCCACCAGCTCCCCCAGGCCTCATTGGCCCACACGGCGCCGCTCACCAGACCCACGGACAGCAGCAGGAAGCCCACCGTGATCGTGCGGTAGCTGAGGCTGTCGAGCTGCTCGCTGATGCGGAAGCTGCTGCTGCTGAGCGCCATGGCACCGGGGCCGTCGCTGGCCAGCTGGGCCTGGCGGAAGCCGCCGCTGCCGATCGAGCTGCTGCGCAGCTCCAGATCCTGGTTGCGGTCGACGAACAGCACGGCCACCGACAGCAGGGAGCCCACCAGCAGGGCGGCATAGCTGACCATGATCACGCTGACATGCATCACCAGCCAGCTGGAGCGCAGCGCCGGCACCAGGGGCGAGGCCTCCTGGAGGCGATCCGGCAGGGCGAAGCTGGCGAAGGCCACGCAGCCCAGGCCCATCGGGGTCGCCGCCGCCGCCACCAGCGGGTTGGGCCAGCTGCGCTCCACCAGCAGCTGGGTGAGGGTGCAGGCCCAGGCCAGGAAGCAGAGCGACTCGTAGAGGTTGCTGATCGGGAAGTGGCCCGACTCCCACCAGCGCAGCACCAGCTGGGCGGTGAGGCAGAGATTGGCCGAAGCCACCAGGATCCTGACCACCGGGTTGCTGTGACCGCCGCTGACGGACCAGAAGGCGATGGGCAGCACCAGCAGGAGCAGGGCGAAGGCCGCGAGGCCGAGGCCGATGACCGGATCGTTCACCAAGGGAGCGGATCGAAACCGACCTACTTTGCCGTGCCATCCCCCCGGTGGGGGCCTCAGCGGCTCGCCTGACGCAACAGCCAGAGTCCTCCGGTCAGGCCAATGATCACCGGCAGCCAGGCCGCCATGAAGGGCATCAGGGTGCCGGTGATCCCCAGGGAGCTGAAGATGAAGGACATCAGGTAGTAGCCGAAGATCAGCAGCACGCTGATGCCGAACCCCTGGCTGCGGCTGGTGCGCGAGTTGGGTCGGACCCCCAGGCTGCTGCCGATCAGGCCGAACACCAGGCAGATGGCCGGGAAGGCGAACTTCTCCTGGATGCGCACGCGCAGGCGTCGGGCTTCCTTGGTGTTGTTGGCCTCCAGCAGCAGCCGCTCGGCCGTAAGCGCCTGGCCCACGGTCATGGTGCTGGCGTCGGTGGGCAGCTGGGCCACCTCGATCGGGTCGCGGGTGAAGGGGTAGAGGTAGCGGTCGAAGCTGGCGGAGGTGGTGGTGCCGGTAGCAATGTCGATATTGGTGATGCGGCCCTTGTTGAACTCCCACATGCCCTCCGCCTCGTTCCACTTGCCGGTGAGGGCCGTGAGCATCTGCCGGTAGCCGTGGCGGGAAAAGTCGAGCAGGGTGACATCGAGCATGACCCCCTTGCGGAACTGGCGGGCATGGAAGATGTGGGTCAGCCACTTCACCGATTCGCCGTTGGGCAGCTTGACGTCGGTGAAGCGGGAATAGAGGGCGTTGTCGCTCTGCTCGGTGGCGATGGCCTTGCCCAGGGCCCGCTCCAGGCTGTTGGTGGCTTCCAGATTCGCCCGCGGCACGATCGCGTCGTTGAAGACGAAGGTGAGCAGGGTCATCACCAGCGCCAGGGCCATGGCCGGCAGCACCATGCGCCGGGTGCTCACGCCCACGCTGCGCAGGGCGGTCAGCTCGCTGCTTCCCGACAGGCGGCTGTAGGCCAGCAGGGTGGCCATCAGGGTGGCCATCGGGAAAGACAGCACCAGGAAGGAGGGCAGCCTCAGCAAGAGCACCTTCATCGCCGCCAGCACCGGCAGGCCGGACTCGGCCACCCGGCGCACCAGCTCGAACACCGCTCCCACCGAAAGGGACACGGCCGTGAAGGCGGCGATGCCGAACAGCAGCGGGCCCAGCAGTTCCTGCAGCAGCCAGCGGTCGAGCAGGGGCAGATCCCGCCAGCGCGGCACCCGCTTCCAGTCACGCAGCCGTTGGCCGCCCGGCAGCTGCAGCCAGGTGGGGCGCTTCTCGAGCAGGGCCCCCTTCAAAGCTGGAAGCCCTCGCCGAGGTAGTGACGCCGCACCAGGGGATCGTTGGCCACGGAATGGGAGGCACCGGAGGCAAGGATCCTGCCATCGGCCAGGATGTAGGCCCGGTCGGTGATCGCCAGGGTCTCCCGCACGTTGTGATCGGTGATCAGCACGCCCATGCCCCGGCCCCGCAGGCTGTCGATCAGGGCCTGGAGATCGGCGACGGCCATGGGATCCACCCCCGCGAAGGGTTCGTCAAGCAGCAGGTAGCGGGGGCCCTGGTCGCCCACGGCGAGGGCCCGGGCCACCTCGCAGCGGCGCCGCTCACCGCCGGAGAGCTGGTAGCCGCGGCGGTGCTGGAAGCCGCCCAGATGGAAATCCTCGATCAGCACCTCCAGGCGTCGGCGGCGCCCGGCCGGATCCGAACCGCTCTCCTGCAGGGCGAGCATCAGGTTGTCGCGGACGCTGAGCTGGCGGAACACGCTCGCTTCCTGGGGGAGGTAGCCGATGCCGAGACGGGCGCGGCGGGGCATGGGAAGGTGGGCCACCGACTCACCATCCAGCAGCACCTCACCGCAGTCGGGCCGCAGCAGGCCGGTGACCAGGTTGAAGGTGGTGGTCTTGCCGGCCCCGTTCGGACCCAGCAGCCCGACCACCTCCCCGGGGTGGAGATCCAGGCTCACGTCGGTCACCAGGGGGCGGCCGGCGAGGGTGATCGCCACCCTCTCCAGAACCAGGCTCACGGCTTGGGGGTGGCAGGCTTGGCTGCGTCAGGCTTGGACGTGCCCTGCTGCTGCAGGCGGAACTTGCTGAAGACCTGCTTGCCGGCCGGCGGCTCCGCCAGCATGCGCTCGCTGTCGAGCTGATACACCAGCCGCTCCGCCCGCAGCCGCTGGCCATCGGTGTCGATCACGTCGACATCGCCGGTGAGCACCAGGCGCCCCTCATTGCTGAAATACTGGGCCTGCCGCGAGGTGGCCGTCATGCCGCGATCGGCATAGACGATGCGCACGTTGCCCGTGGCGGTGACGATGCCGTTCTGATTGTCAGCCTGCTGCACGTCGGACTCGATCGTGACCATGCCGGTGGCGGGCGTCTTCGGCCGCTGGGTCTGGGCCGTGGCGGCCGGCGCCTGGGCCGCGACGGGGCGGGACGGGAGCACCAGCAGGGCGGCGCCCACGAACCCCGCGGCGAGCACGAACAGCAGTGGGCGGGGGGGCAGGGTCAAGGTGGAAATCGTGGAGGCCTTGAGTGTGCTCAATGTACCGGCGCCGTGCCCGTTCCCCGCGCCAGTTCCAGGCGCGGCAGGGGCAGGCCGCTGAGGTCGGCCTGCTGCTGGAGGGCCTCCAGCCGCTGGGCGGCCAGAAGCCGGACCGGCCCCAGGGCCAGGCCCAGGGCCTCGTCGCCGCAGCCCCGCAGCCGGCCCAGCCCCTCGCCCATCAGCACCGTGGCGCCGCGGCGGTTGTCGCGTTCCAGGTGCAGTTCAGCCACGGCGATCTGCAACAGACCCTGGAGAACGGGCCGCATCGGACCCTGGGTCTCATGCCAGAGCTCCTCGAAGCCGTCGTGGCAGGCATACCACTCGGCCGCGTTGAAGTGTTCGATCGCCTGCTGCAGGCGAGGGTCCGCCTGCAGCAGGGTTTCCTCATCGGCGGATGGGGCGCCGGGACTCAACGCTTGGCGGGCTTCTTCACCGGCATCTTGCGCAGCCGGATCGACTCGGGGGTGACCTCCAGCATCTCGTCGGGGCCGATGTACTCGAGGGCCCGCTCCAGGGTCATCTGGATCGGCGACTGGAGGGTGTCGAGCACCTCAGCGCCGGCCGAGCGGATGTTGGTGACCTGCTTGGCCTTGCAGACGTTGAGCTCGAGATCGGGCGGACGGTTGTGCTCGCCGACGATCATCCCCTTGTAGACCTTGGTGCCGGGGGTGATGAAGAACTGGCCGCGGTCCTCGGCGCCCTTGAGGGCGTAGAAGGTGGCGGTGCCCTCCTCGAAGGCGATCAGCACGCCGTTGCGGCGGGCGTCGAAGTCACCCTGCATGGGGCGGTAGTCGAGGAAGGAGTGGCTCATGATCCCCTCGCCGCGGCTGGCGCGGATGAACTCGCCCCGGAAGCCGATCAGACCCCTGGAAGGCACCACGAACTCCAGCTGGGTGCGGCCGTCGCTGGTGGCCTCCATGTTCTGCATTTCGCCCTTGCGGATGCCCAGCTTCTCGATGCAGCTGCCCACCGCCTCCTCGGGCACGTCCATCACCAGGGTCTCGAACGGCTCGTGGGGCGTGCCGTCGATGGTGCGGAAGATCACCTGGGGCTGGGACACCTGGAACTCGAAGCCCTCGCGACGCATCGTCTCGATCAGGATGCCGAGGTGCAGCTCACCGCGGCCGCAGACCGAGAAGCGGTCGGGGGAGTCGGTGTCCTCGACCCGCAGGGCCACGTTGGTGAGCAGCTCCCGCTGCAGGCGATCACGCAGTTGGCGGCTGGTGACGAACTTGCCTTCCTTGCCGGCGAAGGGGGAGTCGTTGACGACGAAGGTCATCTGCAGGGTGGGTTCGTCCACCTTGATCAGCGGCAGGGCCTCGGGATGGTCGGGGCAGGCGATGGTCTCGCCGATGTTGACCTCATCGAAACCGGCGACGGCCACCAGATCGCCAGCCCGGGCTTCGGGGATCTCCACCCGCTGCAGCCCCTGGAAGCCGAGCAGCTTGCTGATGCGACCGCGCTTGATGCTGCCGTCGTCGCGGATCAGGGCGACGTTCTGTCCGCCGGCGATCGTGCCGTTGTGGACCCGGCCGATCATGATCCGGCCGAGAAAATCGGAGTAGTCGAGGGTGGTGACCTGCATCTGCAGGGGCTTGGTGGGATCACCCACCGGAGGCGGCACATGCCGCAGGATGGCGTCGAAGAGCGGCTTCATGTTGTCGCTCTCAGTGGCCATGTCGGGCTTGGCGTAACCGCCCATGCCGCTGCCGAAGAGATAGGTGAAATCGCACTGGTCGTCATCGGCGCCGAGCTCGATGAACAGATCGAGCACCTTGTCGACGGCCTGCTCGGGATCCACACGGGCCCGGTCGATCTTGTTGACGAAGACGATCGGCCGCAGGCCCTTCTCCAGGGCCTTCTTGAGCACGAAGCGCGTCTGGGGCATGGGGCCTTCGTTGGCGTCCACGATCAGCAGACAGCCATCCACCATGCCCAGCACCCGCTCCACCTCACCGCCGAAGTCGGAGTGACCGGGGGTGTCGACGATGTTGATGCGGATGCCGTTGTAATCCACGGCGGTGTTCTTGGAGAGGATCGTGATCCCCCTCTCCCGCTCCAGATCGTTGGAATCGAGCACACAGGTGGGCACCGCTTCACCTTCGCGGAAGATGCCGGACTGCTCGAGCAGGGCATCCACCAGGGTGGTCTTGCCGTGGTCGACGTGGGCAATGATCGCGATATTGCGTATCGGGGCGCCTTTGATGTCGCCGCTCATGGGGATGTCGTCCTGCGAAGGTGAGGGAAGGGGTTCGACGGAATCGAATCGACGGTGGTCGTTTCCAGGGAAACGGGGCGTTGATGGCGAGACGAAGAAGACATGTCGCTGTCAACGTTGCGTTCAGCCAGGCGTTCAGGTGGGCGGAATGGGGAATTCAGGGCCCTGAACGGGGACCAACCAGCGCTCTGACGCTTCGTCAGGGTTTTCGGGGAACCCTGCCGCGCCGGCCCGGTGGGACATGTGGCGAACGTTGAAGCGAATCTTTATCCTACTCCCACCCCCTCCCGCGGCACCGGCGGCGGGTCCCCGAACCTGCCGGTTCAGCGGGCCAGGCGCTGGGCGGGCTCGAACATCTCCAGGGCTTCGGTGGACCCTTCGAAGCGCCAGTGCCAGGGTTCGTAGCTCACCCCCTGGCGGTTGCCCCTGGGGAAGGAACGCACGAAATGGAAGCGGGCCGCGTGGCGATCGAGCCAGCGGTAGGCGTCGGTGGTCTCGAAACTCTCCATCAGATTGGTGGCCGGCAGGCGACCGTCCCCCAGGTCCACGGCGAAGCCGGTGCTGTGTTCGGAGAAGCCCGGCGGCGCACTGACCCGCGCCCGGTCGGCGGAGGTCTGGTTGCGCTCGGCCTTGACATCGAAGAACAGCTGCTTCTGCAGATCAACGCTGCGCCAGGCACTCAGCACGGTGAGGACGACACCGTCGGCATCGGCGGCGGCGCGCATGTCCTCGAGGGCACGGGCCGCGTCCGGCCGCAGGCGCAGGCCGGGAGCGATCGCCACCAGGTCGGCGGGCGCGGCCTCGGGGTAGGGAAAGTGGCCGAGGAGCCGACCGTCCGGCCCGAGGCGGGCCGACAGACCGGGAACGGGCGTGGGGGTGATCCAGGTGCGCAGGGGGCCGATCAGCAGCAGAACGGCCCCACCGGCCAGCAGGGCGCCGGTGAGTCCCACCTGGGCCATCCGCCTGGGGAGGGAGGCCGGCCGGCGCGGGCGGGGCGTGGTGCGCCGGGCCAGCGGGATGTCGTCACCGAGGGGCATCACCGAGGGGCATCACCGAGGAGCATCACGGATGCGGGGCGGAGACGGCCTCTGCTCCGGGCCTGACCGATCCTAGTTGGGGGTCATTTCATAGGTTTCTCTACCGGGCGGTTACCCGCACGGCGGTGTTAGCTTCCAACCCACATCCCAATGGCGGAGCAGGTTTCAAGATGTTGCGAGTGGCAGTCGTGGGCGGCGGCCCCAGCGGTTCCTGTGCTGCGGAAGTTCTCGCCAAGGCCGGCATCGAGACCTGGCTGTTCGAGCGCAAGCTCGACAACGCCAAGCCCTGCGGTGGGGCGATCCCCTTGTGCATGGTCGAGGAATTCGACCTGCCGGAATCGATCATCGACCGCAAGGTGCGGAACATGCGGATGATCTCCCCCTCCAACCGGGAGGTGGACATCCACCTGGAGAACAGCAACGAATACATCGGCATGTGCCGCCGGGAGGTCCTCGACGGCTTCCTGCGCAACCGGGCCGCCGAACTGGGCGCCCACCTGGTCAACGGTCTGGTGCAGAGCATCGACACCGGCAGCCAGCGCCAGGGTCCCTACACCCTCCACTACGCCGACTACTCCTCCGGCGGCCCCACCGGTGAACTCAAGACCCTCGAGGTGGATCTGATCGTCGGCGCCGACGGGGCCAACAGCCGGGTGGCCAAGGCCATGGACGCCGGGGACTACAACGTGGCGATCGCCTTCCAGGAGCGGATCCGGCTCCCCGCCGAGGAGATGGCCTACTACGAGGACCTGGCCGAGATGTACGTCGGCACCGACGTCTCGCCCGACTTCTATGCCTGGGTGTTCCCCAAGTACGACCACGTGGCGGTGGGCACCGGCACCATGCAGGCCAACCAGTCCCTGATCAAGGGGCTCCAGAAGGGCATCCGCGAGCGGGCCAGCCGCCGGCTGCTGCGCGGCGAGGTGATCAAGGTGGAGGCCCACCCGATCCCCGAGCATCCCCGCCCCCGGCGGGTGGTGGGCCGCATGGCCCTGGTGGGCGACGCGGCCGGTTACGTCACCAAGAGCTCCGGCGAAGGCATCTACTTCGCCGCCAAGAGCGGCCGCATGTGTGCCGAGGAGATCGTCGCCGCCAGCGCCTCCGGCAGCCGCATCCCCACCGAGAAGGATCTCAAGGTCTACATCCGCAAGTGGGACCGCAAGTACGGCGCCACCTACAAGGTGCTGGAGCTGCTCCAGAACATCTTCTACAGCAACGATGCCGCCCGTGAGGCGTTCGTCGAGATGTGCGATGACAAGGACGTGCAGCGCCTCACCTTCGACAGCTACCTCTACAAGCGGGTGGTGGCGATGAACCCCTGGCAGCAGATCAAGCTCACCGTGCTTACCCTGGGCGCCGTGCTGCGGGGTCAGGCCCTGGCTCCCGCCGGCTACAAGCCGGTCCCCAGCGCCGTGCGCTCAGCCGAGGAAGCCGAAGCGATCCTGGCCGCCGCCGAGCCCCGCTCCTCGATGAAGCCCGCCGGCGTCCATGCCGTCACGCCGCCCGTGGATCCCGATCCCGACGCCGTCAAGGAGCCCGTGCTGGTCGCCAAGTGAGAAGGGGGCCTGCCTGAGACAAGCCGGCCTGAGGACATCCTCAGGCCGGTTCCTTTTCGATCCGGCTGACCAGCAGCTTGTCGACCCGGTTGCCGTCCATGTCGACGACCTCGACCCGCAGGCCGTCCCACTCGAAACAGTCGCCGGCCTTGGGAATGTGCTCGAGGTAGTGCATCACGAAGCCCCCCAGCGTCTGGTAACCACCGCGGTCCTCCTCAGGGAGCCGGCCCTTCCCCACCAGATCCTTGAAATCAGCGATGTCCAGGGCGCCATCGAGGAGCCAGGAACCGTCCTGACGGACGATGATCATCGGGTCCTCCAGGTCCTGGCCTGAGGAGAGATCACCGACGATCGCCTCCATCATGTCGTTGAGGGTCACCAGCCCTTCAATGCCGCCGAATTCGTCGGTGACCAGGGCGATGTGGACCCCCGAGCTGCGGAACTGCTCGATCAGCTTCAGGGCCCGGGTGCTCTCGCCCACGTAGAGGGGCGGCTGCAGCAGGGCCTCGATGTCCCGGGGTCCGTCGCCGAGCTGGGCCGCCAGCAGGGTGCGGCCACGGACCACGCCGACGCAGGCGTCGAGGCTGCCGCGGGCCACCGGGAACAGGGAGTGGTTCACCTCCATCACCCGCTGCAGATGGGTCTGCGGCGATTCGGCCAGGTCCAGCCAGCAGATGTCGGTGCGCGGCGTCATGATCGCCTTGACCGGTCGGTCGGCCAGGCGGAACACCCGCTCCACCATGGCGTGCTCCGCCACCTCGAACAGGCCGGATTCCGTTCCCCGTCGCAGCAGGGTCCTGATCTCCTCCTCGGTGATCTCCGGCTCACCGGTCTCGCCGATGCCCATGAGGCTGAGGAGGCGATCGGTGGAGGCCCCCAGCAGGTGAGCGAGGGGGGCCATCCAGCGGGACAGGGCCCGCATCGGGGGCGCCACGGCGCAGGCGATGCGTTCCGGGTCGTTGAGGGCGATGCGCTTCGGCACCAGCTCCCCCAGCACCAGGGAGAGGAAGGTGATGGCGGTGACCACGATCCCCAGGGCGAGGGGTTCGGCCCAGGGGCGCAGCGCCGGCACCGCCTCGAGCAGCGGCTGCAGCGACTGGGCCACCCGGGAGCCACCGAGGGCGCCGCTGAGGATGCCGATCAGGGTGATGCCGATCTGAACAGTGGAGAGGAAGTCGTTGGGGGAGCGGATCAGCTGCAGGGCCACCCGCGCGGGATGGTGGCCCCGCTCCGCCTCCTGCTCCAGGCGCAGGCGACGGGCCGACATCATGGCCAGCTCGGATCCCGACAGGACCCCGTTGAGCAGGATCAGCACGCCGATCACCAGGCCTTCCAGCAGCAGCGACGACAGGGACGACGACGGCGAAGGGGACGGCAACGGGGTGACGGGCACGGATGACGACAGTAAGCAGGACGGCGAAAGGGGGGCCGGAGGGCCTGCGTCTCAGCCCCCCAGACGGCTGAAGTCGGCGAGCACCGAGGCCTGGTTGCGCAGCACCGCCAGCAGCCGCAGGCGGTTGCGGCGCACCTCCGGCTCGTCGCAGAGCACCATGACGCTGTCGGGGCCGTCGAAGAAGGCGGCCAGGGTGGCGCCGCTCTCCCCCAGCAGCCGGGCCAGCGGTTCGTAGCGGGCGGTTCCGCTGGCGGCGGCATGGACCGCCAGCCGCTCCAGCACCGCCAGCACGGCGGCCTCGCTGGGGGAACCGAACAGATCCGGGTCCACCACCCCATCGGGGCTGACCAGATCCGCCGCCAGGTCGGCCTGTTCGGCCAGGCGAGAGGCCCGCTGCACCACCGCCTGCACCAGGGGCAGGCGGCCTTCGCTGCGCAGACGTCGCAGCAGCTCCACCCGGGCACGGGCATCGGCCGGATCCCGCAGCAGCCGCTCCAGGGAGACGCCATCGCCGGCCACGGCCTGGACCAGATCGGCACTGGAGCCCTCCTCCTCCAGCAGGCTGGCCAGGCGCTGGCGCAGGAAGTCGAGCAGGTCGGCGGCCAGGGCCAGCGGCTGCACCGCCAGATCGGGCAGCAGCCGCTGCCAGTGGGCGGTGGCCTCGGCCATCAGGCCCACCAGATCGAGTGACCAGGCCCGATCCCAGAGGATCTGGAGCAGGCCGTTACCCGCCCGGCGCAGGGCGTAGGGATCGGAGGAGCCGCTGGGCCGCTCCCCCCTGGCGAAGATGCTGAGCAGCAGCTCCAGCCGTTCGGCCAGGGCCAGCACCGCCCCCGCCTCGGAACCCGGCAGGGCGTCGCCGGCGCCGCGGGGCTGGTAGTGCTCCAGCACCGCCAGGGCCACGGCGCGGGTCTCGCCCTCCGCCAGCAGGTACTTGGCCCCCATCACCCCCTGCAGCTCCGGGAATTCCCCCACCATCTGGCTGACCAGGTCGTGCTTGCACAGGGGAGCGGCCCTCCGCGCGGCGACGGCGGCGGCATCGCCCACCGGCAGGCGACGGCAGAGCAGATCCGCCAGCCAGGCCAGGCGCTGGCTGCGATCGGCCAGGCTGCCGAGCCCCTCGGCGAAGGTGACCCGATCAAGGGCCTCCACCCGCTCGGCGCTTCTCTGGCGGCGATCCGCCGCCAGGAAGAAGGCCGCGTCCGCCAACCGGGCCCGCAGCACCCGCTCGTTGCCGCGCCGGATCGTGTCGGCCGCGCCGGCCAGGCCGTTGGACAGGCAAAGGAACCTGGGCATCAGGGCCTCCCCGGCCACCAGGGCCAGGGGATCGGCCGGTGCGTCCGCCAGGCGCAGGGGCACGTAGCGCTGGTGGGAGCGCATCACGGTGCTGAGCACCTCCGGGGGCAGGTCCAGGTAGTCGGCGTCGATGGAGCCCTCGATCAGCCGGGGGGACTCCACCAGGTCGACAAGCTCGTCGAACAGGGCTTCCGGCAGATCCAGCTCGGCCCCCGCCGCTGTCGCTGCCGCCTCCAGGGCGGTGCGGATCGCGGCGCCCCTGGCCTGCCGGTCGACCTGAACATCGGCGGCCTCCAGGGCGGCGGCATAGCCCGCGGCGGAGGGGATCGTCACCGCTCCGTCGTGGAGACGGTGGCCGCGGCTGAGGCGATCGCTGGCCAGGGGCGGATCCACGTCGGTGAGCGCCACCGGCACCACCGCCTCGTCGAGCAGCGCCACCAGCCAGCGCAGGGGCCGGCTGAAGCGGCCATCACCGGCACCCCAGCGCATGAAGCGCCGCCCCTGCAGGGAACGGATCCAGCCGGGAATGCAGCCGGCCAGCACCTCGGCGGTGGGGCGGCCGGCCTCGGTGGTGCGGGCGAACACGAAGGGGCCCTTGTCGGTCTCGCGGATTTCCAGCTGGTCGGGGCTGCAGCCGCAGCGCCGGGCGAATCCGATGGCGGCCTGGGTGGGCTGGCCATCGCGGAACGCCTGCTGGGCCGGCGGACCCTTGCGATCCTCGACCAGGTCCTCCTGCTCCCGGGGCAGGCCGGTGACGGTCACGGCCAGTCGCCGGGGGGTACCGCCGGTGCTGATCGTGTCGCAGGCGAGGCGGGCTTCCCGCAGGTCGCGGGCCACGATCGCCTCCAGCTGGGGCTGGGCCAGGCGCACGAAATCGGCCGGCAGTTCCTCGGTTCCGATCTCCAGAAGAAAGGTGGCCATGCAGGGGAGCGGGCAGAAGGCGACTGTATGCAAAGGAGGGAAACGGCCGGAACCTCCGGCGGTGCGCCACGTCCCGTTCGCTAGTTTCAGTTCAGATACCGTTCCGCATGCCGATGTCCTCGACGACGGTCGCCGACAGCACGTCGCTCCCATCGGCTCCCCCCGCCAAGCCCCCCACCAAGCAGGAGGCGCTCAAGGCCGGCAGCGGCCACCTGCATGATCCCCTGGCGGGCGAACTGGACAACGATCTGCCCAGCTTCACCGATCCCGCCGTCCAGATCCTCAAGTTCCACGGCAGTTACCAGCAGGACGACCGGGACAAACGCCGTAAGGGCGCCGACAAGGACTGGCAGATGATGCTGCGGCTGCGCAACCCGGGCGGGCGCATCCCCACCTCCCTTTACCTGGCGCTGGATTCCCTCGCCGATCGGCTGGGCAACGGCACCCTGCGCATCACGACGCGCCAGGCTTTCCAGATGCACGGCGTCCAGAAGACCGACCTCAAGGAGGTGATCGGCGGCATCGTGCGGGCCCTGGGCTCCACCCTGTCGGCCTGCGGGGACATCAACCGCAACGTGATGGCCCCCGCCGCCCCCTTCGAGCGCGATGGCTACCCGGAGGCCCGCCTGCTGGCCGATCGCATCGCCGACCTGCTGGCCCCCCAGGCCGCCGAGGGCTCCTACCTCGACCTCTGGGTCGACGGCGACCTGAGCTATCGCATCAAGCCCAAGGGCCCCGTGAAGAAGGCGCGCCGTCTGCAGGAGAGCGGAGCCGTGTTCAGCGGTGACGCGGCCGAACCCCTCTACGGCTCCACCTACCTGCCGCGCAAGTTCAAGGTGGCCGTCACCGTCCCCGGGGACAACTCGGTGGACCTGCTGACCCAGGACATCGGCCTGGTGCTGTTCAGCGACCCCTCCGGCCGGCCGCTGGGCTGCAACGTCTATGTGGGCGGTGGCATGGGCCGGACCCACAACAAGGACGAGACCTTCGCCCGCACCGCCGATCCCCTCGGCTACGTCGGCGCCGCCCATGTGCTGGAGCTGGTGCAGGCGATCGTCGCCCTGCAGCGGGACCACGGCGACCGGGAGCAGCGCCGCCACGCCCGGATGAAATATCTGATCCACGACCGGGGGGTGGACTGGTTCCGCACCGAACTGGGCCGGTACTTCCCCCATCCGATCAAGGGGATGCGCCGGGAGCCCCCCGCCGTCCTCACCGACTACCTGGGCTGGCATCGCCAGTCCCCGGGCCTGTGGTTCGTGGGCCTGCCGGTGCTGTGCGGACGCCTGCAGGGGGAGCTCAAGAGCGGCCTGCGCCGTCTCGTCGAGACCTACCAGCTGGAGGTGCGGCTCACCCCCAACCAGGACCTGCTGCTCTGCAACATCGGCAGCGCCCAGCGGGCGTCGGTGCGGGAGGGTCTGGCGGCCCTCGGCCTCACCGCCCCCGAGGCGCCGGCCCCCCTGGCCCGCCATGCCCTGGCCTGCCCGGCCCTGCCCCTGTGCGGCCTGGCGATCACCGAAGCCGAACGGATCCTCCCCGAGGTGCTCGACCGCCTCGAGGCCCTGCTGGAGCGGCTGGAGATCCGCAAACCGCTGCTGGTGCGCATGACGGGCTGCCCCAATGGCTGCGCCCGCCCCTACATGGCCGAGATCGGTCTGGTGGGCAGCGCCGTGGACGCCTACCAGCTGTGGCTCGGCGGCAGCCACGGCCTGACGCGGCTGGCCAGCCCCTACCTGGAGAAGATGCCTCTGGAGAAGCTCGAGGCCACCCTGGAGCCCCTGCTGGTGGCCTGGCGCGACGAGGGCGGCCCCCGCAGCCGCTTCGGCGACTTCATCGAGCGGATCGGGGCCGAGCGGGTCACCGGGCTGCTCGCCGCTTCCTGATGGGCCGCCCCACCGCCGGCCCCGTCCAGCCCCTTCTGGGCGCCCTTCTTGGCATGGTGCTGGCGGGGCTGCTGCCCTGCTCAGGGCGGACCAGTGAGGCGGCGGAGCGGCCGCGGGCGCCCGAGGCCCCGGTGCAGTACTTCCAGTCCGATCCCCTGGCCTGCCAGCCGGACGCCATCAGGGCCGCCTACAAGACCCATCTGCAGCCCTTCGCCGACCAGAGCCCGGCGGTGCTGGCCCAGCTGCGCCGCGTGCAGGACGACATGACCCTGGCCAGCCTCAAGCGCTGCGTCCAGAAGGGACTGCTGACCCGCCCCCAGGCCAGCGTGCTGTTCCGGGAACTGGGCCTGACCCTGCCGGGCACCGTGATCCCCGCCACCAGCAGCCCGGCACCCGCCACCGCTCAGCCCGCACCGTCCCCGGCACCGGCCACGGCGCCGTAGAGGGCCTGCGGTTCGCCGCGGCGCCAGGCCCAGAGCTGGTCGCCGTGGCTGAAATGCCACCACTCGTTGGGGTGCTGGGCGAAGCCTGATTCCTCCATCACCGCCGCCAGCAGCCGGCGCCGTTCGTGCCACTCGGCGGCCTCGCTGCCGGGGGCGGCCCCGGCGTGGTGGTCGGGCTCGGAGATGGCGCCGATCGCATCGATCTCCCCGCCCATGGCCAGGGGGCGGCCGCTGGCCTCGGCCAGGGTGAGATCCACCGCGGCGCCGGTGCTGTGGGGGGGCGGGGTGGCCGGATCGGCACTCGGTGGGGCCCAGAAGCGATCCACCTCCGCCGCCACGGCCTGCTGGAGGAGGCCGAAGGCGTCGGGGTCGAGGCCCCGCTCGCGGCAGGCCTCACGGAAGGCCTAACGCACCATGAACGCCTAAACTGCGATGGGGCGCCAGGCGTCGAAGATGGCCAGCCGCCACTCGGGCCGGCGCAGCTGCAGCCGCTCCTGGGCCCGCTCCAGCCGATCGATCACCCCGCGCCGCAGCCGGAACGGGCTGGCACCGGCGCCGTAGGGAGCCCCCAGGGCCTGGTAGGGATGGGGCTCCAGCCGCCACAGGCTCGGCGGCAGATCGCCCAGGGGCTCGCCCCCATCGGCGATGGGGATCGGACTCCAGGGGCGCAGGGGCGGCATGGGGGCGGCGGGTCCGGCTCGGGCCGGTGGTCTGGCTCAATTCAACTGGGCCGCCTCCACCGAGCGGCGCCGCTGGGCCTCGAGGGCCCCGCGCAGATGCGGGTGGCGGGCCAGGTCGGGATCCTGCGACAGAATCCGCTGTGCCGCCGTGCGCGCCTCCTCCAGCACCGCTCCGTCGTCGCTGAGGCTCGCCAGGGCCAGGTCCGGCAGCCCCGACTGGCGGGTGCCGAGCACCTGGCCGGGGCCCCGCAGCCGCAGGTCCATCTCGGCGATCTCGAAGCCGTCGCCGCTGCGGGCCAGCAGCTCCAGCCGCTGGCGGGCCATGGCGTTGTCGCCCTCGTGCAGCAGCAGGCAATGGGAGGCGGCGGCCCCCCGGCCCACCCGGCCCCGCAGCTGGTGCAGCTGGGCCAGGCCGAAGCGCTCGGCATGTTCGATCACCATCACACTCGCCTCCGGCACGTCCACCCCCACCTCCACCACCGTCGTGGACACCAGCACCTGGGAGCGCCCCTCCTGGAAGGCGCTGATGGCCCGCTGCTTCTCTTCACCGGTCATCCGGCCGTGCAGCAGCCCCACCGTGAGCTCAGGGAACACCTCCTCGTCGAGGTGGCGGTGCACCTCCACCGCCGAGCGCAGATCGAGCTTCTCCGATTCCTCCACCAGGGGCAGCACCACGTAGGCCCGCTGCCCCTTGGCCACCTCCTGGCGCACCAGCTCCCAGGCGCCGGCGCGTTCGGATCCCCGCAGCAGCCTGGTGCGGATCGGCGTGCGGCCCGGGGGCAGTTCATCGATCTGGCTGAGGTCCAGATCGCCGTGGATCGAGAGGGCCAGGGTGCGGGGAATGGGGGTGGCGGTCATGGTGAGCAGATGGGGCTGGAGCCCCTTGGCCAGCAGCCGGTTGCGCTGCCGCACGCCGAAGCGGTGCTGCTCGTCGACCACCACCAGCCCGAGGCGATCGAACTGCACCGGATCCTCCAGCAGGGCGTGAGTGCCCACCAGCAGCTTCACCTGGCCGTTGACCAGGTCCTGCAGCACCTGGCGGCGGCGGCGGGCGGGGGTGGAGCCGGTGAGCAGCTCGATGCTGACGTCGAGCTGGGGAAGCCAGCCGGCCAGCTTGTGGAAGTGCTGGGCCGCCAGCACCTCGGTGGGGGCCATCAGGGCCCCCTGACAGCCGGCGGCGATGGCACCCAGCAGGGCCGCCAGGGCCACCACCGTCTTGCCGCTGCCCACGTCCCCCTGGACCAGCCGGGCCATGGGCTGGGGGCGCTCCATGTCGGCGCGGATCTCCGCCAGTACGCGGCTCTGGGCACCGGTGAGGGGAAAGGGCAGCAGGTCGAGGAAGCGGCTCACCAGGTCCTCGCCGCCGCTGGGCAGGAGCAGCGGCGGGGCCGGAGAGCGGCGCAGGCGCTCGCGCCGCTGCCCCAGGGCCAGCTGCAGCAGCAGGAACTCATCGAAGACCAGGCGCCGGCGGCAGCGCTGCAGCTCCTCGCGGTCGGCGGGGCGGTGCAGCCCCAGCAGCGCCTCGCCACGGCCCGTCAGGCCCAGCTCCAGGCGCAGGGACTCCGGCAGGGGATCGGGCCAGCGGCTCGCCGCCGGCAGCACCGCGGCGATGGCCCGGGCGAGGGCCTCGCCACTGAGGCCCTCGGTGAGGGCATAGACGGGCACGAACCGTCCGATCCGCTCCGACCGCACCGGCGCTCCGGGGGCCTCCAGCACCTCCAGCAGGGGATCGCCGAAGCAGGGGCCATAGGGGCTGTCCTTCACCAGCCCGCTGACGGCCACCGTGGCCCCAATCGGATACAGGCGCTGCTGGGCCTTGAGCCAGCCGGGGCTGCTGAAGCGGCGGCCGGCGAAGAAGCGCGTCACCTTGAGGCGACCCGTCACGTCCTGCAGCTGCAGCTCCAGGATCGCCAGGTTGGGGTTACGGGGGCTGCCGAAGGCATGGCAGCGGCGCACCGTCGCCACGATGGTGGCGGTGCGCCCAGGCTCCAGGGCCGCGATCCGCACCAGATGGGCGTAATCGAGGTAGTCGCGGGGGTAGTGGTGCACCAGATCGCGCACCACCAGCAGGCCGAGGGCGGCGAGGCGGGTGGCGGTCTTCGGGCCGATCCCGGGCACCTCCGCCAGGGGGGTCTGGGGATCGAGCCGCTGGGGAGCGCCGGCGGTTGGCCCCACCGCAGGATCAGGGGGCCCCAGCCGCAGGCGTGGGGGTCCCACGGGCCGGACCTCCTGCCGGCGGCGGCGCAGCTCATGCAGCGCCTGCCGCAGGCGCCGCACCAGCGACTGGCGGCCCGCCAGCGCCAGGGCGCCGTAGCCGGCGAAGTCCCGGGACAGGGCGGCCAGCTGCTGGCGCTCGGCGGCCTCGAGCCCCTCCGGCGCCGCCGCCAGGGAACTGCCGATGAAGCCGCTGAAGCGATCGCGGCGCCCCTGGAGATCAGCGAAGCCGGCTTCGGCCTCGAGGCGGCAGGCCAGCTGCAGGGGCGTGCACCAGCGCTCCAGGGCCTGCTCCAGAACTTCGGACACGGACGCGGCCGCACCTTCCACGGAGGGGGTGCCGTTCAGTCGGTCGGAATCGATGGGGGGCGGATGTCCTGCAGCCAAAGCTGTTCGGCCTGATGGATCCGTAGCCGCCGTTGCAGGCGACGGAACTGCTGGGCCATTCTGCGAACCTCCTGGCGATGCTGCTGCAGCCGCCGCCGGCAGGTGCGCAGGCGGGGTTCCTCCAGCTCCAGATCGGTGGGCCGCAGCAGCACCGCCAGCGTCTGGGCCTGGGGGCCGCGGGCTCCCGGGAAGGGCAGGGGCAAGCGCATCAGGTTGGCGGGGGCGGCCATGGTCTCCAGCTGGCCGGCCAGCACCGCATCCAGCAGGCTCACCGGCAGCAGGCTGCGGCTCACACCACCACGCAGCAGCTCCACATTGATGGCATGGGAGAGGTTGCGCAGGCGCCGGGCCAGGGCCAGCTCCATGCCGTCCATCCAGCGCAGCACCCGCTCGGGATCGTCGGGAAGCCGCCCCGCCTGCCAGAGGGAATCCTCCAGCTCCTCCAGTTCGGACCGCCCCTTCGTCTCGTCCGAGGGTCCTTCCTCGGGGCCCTCCTCGGAATCCTCGTCAGGGTCGTCGAACTGGGCGTCGTCCGGATCGTCCCGCTCCCCTTCGTCGGTGTCCGGAGGGGGAGCCTCCCCATGGCCCAGCGCACCCCAGAGGAAGGATCCGCCGGCGAGGGGCGGGGCGAAGTCGATCTGCACCGACCCCGGCGGCAGGGTCTCCGGTTCCCCGCCCCCGCTCTCCCCCTCCCAGGTGAGTTCCTCCAGCAGCTGCTCCCGGTCGTGACGGTCGCGGCGCTGGCGCTCCCGGGAGATCTGGGCCGCCAGGATCACCAGGTGCTCCACCGTGAGCAGGCTGCAGCAGCGCCCCACCAGCTCCTGGATCTGGCCGTGCAGGAGCTGCCGGCGCTCGAGCGGGAGTTCGGTGTAGCGCTGGGGGTGGACCTGGGTGGCGAGATGGAAGCAGGCCTGGCGGACCTGCTGGGGCAGCGCCTGGCGCAGCACCTGGAGGTACAGGGCGACGTGGCGGTAGAGCTCCGGGTTCGACTGCGTCAGCCGCCGGTTCAGGGCCTGGAGCTGACCCGGCAGATCGATCGAATCGGACGGGTCGCTCAACGGCTCCGGCTCAGGCCGCCTTGCCCATCGCCGCCACTTCAGCGGCGAAATCCGACTGCTCCACCTCAATGCCCTCACCGAGGGTGTAGCGGGTGAAGCGGCGCACCCGGATGTTCTCACCGGTCTTGCCGGCGGCCGACTTGACCATCTCACCGACGGTCACGGTGTTGTCGCGGATGAAGGGCTGGTCCATCAGGGCCAGTTCCTTGAGGCGCTTGCCGATGCGCCCCGCCACGATCTTGACCTTCATCTCCTCCTTCTTGCCGGCGAGATCGTCGCGACCCATCTCGATGGACTTCTCGCGCTCCGCCACTTCGGGGGGGATGTCGTCGGTGCTGACGTATTCCACGTTGGGGCAGGCGGCGATCTGCATCGCCACGTTGCGCACCAGCTCCTGGAAGAGTTCGCCGCGGGCCACGAAGTCGGTCTCGCAGTTCACCTCCACGAGCACACCAACGCGGGCGCCGGTGTGGATGTAGCTGCCGACGGCCCCTTCGGCCGCCGTACGGCCGGCCTTTTTCTCGGCGGTGGCGATGCCCTTCTGGCGCAGCCATTCGGCGGCCTTGGTGGCATCCCCACCGGACTCGGTGAGGGCCTTCTTGCAGTCCATCATGCCGGCGCCGGTCTTGTCGCGCAGTTCCTTGACGAGCTTCGCTGTGATCTCAGCCATGGGTCGGGAGGGAGGGAGGTCGGGAGGGAGAGAACGGCTCAGGCGTCGTCGTCGCCGCCGCGCTGATCCTGCGCTCCATGGCGGCCTTCATTGATGGCATCCGCCAGCCGGCCCAGCACCAGTTGCACGGAACGCACGGCGTCGTCGTTGCAGGGGATGGGAACGTCGCAGAGATCGGGATCGCAGTTGGTGTCAAGCATCGACACCAGGGGGATGTCGAGCTTGCGGCACTCGAGCACGGCGTTGGTCTCGCGGCGCTGATCCACCAGCACCACCACATCTGGCAGGCGGCGCATGTTCTTGAGGCCGCCCAGATACTTCTGCAGACGGTCGAGCTCACGCCGCAGCACGGCGGCTTCCTTCTTGGGCCGCATGGCGATGGCACCGGAGGACTCCATGCGCTCCAGGTCCTTGAGGCGGTCGATGCGGGCCCGCATCGTGCTCCAGTTGGTGAGCATGCCGCCCAGCCAGCGCTGGTTGACGTAGGAAGCGCCGCAGCGGGCGGCTTCCTGGGCGATGACCTCGGAGGCCTGCTTCTTGGTGCCGACGAACAGGAAGCGCTTGCCGCTGCGGGCGGCACTGCGGGTCCATTTGTAGGCGTTGTTCATGCAGACGGCGGTCTGCACGAGATCGATGATGTGGACTCCGTTGCGCGCGCAATAGATGTAGCGCGACATCTTGGGATTCCAGCGACGGGTCTGGTGTCCGAAGTGGGCACCAGCTTCCATCATCTCGGCGAGAGTGACGACAGCCATTGGGGTTGTGGGGTTTCGGGTTGGCCTCCACCTGCCAGGGATGCCGCTCCCAGAAAAGGGGGCCGGATCACCCGAAACGTGCAGGTGTGCGGTGTTGGGTTACCGGGTCAACCTACCAAATGGCCCTGCTGGCGGGCTTCGGCATGGAGGGCCCGCACCCCGAAGCGGTTGAGGGGCAGCCGCAGCAGCTCCATCGCCAGCCCCGCCTTGCCGTGGCGGATCAGCCAGCGCAGCAGGGGCCGCAGGGTCCGTTCATTGATCAGGCCGCCGAGGGTGAGCAGCTCCCAGAGCGCCAGATGCAGCCAGGTGTACTGGATGATGAAGCGCACCCGCCGGGTGGGGTGCTTGCGGTAAAAAACCAGGCCCATCTTGGCCCGTTCCCGCTCCACCCGCACCAGATCGGGGATCTGCTCGAGGCTCAGGGGCGGATGCCAGTGGTAGCCCACGGCCTCGGGGCAGCGCACCAGCCGCACGCCCATGCGGCGCAGCCGTTCCCCGAGCTCCAGATCCTCCCAGCCGTAGAGGCGGAAGCCGGTGTCGAACAGGCCCGACTGCTCCAGCACCCGGCGGTCGATCGCCACGTTGCCGGTGGCGAAGTAGGCCCAGGAGAGATCCCGCAGTTTGTGGGGCTCCGACGTGGGCGCTTCGAAGTTGTGGGTGTTGATCACGGCGCCGTAGGTGAAGCAGAGCCGGTCGCCGCTCTCCTGCCAGGCCCGCGCCAGGGCCGTGGCGTGGTGCAGCAGGAACCGCTCCGTCACCACCAGATCACTGTCGATGAAGACGATCACATCGCCGCGGGCCTGCTCCACGCCGCGGTTGCGCCCCTCGGCGGGGCCGCCGTGGTCCTGGCGGATCAGGCGCAGATGGGGGAAGGCGGTGGCATGGGCATCCAGCCAGCGCACCGTGTCGTCGGTGGAGCCGTCGTCCACCAGCACCACCTCGTAGGCCTGCAGGGGGCCGTCGATCTCCTGGAGCTCCAGGGCCTGCAGGCACTGGCGCAGGATCGGCAGCCGGTTGTAGGTGGGGATGACGACGCTGATGAACATCGGGTGACGGTGCGAGGCAGGGCCGCTGGCAGCGGGTGGGTCGGTCGTGGCGGCCATGAAAAAAGGGGGATCCCGATCGAATCCCCCCGGTGCCGCCATGACCGGACAGGCGTGATCAGTCGGCGGCGCCGCCGTTGTTGGCCGTGCCGGTCACGCCGTTGCCGGCCCCTTCACCGCGGCCGTCGTTACGCAGCTTGCGCTTCTTGAACTTGCGGGCGTAGGCCCGGTTGCGCTCCTGCTTTTCCTTCTTGAGGTTCCTGCGTTTCGACATAGGTGATGCGAGCCTTGAAAAGACTGTGAGGTTCCACCCTACTCACCCGACCACGGCCTCACCGGCCCACAGCCGGCCATCCTCCATCCGCACCAGGCGGTCGGCCACATCGAGGATGCGGGGGTCGTGGGTGACCATCAGCACGCCGCAGCCCTCGTCCCGGGCCAGGCGCTGGAGCAGTTCCACCACCTCCCGGCCGGTGCGGCTGTCAAGGGCGGCGGTGGGCTCGTCGGCCAGGAGCAGGCGGGGGTGGGCGGCGAGGGCCCGGGCGATCGCCACCCGCTGCTTCTGACCGCCGGAGAGGTCGTGGGGCAGCTTGCCGAGGTGGTCGGAGAGGCCCACGGCCCGCAGCCACTCGCGGGAGAGGTCGCGGCGGGCGCGGTAGCCCAGATCCGGCAGCAGGTCGGCCCCCATCTGCACGTTCTGCTCGGCGGTGAGGCAGCGGAGCAGGTTGTGGCCCTGGAAGATCATGCCGACGTTGCGGCGCAGCAGCTGGCGCTCATGGCGGCTGGAGCCGTTCAGCTCGCAGCCCAGCACCCGCACCGACCCCTCCATCACCTGGCGCAGGGCCCCCACCAGGGTGAGCAGGGTGGTCTTGCCGCAGCCGGAGGGCCCCGTGAGCAGCACCACTTCGCCGGGGTGGATCTCCAGATCGATGCCCTGGAGCACCTGGCGCCGCATCGCGCCGGAGCCGTACCAGTGGCTGAGACCCCGCACCGACACCGTGGCGAGGCCATCGGCCGTGCCGGCCACGGGCGGGGCGGAACCGGTGTGGAGCGTGGTCATCGGCTCAGGAAGGAATGGCTCAGAAGATGTCGGCCGGATCGGCGTCGCCCAGCTTGCGCATTGCCATCGCCGCCGACCCCATGCACATCACCAGGATCATCAGGAAGACGGTCATGGACCGGTCACCGGCCATCGCCACCGGCAGCTTGGTGGCGGCATGGATGGCGGCATACAGCACCTGGCCGGCGAGGTAGGCGGGCACGTAGCCGAAGATCGCCAGCAGCAGCCCCTCGCGCGCCACAACCCCCAGAAGGGTGAGCAGGCTGTAGCCCATGGCCATCAGGGTGGCGTACTCCGGCAGGTGGTCGCTGACGTCGGAGTAGAGGATCTGATAGACGATCACGCAGCCCACCACGAAGCCCATGGCGGCGCCCAGGGTGAAGATGAAGCCGATGGCGGTGCTGGTGCGCCAGTAGTCCATCTCCAGATCCAGGAAGCCCTGCTTGGTGAGCACGGTCACGTCTTCCGGCAGCAGGCGGCGCAAGCGGTCCACCACCTGGGCGGGGTTGGCCCCGGGGCGCAGGCGGATCAGACCCAGTTCGATGCTGCCGGGCGGGTTGTTCGGCACCAGGCTCAGGAGGGTTTCCCGGCTGGTGAGGAGGTTGCCGTCGGCACCGAAGGAGGGCCCTGAACTGAACAGGCCCGCCACCCGCAGCCGCTTGCCGGCCACCTCGCTCTCGACGGTCCGGCCCTCCCGGAACCATTTCGCCACCGGTCCGAACTCGTCACGGGAGAGGTCGTCGAAAAGCACCCGGCCCTTCTGGGTGAGGCGGGGCGCCATGGCGGTGACGGCCGGATCGAGGAACAGGGGATCCCCCGGTTCAAAACCCAGGGCCAGGATCGAGCGCGTGCCCTTGGTCTGGGGGTTGCGCCAGAGCAGCAGGTTCCAGTGCACCGGGGTGATGCCGGTCACGTCCGGATCGGCCTTGGCCTGCACGAGCCGTCGCTCGGGGAAGCCGGTCATGCTGATCGAGCTCTTGCTGCGGGGGCTGAGCAGCACCAGATCGGTGTCGAACAGCTTGTGCACCGTGACGCTGGAGTCGAACAGGGCGTCGCGGAAGCCCAGCTGCATGAACATCAGGATCCCGGCGAAGGTGATCCCGGCCAGGGCCACCGCCAGGCGCATCGGCTGGCGGGTGAGCAGCAGCCAGGCCAGCGGGATGCGGCGTCCCTGCCAGAGGCTCATGGCTGCATGCGGGCGATGACCTTGAGGCCGCTGAGGTCGGCGACCTTCGCCCCATCCTGGGGATCGAGCCGCACCCGCACCTCGACGACGCGGGCATCGGCATCACCGGTGGGATCGGTGGAGAGCACCTCCCGCTGGCGGACCTGGGGACTGATGCGCCGCACGGTGCCCCGGAGGGTGCCGTCGAAGCCGCCGTTCTCACTGGTGAGGGTGACGGCCTGGCCGACACGCACACGATCGATGTCGCTTTCGTAGACCTCGATCGAGGCTTCCATGCGATCGCTGGCCCCCAGCTCGAGGATGCCCTTGTCGCCGGGCCGTTCGCCGACGCGGGACTGGATGCGCAGCACCGTTCCGTCGATCGGGGCACGCAATTCGGTGTTGACCAGGTCGGTGCTGGCCTTGACCAGGGAAGCCCGGGCCTCCTGCAGCTGCCCCTGGAGCTCCAGAGTGCGCTGCTCAAGCACATCCAGATCGGCGGCGGAATAGGCGCCGTCGCTGGCCAGCTTGCGATAGCGCGCCAGGTCGCGGGTCTGGATGGTGAGCCGGCGGCTGAGGTTGGCGATCCGGGTGCGGATCAGCTCGAGTTCCGCCCGCTGCAGGGGCTGGTTGTCGAAACGGGCCAGCAGCTGGCCGGCCCGCACCCGGTCACCCTCGGCCACCAGCAGCTCGGTGATGCGGGGGCTGCCGCCGATGCCCGTGATCGGCGCCGCCAGGATGCGCACGTCACCGTCGGGCTCCAGCTGGCCCAGGGCCGCCACGGCCTCCACCGGGGCCGGCGGACGGGCGACAGCGGCGGCCGGAGGCTTGGCGGGCTGCAGGCGCTGGTACAAGACGACGCCGCCCACCAGCAGACCCGCCACGCCGGCGACGATCAGGCCGTTGCGCCAGGGACCGGTGGGTCGTCGAAGAGCAGGTCCTCGATGTAGCGGTCCGCCCACTGGGGGTTGAACGCCTTCTCCAGCACCCTCCGGGTCTTGTCGTTTTGTTTCTGTTGCTTGCAATACCTCAGCTGCCCGCGCCATCGCGCAACCGTAGCCGGATCGTCATGGGCTTGGGAAGGGCTCGCCGCCGCCGCTGTGGCCAGCACGCCGAGGAACGTCGCCACCTCCTCGACGAACCCCTTTTCCTCCGCCTCCGACTCCGGCCGCACGAAGAGCACGTGGGGGGAGAAGATCGATCCCCAGGGGGGCAGATCGCGCACCTGGGCGAAGGCGGGCCGCTCCCGGCCGGCCAGGGCCTCCGCGATGGATTCCGGCAGGGTCTCCCCAACGGGGGAGAGATCGACGATGGCGGCGCTGACCCCGGCCTTGCCGGCGACGATGTCGGCGCCGAAGACCGGCAGGTCGTGGCGGGGATCGGGGAAGAAGACGCAGTGGAGGATCTGCAGCCCGGCCCCGAGGCGCGCCGTCTCCAGGTGCAGCTT
Source organism: Synechococcus sp. CCAP 1479/10 (assembly GCF_019038515.1). NCBI lineage: Bacteria > Bacillati > Cyanobacteriota > Cyanophyceae > Synechococcales > Synechococcaceae > Synechococcus > Synechococcus sp. CCAP 1479/10. The sequence goes on along the minus strand of NZ_JAFKRJ010000026.1, from coordinate 94,836 downwards.
GCGCAGCCCGCGGCAGCGGTGCACCTCGTTGCGGATGAACAGGGCATCCCCGTCCAGGCTGCCGCTGATCGCCTCCAGTTCCGGGTCGATGGCCAGGGGGGCCAGATCCGGCAGAGCATGGCGACAGAGCCGGATCCGCTCCGCCAGGGAATCCACCAGGGGATGGATGCCACCGTCAACGGCCGGTGCGACCTCACCCATGGACACGTCGTCACAGCAGAATGCGGATCCTGCCATGCATCCGTGAGCGATTCCCTGGGTTGTTGCGGGTCCTTGCTGCCCGGTCTGGCCGTCCCCGTCAGCCACACCCTCGCCAACGGGGTCGAACTGGTGCAGCTCGACCTGGAGGACGCCCCCCTGGTCTGCCTCGATTTCTGGTGCCGGGCCGGCAGCGCCTTCGAGACGCCCGCGGAGAGCGGCCTGGCCCACTTCCTCGAGCACATGGTGTTCAAGGGCAGTGACGGGCTTGCGGCCGGGGAGTTCGATCGCCGCATCGAGGCCCTGGGGGGCAGCAGCAATGCCGCCACCGGCTTCGACGACGTCCACTTCCACGCCCTGATGCCCCCGGAGGGGGCGGCCGAGGCCCTTGATCTGCTGATGGATCTGGTGCTGCAGCCCCGGCTCGACCCCGACAGCTTCGCCATGGAGCGGCAGGTGGTGCTGGAGGAGCTGGCCCAGAGTGAGGACCAGCCCGAGGAGGTGGCCCTGCAGCGGCTGCTGTCCCTGGCCTGTCCCGACCACCCCTACGGTCTGCCGATCCTGGGGCGGCGCCAGGCCCTGCTCGACCATGACCCGGCCGCCATGGCGGCCTTCCACAACCGCCAGTACGCCGCCGGCCGCTGCGTCCTGTCCCTCGCCGGTGCCGTCGGCGATGGCGCCCTGATGGATCGGGCCGCCAGCGGCCCCCTCGCGGCCCTGGCGGCCAGCGGCGCGCCGATGGTTCCAGCGGAGCTGAGCGTCACCCCGGGGGTGCACCGGCTGGCGGTGCCGCGGCTCGAGGCCGCCCGCCTGCTGATGCTGTGGTGGCTGCCGCCCGCCGCCGATCTGGAGGCCATGGCCGGGGCCGACCTGGGCACCACCGTGCTGGCGGAAGGACGCCGCAGCCGTCTGGTGGAGCGGCTGCGGGAGCAGCTGCAGATCGTGGAGAGCATCGATCTGGACCTGCACGCCATGGAGGGCGGCAGCATCGCCCTGCTGGAGGCCGTCTGCGATCCCGAGGAGCTGGGCGAGGTGCGGCAGGCCATCGACCAGGTGTGGCAGGAGCTCCGCCAGGACTCCCTGGATGAACAGGAGTGGGGACGGGCCCGGCGCCTCGTCGCCAACGGCTACCGCTTCTCCCTGGAATCCCCCGGCGGCGTGGCCTCCCTGATCGGCAGCAGCCGCCTCTGGGGCCGGCCCCAGCCCCTCGGCCATCCCCTGGAACTGCTGGAGCGCTGGTCGCCCCAGCGGCTCAAGGAGCAGACGCTGCCCCTGCTGGATCCGGCCCGGGCCTGCGTGCTCGAGGCGGTGCCGGCATGAGCATCGCGCCACCCCCCGGCAGCCAATCCCCCGGCAGCCACCCGTCCGGCAGCGAAGACAGCCGCGTCCTGGAGGGCGGCCTGCCCCTGCGGATCCTGCACCGGCCCGGGCCGGCGATCCTGGCGGCCCGCCTCGCCATCCCCGGCGGCAGCGGCCGCGACCCCGCCGGTGCCCGCGGCGCCCACCAGCTGCTGGCCGGCACCATGACTCGGGGCTGCGGGGACCTCGATGCCGAGGCCCTCGCCGACTGTGTCGAGGGGGCCGGTGCCGCCCTGCGGGTGGAGGCCCACGAGGATGGCCTGGTGCTGGCCCTGAAGTGCGCCGCCGACGACGCCACCACCCTGGTGCCCCTGCTGCTGGCGATGGCCCGGCGGCCCCGGCTGGAGGCCGACCAGGTGGCGATCGAGCGCCAGCTCAACCTGCAGATGCTGCAGCGCCAGAAGGAGGACCCCTTCCAGCTGGCCCACGACCAGCTGCGCCGGTTGCTCTACGGCGACGGGCCCTACGGCCATGACCCCCTCGGGATCGAAGCGGAACTGGCCGGCCTCGGGCCGGACGATCTGCGCCCCCTGGTGGAACGGCTCGGCAGCGACGGCGCCGTCCTGGTGCTCTGCGGCGACGCCCCCGCCGCCCTGGGGGAGGTGCTGGAACGGGAACTGGCGGCGTCCCCCTGGAACACCCACGCCCCGGTGACCCAGCCCTTCGCCGGTCCGCCGCCGGCCACGGGGCCCCTGGGCCAGCAGGTGCAGGACACCGAACAGGTGGTGCTGATGCTGGGGGCCGCCACCGTTCCCCTGGCCCACCCCGACGCCCTGGCCCTGCGGTTGCTGCAGGCGCACCTGGGCCTCGGCATGTCCAGCCGCCTGTTCATCACGATGCGGGAGGAGCGTGGTCTGGCCTACGACGTCGGTGTGCACCTGCCGGCCCATGCCGGCGGCGCACCGTTCGTCATGCACCTGTCCACCTCGGCCGAGCGGGTGGCGGAAGCCACCACCTGCCTGCTGGACGAGTGGCAGCGGCTCCTGGAGGAGCCGCTGGACGAGGGCTCACGGCTGCTGGCCCTGGCCAAGTTCCAGGGGCAGGACGCCATGGGGCGCCAGACCTGCTCCCAGATCGCCGAGCGCCTGGCGCTGGTGCTCAGCCAGGGCCTGCCCGCCGACCATGTGCGCCGGGTGCTGGAGCGGGCCCCTGGCCTCGGCGCCGAGGATCTGCGCTCGGCTGCCTGCCGCTGGCTCGCCTCCCCGTCCCTGAGCCTGGTGGGCCCGGGCCCGGCCCTGGCGCAGGCGCAGCTGGCCTGGCAGAACCACGGCCTCAGCCGTCGGCCGGGGCGGGCTCCAGATCCGTCGCGTTGATCAGGAAGGTGCCGCGGCGGAAGCGGATGGCCCGCAGATCCAGGGCCCGGATCTCCACCACGCGGCCCACCTCCCCCGGATCCACCAGGTCCGGCGGGCGCAGCATCGGCATCGGGTCGGCGGTCTTGAGGTAGCGCAGCGGCTGGCGCAGCCGCACCGCATCCCCCAGGTGGATCTCCACCGGCGGAACCGTCGGCGCCATCTCCTCGGCGGTGGGCGGGTCGGTGGGGGTTGAATCCGGCATCGGTACGGGGTCCGGCGGTAGGGGGCTCCGGCGGTACGGGTGCCCGGCGGGCGGGCTGGGGGCCCTTCTCAGCCGAACCTAGCTGCAGCAGGATGGGCGCCAGCCATGGACGGTTCATTGCGGGCCCTTGCCACCTGGAGCGGAGCGATCGCCGGCCTTCTCCTGATACTCGTCGGCGGTCTGGTGCCGGCCGCCTTCCCGGTCCACGAGGCGGCGGGCTGGGCCGTGCGTCCGCTCGGCATCACCCTGCAGGTGCCGGCCCTGCTCCTGACGGCCCTGGTCTGCGGTCCCCGCAGTGCCACGCTGGCGGCTGTGGCCTATCTCAGTGTCGGTCTGTTCCAGCTGCCGGTGTTCCATGAAGGGGGCGGCGTCGGCTACCTGCTCGATCCGGGCTTCGGCTACCTGGCGGGCTTCCTGCCGGCCGCCTGGATCACCGGCAAGCTGGCGCGCCAGCCGGGCATGGACGATCCCCTGACCCTCGCCGGCGCCGCCGCCATCGGCCTGGTGGTGCTGCATCTCTGCGGCCTCGCCAACCTCCTCCTGGGCAGCCTGGCCGGCCGCTGGGGCGGCGACACCCTCACCCTGGTGGTTGGCTACAGCCTGGCCCTGCTGCCCCAGCTGCTGCTCTGCTGCGCCGCCGGTGTCCTGGCCTGGCTGCTGCGCCGTCTGCTGCTGGTGCCCTCGTGATGACACGAACACTGCGCCAGCGGCTGAACCCCCTGTTGCTGGCTGCCGTCGCCGTGGGGCTGGATCAGCTCAGCAAGCGCTGGGCCGTCGAGAACCTGGCCAGCGGCAGCATTGAGCCCCTGCTGCCCGGCCTGCTGCAGCTGCAGCGCGTCAGCAACACCGGGGCGGCCTTCAGCCTCTTCGCCGGGGTGCCGAACCAGCTGGGCCTGGTGAGCGCCCTGGTGAGCCTCGGCCTGCTGTTCTGGATCCTGTGGCGTCCTCCCGCCGGCCTCTGGAACGTGCTGGCCCTGGGACTGCTGCTCGGGGGCGCCGTCGGCAACGGCATCGACCGCTGGCGCCATGGGGCCGTGGTGGACTTCCTGGAGTTCGTCCCGATCCATTTCCCGATCTTCAACCTCGCCGACGTCGCCATCAACCTGGCCGTGGCCTGCTTCCTCATCGACCTGCTGCGACCCCATGCCGACCGCCATCCTTGAAGGGCTGGAGCAGCGGCTGCGGCCCCGGGCTCCCGGCCCCCGGCTCACGGTGCAGCGGCCGGGCCTGCCGGATCTGGAGCAGCCCCTGCACGGCAGCCTCTACCGGATCGGCCGCGCCGCCGACAACGCCATCGTCATCGACCACACGGCGGTCAGCCGCCACCACGCCCTGCTGGAGAACCACGGCGGGCATTGGCTGCTGAGCGATGCCGGCTCCACCAACGGGCTGTGGTGGCGGGGCCGGAGGGTGCGGGAGCTGGTGCTGCGCGAGGGGGACCGGGTGCGCTTCGGGCCCGCCGATCAGGCGGATCTGCCCACGCTCCTGTTCGAGCGCGACGGCAGCACCCGCCTCGACCGGATCGGCCGCTGGGGGGCGCGGGCCGCGGCGGTCGTGGCCGGCGGCGGCAGCCTGCTGCTGGCCCTGTCCCTGCTCCAGGTGCCCACCCGCGGCAGCCTGGCGACGGTGCGGGGCCCCCTGCTCCTCTACGACCGCCAGGATCGACCGGTGGCCTCCGTGGCCGATCGCAAGCGCCGCGAGCTTGCCGAGCTCGGCGCCTACCCCCCGGTGCTGATCGATGCCCTGCTGGCCAGCGAGGACAACCGCTTCTGGTGGCACCCCGGCGTGGACCCGATCGGCACCGCCCGGGCCCTGGTCACCAACCTGCTGGGGGGCCGGGTGCTCGAAGGCGGCAGCACCCTCACCCAGCAGATCGCCCGCAGCCTGTACCCGGAGCAGGTGGGGCAGGGCGAGACCCTGGGGCGCAAGTGGCGGGAGCTGCTGGTGGCCCTGCAGCTGGAGGCCCGCTTCAGCAAGGAGGAGCTGCTGCTCAGCTACCTCAACCGGGTCTATCTGGGGGCCGTCTGGGGGTTCGAGGACGCCTCCCGGCGCTTCTTCAACCGTCCGGCCTCGGCGCTGAAGCTCGAGGAGGCCGCCCTGCTGGTGGGCCTGCTCCCCTCCCCGAACGGCTACGACCCCTGCGTCGATCCCGCGGCGGCCCTCGCCTCCCGCAACCAGGTGCTCGACAAGATGGCGGCCACCAACCGCATCTCCGCCGACCAGGCCCGGCGGGCCCGGCGCCAGCCGATCCGCCTGGCCGCGGATGCCTGCCGCTCCGCCCAGCAGCGCGGGGCGCCCTTCTACACCGACCAGGTGCGCCGCGACCTGGAGAACCAGGTGGGCAAAGCGGTGGCCGCCGAGGGCAATTTCCTGATCGACACCCACCTCGATCCGCTGCTGCAGGAGCGGGTCGAGCTGCTGCTGCGCCAGCGCATCGACGCCAGCCGATCCCTGGGGGTGAGCCAGGGGGCGGTGGTGATTCTCGACAGCCGCACCGGAGGCATCCGCGCCATCGCCGGCGGCCGGGATTATCTGCAGAGCCAGTTCAACCGCGCCTCGATGGCCCTGCGCCAGCCCGGCAGCACCTTCAAGCTGGTGCCCTACGTCGTCGCCCTGGAGCGGGGCGCCCGGCCCGGGGACCGGATCGGCTGCGGACCGCTGGACTGGGGCGGCCAGCACTTCAGCAGCGGCTGCGGCGGCAGCCTCAGCCTGCGCCAGGCCATGGCGATCAGCAGCAACACCGCCGCCCTGCGGCTGGCCCGCCGGGATGGCCTCGACGCCGTGGTGGGCAAGGGCCGGGACCTGGGGTTCACCAGCCCCCTGGCCCCGGTGCCGGGCCTGGCCCTGGGCCAGAGCGAGGTGACCCTGCTGGAGCTCACGGCGGCCTATGCGGCCGTCGCCGCCGACGGGCTCTGGCGTGCCCCGACCACGATCCGGCGGCTCACCGATGCCGAGGCCTGCGGCGCCTCCCAGGCGCCGGGGGAACGGGGCGGGGCCGATTGCCGGGCCTCCGCCGGCAGCTCCAGGACCATCAGCAACCCCGGGAGGCGGGTGATGAGTCCCGCCACCGCCAAGGCGATGCGGACGCTGCTGGAGGCGGTGGTCAGCGGCGGCACCGGCAGCGCCGCCTATGTGGGCGCCGGCAGCTGGGGCAAGACCGGCACCACCAACGAGGGCCGGGACCTGCTGTTCGTGGGCTATGCCCCCAGACGCCAGTGGGTGATCGGCATCTGGCTGGGCAACGATGACAACAGCCCCACCGCCGCCAGCAGCTCCCTGGCCGCCTCCCTGTTCGGCGAGATCGTGCGCTCCGCACCGCCGGGACCGTGAAGCTGCCGCAGCGGCTCTGGATCTGGGTCTTTCTGGGTCTGCTGGCGCTGGTGGTGCTGGGCATGGTGCTTCAGGCGATCCAGCAGCTGCAATGGACCCTGAGCACCTGGCTGCCCTACTGGATGGTGGGGCCGCTGATGCTGATCATGCTGGCGGCCCTGGTGGTGGCCCTGGCCCAGGTGGGCTGGCCCTGGCTGCGCCGGCTGCGGCAGGGCGGCACAATGGGCCCCGGGAAATCCGCCCCCGCGGCGGTGCCCTCCAGCCGCCGGGAGGCGGCCCAGCGGAACCTGGGCTCCATCGACCGCACCCTGGCCCAGGTGCGCGACGCGGTGGAGCGGGAGGCCCTGCGTCAGGAACGGCAGCGGATGGAGGCGGAGCTGGAGCGGGGCGACCTGGTGATCGTTGTCTTCGGCACCGGCTCGACCGGCAAGACCTCCCTGATCCGCGCCCTGCTGCAGGAGCTGGTGGGGGAGGTGGGGGCGCCGATGGGCTCGACCACGGCCGCCACCCGCTACCGGCTGCGGCTGAAGGATCTGCCCCGGGCCGTGATCCTGGAGGACACCCCGGGGATTCTCGAAGCGGGGCGCGAGGGCCGCGAGCGGGAGCGCGTGGCCCGGGAACTGGCCGCCCGGGCCGACCTGCTGCTGCTGGTGCTGGACGGGGACCTGCGGGCCAGCGAGCTGGAGGTGTTCGAAGCCCTGGCGGGCCTCGGCAAGCGGCTGCTGCTGGTGCTCAACAAATGCGACCTGCGCGGCGAAGAGGAGGAGCGTCGGCTGCTGGCACTGCTGCGGCAGCGCTGCGCCGCCCGCCTCGGCCCGGAGGATGTGATCCCCGCCAGCGCCGCCCCCCAGAGCGTGCCGATGCCGGGCGGCCGGCCGCTGCAGCCTGAGCCGGAGGTGGAGGCCCTGCTGCGCCGCATCGCCGCCGTCCTCCATGCCGACGGGGAGGAGCTGATCGCCGACAACCTGCTGCTGCAGTGCCGTCGCCTCAGCCAGGCCAGCCAGGATCTGCTCGACCGCCAACGCCGCAGCGATGCCGGCACGATCGTCGACCGGTACATGTGGATCGGCGCCGGGGTGGTGATGGTGACGCCGCTGCCGGGCATCGACCTGCTGGCCACCGCCGCGGTGAACGCCCAGATGGTGGTGGAGATCGGCCGCGTCTACGGCGTCAGCCTCAGCCGCGAGAACGCCCAGGACCTGGCCCTCTCTGTGGGCCGCACCCTGGCGGGCCTCGGCCTGATCAAGGGGGGGGTGGGTCTGATCACCTCGGCCCTGAGCCTCAGCCTTCCCGCCCTGGTGGTCAGCCGGGCGGTGCAGGCCGTCAGCGCCGCCTGGCTCACCCGGGTGGCGGGCCGCAGCTTCATCACCTACTTCCGCCAGAACCAGGACTGGGGGGATGGCGGGCTGCAGGAGGTGCTGCAGCGCGAGTACGACCTCAACCAGCGCGAGGGGATGCTGCGCCGCTTCCTGGAGACGGCCCTCAGCCGGGTGGTGGAACCGCTGCAGCAGCGGCAGGCGCGGCGGCTGCCGCCACGCCCAGGGCCTCGGGGGGCGGGGGCTGAAGGGGACCGCGGGAATCCAGGACGGTGATCAGCACCAGGTAGGCCACCCCGATCAGGATCGAGAGGGCGCCGGTGAGGATCGCCACCCAGCGGCCACGGCGGTCGTTCGCGGGGCGCTGGGGCGCCACCGGCTCCGGCTTCGGTTCAGCCATCGGCCGCCTCCGCCAGGCTCCGCTGCACCACCAGGGCCAGGCGCTCCAGGTGCTCGCTGCCCGTGTGGGGGTTGCCCAGCACCGCCTTGAGGTGGTGGAGCCCCCGGTAGACGGGCCGCGACAGCATCAGCTGCTCCCCCAGCAGGGCCGCCCGGGTGGCCGCACTCCAGCGTTCGGCGCCGGCGGCGCCTGAGCCCTCGGGGCGGAAGGCAAGCAGGTGCAGGGGACCGCTGCAGAGGGTCAGGCCACCGATCGCCCGCAGCCGTCGCTCCAGCTCGCTGCGGCGCTGGACGGCCGCCTCGATCAGGGCGGCCATGCCGTCGAGGCCGAGCTGGCGCAGTCCCAGCCAGAGCTTGAGGATCTCCCCCGGCCGGGTGCCCTGCAGGCCCGCCTCCCCCTGGTGGCCGCCGCCCCAGCTGGGCTCCATGTAGGGCAGGCCGGTGCCGAAGGCCCGCTGCAGGTGGCGGGGGTCGGCCAGCAGCAGCAGGGAGGAGGTCTTGGTGATGCCGAGCAGCTTCTGGGGGTTGACCGTGATCGAATCGGCCAGCCCCAGGCCGCCCAGCAGGGGCCGGAGTCGCTCGCTGAAGGCGAAGATCGCCCCGATGGCCCCATCCACGTGCAGCCAGTGGCCGTAGCGACGGCAGAGGGCGGCGATGGGCTCCAGGGGATCGAGGGCGCCCCGCACGGTGGTGCCGGAGGTCGCCACCACGGCGATCACGGGGATGCCGGCCCGATCGAGCCGGGCCAGCCTCTCCTCGAGGGCCAGGGGGTCCAGGCCGCCGGCAGCGGTCACCGGCAGCCGCACCAGGGCGTCGGCCGGCAGGCCCATCACGGCCACGGCCTTGATCAGCGAGACGTGGGCCTCCTCGCTGCACAGCACCACCGCGTCGCCCCGGGTCGCCAGGCCCCGCTGGTGGCGGGCGGTGACCAGGGCCATCAGGTTGCTGAGGCTGCCGCCGCTGGCGGCCACCCCGCCGGAACCCTCGGGCAGGCCGAAACGCCCCGCCATCCAGGCGCACAAGGCCCGCTCCAGGCGGCTCAGGCTGGGGGAGAGCTCCTCGGCCAGCAGGTTGTTGTTCAGCCCGGCGCAGACCAGATCGGCCACGATCGAGGCCGACAGGGGCGGCGGGTCGAGGTGGGCCAGGGCGCCGGGATGGTTGGGGTTGTAGGCCCCCTCCATCACCAGCTGGAGATCGGCCAGCAGCCGGTCGCTGCGCAGGCCTTCGGCCTCCGGCTCCACCGCCGGCAGCACGCTCAGCCCGGGCAGGGGGGTGCCGTGGCCGGCCTGGCCCAGCCAGCGGCACAGCAGGGTCGACGCCTGGTGCAGAAAAGCTTCGAGGGCCGGATCCGCCGCGAACGGATCGACGAAGGAGCCGCGCTCCCTGGGGGGCGGCGCTGGCCGCTGGGCGGGGGGGACGCTGGCCAACGGCGACGGTGGGGGCTTCGGCATTCTGCCGCTTGCCCCTCCGGAGGCATGGCTAGAAGAAGTCCATGCTGCATGACGCGTCCATGCTGAATGACGCCGCCAGCCAGCTCTGGATGGACCGGCTCCTGCGCCTCGCCGACGCGGTCGGGGCCGGCGGGGAGATCCCGGTGGCGGCGGCCCTGCTGGATGAGGCCGGCCGCTGTGTGGGCTGGGGCAGCAACCGGCGCCACCGGCGGGCGGACCCCCTGGGGCACGCCGAGCTGCTGGCCCTGCGCCGGGCGGCGGCGGCCCGGGGCGATTGGCGCTTCAACGGCTGCACCCTGCTGGTGACCCTCGAGCCCTGTCCGATGTGCGCCGGCGCCCTGATTCAGGCGCGGGTGGGCACGGTGATCTACGGGGCGGCCGATCCGAAGCGGGGCGGCCTGGGCGGCAGCCTGGATCTGTCACGCCACCCCAGCGCTCACCACCACATGGTGGTGCGGGGGGGCGTGCTGGGGGAGCGGGCCGGGGAACAGCTGGAGACCTGGTTCCGGCAGCGGCGCCGGGCCCATCAGGAGCACCGGGCCGGGGGAGAGGGCCAGGCCTGACTCAGGCGATGGCGGCCGCGACGGCCGCGGGCGACGGCCGGAAGGCGGGCAGTTCGCTCTCGAAGATGGCGAGCAGGCGATCGACGTTCTCCGGGGTGCTGTTGTAGCCCATCAGGCCGATGCGCCACACCTTGCCGGCCAGATCCCCGAGCCCGCCGCCCACCTCGATGCCGAAGCGGTCGAGCAGGTGGCGGCTGAAGGCCTTGCCGTCGACACCCTCGGGGATGCGGACGGTGGTGAGGGTGGCCAGGCGCAGGGGCTCGCTGACATGCAGCTCAAGCCCCAGCCGCTCCAGGCCGGCCCAGAGGCGCTCGGCATTGCTGCGGTGGCGCGCCCAGGCGGCTTCCAGCCCTTCTTCGGCCAGAAGCCGCAGGGCTTCGCGCATGCCGAAGTTCATGTTGACCGGGGCGGTGTGGTGGTACACCCGGTCGCTGCCCCAGTACTTGTTGAGCAGGGAGACATCGAGGTACCAGTTGGGCACCTTGCCGGAACGGGCGGCCAGCTTGGCCTCGGCCCGGGGGCCCATGGTGAAGGGGCCCAGACCGGGGGGGCAGCTGAGGCCCTTCTGGCTGCAGCTGTAGGCCAGGTCCACCTTCCAGGCATCGATGTGCAGCGGCACGGCCCCCAGGGAGGTGACCGTATCCAGCAGCAGCAGGCAGTCGTGCTGGCGGCAGAGGTCGCCGATGCCCTCCATCGGCTGGCAGACGCCGGTGGAGGTCTCGGCGTGCACCATCGCCAGGATGGCGGGCTTGTGGGCGACCAGGGCGGCTTCGAGTTCGGCCAGATCGAAGGCCTCTCCCCAGGGCCGCTCGATCGTGACCACCTCGGCCCGGTAGCGGCCGGCCATGTCGACCAGGCGCTGGCCGAAATAGCCCATCACCGCCACCAGCACCTTGTCGCCGGGTTCGATGGTGTTGGCCAGGGTCGCCTCCATGGCGGCACTGCCGGTGCCGCTCATCGGAATGGTGAGCCGGTTGTCGGTCTGCCAGGCGTAGCGGAGCAGTTCCTGCACCTCACCCATCAGGTCGATGTAGAGGGGGTCCAGGTGGCCGATCGGCATCCGGGCCAGGGCCTGCAGCACCGTGGGGTGGGCATTGGACGGTCCTGGACCCAGCAGCAGACGCTCGGGGGTGGCGATGGGATCCAGGGCGAGCCGGTGGGCGCTGCTGACGGATGGAGGCACTGGGAGAGAAGGCAAGACCTGGCGGGGAGGCAGTAGTGAACTGAGATTAGGGAACGGTCGCCTCAGCGGGCCCGGACGTTGCTGGAGCCGAGGCCGCGGCAGAGGTGCTCAAAAGGCGCCCGCACCAGGGCGGTATCCACCATGCCGGCATCGGCCAGCATCTCGGCGATCACCTCACCGAGCAGGGCGATGCTGCGGACGGTGGGACCGGTGGGAACCCCCAGGCTCTTGTAGGTGTCATCGAGACCGTTCAGCACCCGCTCGTCGAGGATCGTGAAGTCGTCGGCCACCAGGGCGTAGCTGGCGTAGCGCAGGAAGTAATCCATGTCCCGCAGGCAGGCCGCCAGACGCCGGGTGGTGTAGGCGTTGCCGCCGGGGAGCAGGAGTTCGGGGTCCTCCAGCCAGAGGCGCTGGGCCGCCTCCCGCACGATGGTGGCGGCTTCCCGGTTGATCAGCTCGACCGCGGCCAGCCGCAACTCCGCCTGACCGAAATAGGAATCGATCCGATCGATCGCGGAGCGATCGAAATAGCGGCCCAGCTGGTCGTAGCGACCGATCAGACCGGTGATGGCATCTCGCATGGACGAAACGGATCGACGCACCTGAAGCGGAAGGTAGCACTCGCAATCCGCCAGATTCCTGTGCTGCGGCTGGTTCTGGGGAATCTGACAGAAACGGTTACGCGGCCACCGGCGGATCGGGGGGGCACCATCGTGGCGGCAGCCTTCCCACCCGCCCCCCGCCATGGCCCCCTCCGCCCAGGACGTCCTGCGCCGCCTCGGTGACGACGGCATCGAGCGCCTCGACCTCAAGGTGACGGACCTGGCGGGGCGCTGGCAGTCGATCGGCCTGGATGCTCATCTTCTCGGGGAGGGAGCCTTCCACCACGGCCTGGCCCTCGACGGCCTGGTGCTCCATCCGGACCCGGCCACCGCCTGGATCGACCCTTTCCTCGCCCCCCGGAGCCTGAGCCTGATCGCCGCGGTCGAGGGGCCGCCCGACGGCGCTGGGCGCCTCCGCCACTGCCCGCGCACCCTGGCGGCCCGTGCCCTGGCCCTGTTGGCGGGCTGCGGACTGGCGGATGCCGCCCGCTTCGGCACCGAGTCGGGCTACTTCCTGTTCCAGGAGCTCACCTCCCAGGCCGACGAGCTCGGCTGCGGTTACCGCATCGCCCTCGGGGCCGCTCCGCCGGAGGCTCTGCACAGCGAGCTGGCGCTGACCCTGGCGGCCCTGGGGATCCGGGCCCGGCTGCCGCTCCAGCCGGCGGCCGGTCCCCTCCAGCACCTCACGCTGGCCAGCGACGATCCGCTGCGGGCCGCCGACGCGCTGATGGTGAGCCGCTACGTGGTGCGGAACGTGGCCCGCCGCCACGGCTGGAGCGCCACCTTCCTGCCCAGGCCCACCCTGGAGGGCGCCTGCGCCGGCCTGGCGGTGCACCAGAGCCTCTGGAAGGCGGGCCATCCCCTGTTTGCCGGCGAAGGCACCTACGGCGACCTCTCCCAGACGGCCCGCTGGTACCTGGGGGGGCTGCTGCGCCATGGCCCATCCCTGGCCGCCTTCACCAACCCCGGCACCAACAGCTACCGGCGGCTGGGGAGCGGGCCCCAGGCGCCGACCCGCCTGGCCTATGCCCGCCACGACTCCGCCACCGTGGTGGCCGTTCCCGAGCCGGAAAGCGATCCCGGCCGGCGGCGGCTGGTGCTGCGCCAGGGCGACAGGCTCGCCAATCCCTACCTGGCCTTCAGCGCCATGCTGCTGGCGGGCCTCGATGGGGTGCGTCACCAGATCGATCCCGGCCCCCCTGCTGATCGGGAGCCCGCCCCATCGCCTGCCACCTTGCCCACCGACCTGCGCTCCGCCATGGCGGCCCTGGCCGCCGACCACGACTACCTGCTGGCCGGCGATGTCTTCGGCCGGGAGCTGCTCGATGACTGGACCGCCCTGAAGCGCCGTGAGGTGGAGGCCCTGGAGCAGCGACCCCATCCGCTCGAGTTCGTCGGCGAAGCCGACGCCTGAATCAGGGCCTGAGCAACCAGGCCAGCAGCAGCCCGAGCCCCCCCCAGCGCAGGGCCGTCCAGAAGCGGTCGCTTTGGCGCCCGCGTGGCAGCAGGGCCTCCGGGAGCGGATCCAGCAGCCGCTGGGCCAGCTCCAGCCGCTGGCGCCTGCGGCGCAGGCTGACACCGCTGGCGGCGACCGCCCCGGAGCGACCGGCCAGGCTCAGCACCGCCGCCAGATGGTGGAGCACTCCGGGGGACGGGGAGCGGCGGGGGCGCTGGGGACGTCTCATGGCGGCGCGATCGACAGGGCGTGGCCTGGAGCGACAGGATGGATCCACTTCGGTCCGATCGTCCAGTGGAAGCCCCCGCCGCTCCAGCCGGATCGCCTTCCACGGCCGGCGCCGCCGTCCCGGCGCACCGCTCCTGGCCTGCCGACGCCCTGCCCCTGGCCGAGCAGCTGCACCGCCAGCTCAGCATCGGCGATCGGGAGTGGCACGCCCTGAAGCGTCAGCGGCCCCGGCGGGCCGCCGAACAGGTGGCGGCGGCGCTGGTGCAGCTGCTCGCCGCCGATGACCCCGGCGCCAGTGCAGCCACCGACGGCCGCCTGCGCGCCATCGCCCTGCTGGAGAACGCCCAGGCCTGGCTGCGGGCCGAGATCAGCGATCCGGGCTGTCCTGCCCACGGGCGCTGACCGCCGCCCGACGGGCCGCCAGCTGCAGGCGGTTGCCCCGGCCGCTCCAGCGCACGTCGTCGAAGCAGTGATGGATGAGGAACAGACCCCGGCCGGAGGGGGCATCCTCCTGGCAGGGCAGGCAGGCGTGGCGAGCGTGGGCCGGCAGGCCGGGGCCCTCGTCCTGCACCTGCCAGATCACCCAGCGCGGCGTGACGATCCGCCGGACCCTCAGGCACTTGCCCGGATCGCAGCCGTTGCCGTGCCGCACCGCATTGACCAGGGCCTCCTGGAGACCGAGCTGAAGCTCCGCCTGGCGCAGAGCGCAGCCGATCGGTTCAAGGAGCAACTCCACCAGCGGCGCCAGCTGCAGGGTGGAGGGGGTGATGTAGTCGGCCCAGCGGAGCTGCATGAAGCAGGTAGTCCCATTCGCCTGACCGGAACCTAACGCGGGCGCCCTGCCGCTGCCTCCTCCAGGCGCGCCTGGATCGCGGGATGTTGCAGAAGGGCATCCATCAGGCGCACGCCCCGGAGCTGGTTGATCAGGGGCATGTGGCCCTCCGGGGCCTCGATCGACCACTGGAAGGAGCCTGGGTAGCGGGTCCAGGTGCCGTCGGTCTTCCAGGCCAGACGGGGCCAGAGGCGCTCCCACTGCCCCTGGCAGGCCTGCAGCAGCCTGGCCTGGGCCGAGAAGCCGAAGCGTCCCTGGGAGTAGCAGGTCCAGAGGCGGTCGAGGCTGGTGAGATCGGTGGCGGGCATGCCAGCCACCTCGCTGTAATAGACGTAGCCGCGGCGCACGGCCCCCTCGCCGGCCAGCTGGCGCAGGTGCTCGCTGGTGAGCCGGTCGGCCTCCTCGAACGCCTGCCGCATCAGGTGCAACTGCAGCGGCGCGTAGTCGAGTCCGGCGACGCTGGTGACGGCGAGCCAGCCCTGGGGATAGCGGGCCAGCAGGGCCTCCTGGCGGGCGCTGTCACCGGAGGCCAGCAGCAGCTGGATCAGGTGGCCGGCGGCCCAGTCGTCTCCGGTGGCATCGAGGAGGTCGAGACGGTCCGGGATCCGATCCAGCAGGGCCGACCCGGCCTGTCCAAGGGTGCCCAGCAGGCTGCGGCGCTGACGGGCCGAGCCCGTGAGGAAACGCTCCAGCAGCTGATCGGCATCGACGGTGCTGGAAACCGGAGGACCGGAGAGCATGGGGGAGACGACCGGCCGGAAAGGCAGCAGGGTGGGACCCACTATGTCAGGAGCGATGGGCACTGGCCTGGTGCCGGGGGTCCGGCCGTGAAGCCCCGCAAAGAGCCGTGACGGGCTCTGCCTAAAGTCACCTTTTGAGCGAGTGCCATGGCCGCCGCCATTCAGTTCTTCCGCGGGGTGGACGAGACGGTCGTGCCCGACATCCGCCTGACCCGTTCACGGGATGGCCGCACCGGCCAGGCCACCTTCGTGTTCGAGGAGCCCGAAGCCCTGGCCCCCCAGTCGATGGGGGACATCACCGGCATGTTCATGCTCGATGAGGAAGGCGAGATGGTGACCCGGGAGGTGAAGGCCCGCTTCGTCAACGGCAAGGCCAGCGCCCTGGAAGCCACCTACACCTGGAAGAGCACCGCCGACTTCGAGCGCTTCATGCGCTTCGCCCAGCGTTACGCCGACGGCCATGGCCTGGGCTTTGCCGGCCAGGGCGATGAGTCGGCCGAGGAGGCTCAGGAGGACGTTTGAAATTCGGCCAGTGGCTGGGCCTGATCGCCCTGCTGGCGGCGCTCGTTCTGTTGTGGAGCCTGCGTGACGCCCTGATCCTCCTGTTCGCCGCCGTGGTCCTCGCCATGGCCCTGTGCACCCTGGTGGGCGCCATCCGGGAGCGGATCGGCGTCGCCCGTCCCATCGCCCTGCTGCTGGCCCTGCTGCTGGTCAGCCTGGTGGTGCTGGTGGTCGCCACGGTGGTGATCCCGCCGTTCATCGCCGAGTTCCGCGAACTGGTGCAGCAGGTGCCGCGGGCCTGGGCCGAGCTGCTCAAGCTGCTGCGCCAGGCCCTCGAGGGGGCGTCCCAGATGGTGTATGGCCGCCGGGACGGCAGCCTGGACTGGCTGAAATCGACCCTCCAGATTCCCGCCACCCTGCCCCCCGACCTGCTGGGCCGGCTGGGCGGCGGCGCCATCGGCCTGGTGGGCGTGGCCGGCAACCTGGGAGCAGGCCTGCTCCAGACGCTGTTTGTCGTGGCCGTCTCCCTGATGGTGGCCGCCCAGCCCACCGGCTACCGGGAGGCCCTGCTGCTGCTGGCGCCGTCCTTCTACCGGCGGCGCCTGCGCCAGGTGCTGGTGGCCTGCGGCACCGCGCTCAGCAGCTGGATGGTGGGGGTGCTGATCAGCTCCGTCTGCGTGGGCCTGCTGGCGGCCATCGGCCTGTCCCTGCTGGGGGTGAAGCTGGTGGCGGCCAATGCCCTGCTGGCGGGCCTGCTCAACATCATCCCCAACGTGGGACCCACCCTGAGCACGGTCTTTCCGATGTCGGTGGCCCTTCTGGATGCCCCCTGGAAGGCCCTGGCCGTCCTGGTGACCTACGTGATCATTCAGAACCTGGAGAGCTACGTCATCACCCCCTCGGTGATGCACCACCAGCTGCAGCTGCTGCCCGGCCTGACCCTCACGGCCCAGCTCGTGTTCACCCTGCTGTTCGGCCCCCTCGGCCTGCTGCTGGCCCTGCCCCTGGCGGTGTGCCTCCAGGTGCTGCTGCGGGATGTGCTGATCCATGACATCCTCGACCCCTGGAAGCGGGAACGGCGGCAGACATGAAGGCACGCACCCTGCTCGGGGCCCTGGCCCTGGTGGCGCTGTTCCTGCTGCTATGGGAACTGCGCTGGGTGCTGCTGATCCTCTTCGGCGCCGTGGTGCTGGCGGTGGCCCTCGATGTGCCCACCAGCCTGCTGCGCAGACTCACGCCGCTGAACCGGGGGGCGGCCCTGTCGCTGGTGCTGCTGGTCCTGCTGGTGATCGGCTGGGTGCTCGCCAATCTGCTGCTGCCGGAACTGATCGACCAGGTCCGCCAGTTCAGCCAGCTGGTCCCCGAACTGCTGGATCGGCTCGGGGATGTGGTTCCCAAGACCCCCCTGCTGCGCGACCTCGACCGGCAGCTGGCCGAGGGGACGCTCTGGGACCGGCTGCAGCCCCTGGGCGGCCAGCTGCTGGGGGTGGCCGGGGGTGCAGCCAACAGCACCATCCAGCTGCTGCTGATGCTGCTGCTGGCGATCCTGATGGCGCTCGATCCGGCCAGCCACCAGCGGCTCCTGATCGCTGCCACGCCGCGGTTCTACCGCCCTCGCATGCAACAGCTGCTGGGGGAATGCCGCGAGGCCCTCGGGGGCTGGCTGGCGGGCATGACCATCTCGGGCACGGTGGTGTTCGTCACCACCTGGGCGGGCCTGGCCCTGCTGCAGGTGCCGCTGGCCCTGCTCAGCGGCCTGGTCTGCGGCCTGCTCACCTTCGTGCCCACCATCGGTCCCACGGCCGCCACGCTGCTGCCGCTGGCGGTCGCCCTGCTGATCTCCCCGGCCAAGGTGGTCCAGGTGCTGGTGCTGCGGCTGCTGCTCCAGAACGGCGAAGCCTTCCTGCTCACCCCGCTGCTGCTGAGCCGCACCGTCAACCTGCTGCCCACGGTGGCCCTGATGGCCCAGCTGAGTCTGGGGGCCCTGCTGGGACTTCCCGGACTGCTGCTGGCCCTGCCCCTGGTGGTGGTGCTTCAGGTGGCCTGCGAGGAGGTGCTCGTCCGTGACGTGATGGATCGCTGGGATCGGACCTGATCGCGGGAACGGCCGGGGGCCGGGGCTGGCCGTCTCAGCCGCGGACGCGTCGGTAGTGGTGCCAGAGGGAGGGCTGGGCCACCAGCACGGTGACGGCCAGGAGGTGGGAGCGCACGGCGGCGGTGAGGGAGGTCAGGGTGAGGTGGTCCCAGAGCAGGATCAGCTCGACCCGCAGGTCGATCAGGGCCAGCACCAGCAGCACCACCGGCAGCAGGGGCCAGCCGCCGCGCCGGATCGGCTCGCTGCGGTCGGGGCCCCTCATCGCTTCGAGAACACCGGCAGCAGGGTGGGCGCCAGGCCGATGCTCGACCAGCTGCCGACGGCAATGCCCACCGTGAGCGCCACGGCAAACCAGAACAGGGTGCTGCCGCCGAAGAAGATCAGGGCCACCAGGGGCAGCAAGGTGGTGAACGAGGTGTAGAGGGAGCGCGTGAGGGTGGCATCCACGGCCACATCCACCTGCTCCACCAGGGGAAGGTCCCCGAGGACACGGCGCTGCTCGCGGATCCGGTCGTAGACGACCACCGTGTCGGTGACGGAGTAGCCAGCCACGGTGATCAGGGAAACGGCGAACAGGGAATCCACCTCGATGCCCTGGAGCAGCCCCAGCCAGGCGAACAACCCGCAGGTGATCAGTACGTCGTGGGCCAGGCAGAGCAGGGCCAGCCCGGCGAAGATGCCGCTGTAGCTGAAGGTGATGTAGACGGCGATGCCGGCGAAGCTCACCAGCAGGGAGACGAGGCTGCCCTGCAGGAGCCGCGAGCCGAGGGTCGGTCCGATCGTGTTGACCGAGGTGCCGCTGGAGAGCAGGGGGCCGACCCGGTTAGCGAGGTCATCGATGACCGCCTTGCTCTGGTCGGCATCGAGGGCCGGCAGGCGAAGGATCAGGGAGCGGCCGCCGTCGAGCACCTGAACCGAGGCGCTGCCGAGGCTGGGGGCCACCTCACCTTCTGGGGAGGGCAGGGCAAGGCCGGCCAGGCCCTGGCGCACCTCGGCGGCGGTGACGGGCTTGCAGGGGGCACAGTCCCGCTCCACCTGCACCTGGGTGCCGCCGGTGAAATCAAGGCCGGGCCGCAGCGGTGCGCCGATCGACGGGTTCAGCCAGCAGAGGGCCAGGCCCAGCAGGCTCAGGCCGCAGGCCAGGATCGAACCCACCCAGGCCAGACGGCGGTGGCGGCTGATGCGGAAGCGGGGGGACGGGGGGGAGACGGAGGTCATGGTGGTCATTCAGGCCAGGCCCGGCTGGGCCGCAGCGGATCGGGCGGGCGGCAGCTGGCGGGCGGGGAGGAAGTAGGTGGGGCGCCGCAGGGCCGGGTAGCTCATCAGCAGCCGCAGCAGGGTGCGGGTGCAGGTGAGGGCGGTGAACAGGCTGAGCACCAGGCCGATCGCCAGGGTGACGGCGAAACCCTTGACCAGGCCGGTGCCCAGGAAGAACAGGGCCGCACAGCTGATCAGGCCGGTGACGTGGCCGTCGATGATCGAGGACAGGGCCAGGGAGAAGCCAGTGTCGATGGAGCGGATCAGGGTGTTGCCGGCCCGCAGCTCCTCCTTGATGCGCTCGAAGATCAGCACGTTGGCGTCCACGGCCATGCCGACCGAGAGGATGAAACCGGCGATGCCCGGCAGGGTGAGGGTGACGGGAATCAGGGCATAGATGGCCAGGTTGAACAGGGCGTAGAGGCTCAGGGCCACCACCGCCACGATCCCGGGCAGGCGATAGACCGACATCATGAAGATGGCCACCAGGACCAGGCCGGAGAGGCCGGCCACCAGGCTGGAGCGGATGTTCTCGGCCCCCAGGGACGGGCCGACGGTGCGCACTTCAACGATCTTCACCGGCAGGGGCAGGGAGCCCCCCCGCAGCTGGACCTCCAGGTCGCGGGCCTCCTCGGCGCTGAAATTGCCGGTGATCGAAGCGGAGCCGCCGGTGATGCCGGCCACCTTGAACTGCTCGCCGACGCTGGCCTCGCTGATCGAGCGGCCATCCAGGACGATGCCCAGCAACCGGTTGGTGCCAGCGATCGACTGGGTGAGGGCGGCGAACTTCTCGCCCCCTTCCCGGTTGAAGCCCAGGGTCACCTCCCAGCCGGTTCCGGTGGCCTGCTGCTGGCGGCCGGCGCTGGTGAGGTCCTTGCCGGTGATCAGGGCAGGCCCGTAGAGGGCAAGGATGCGGCGATTGGTCTCCCGGAGCAGCAGCTCCAGCTGGTCGACCTCACTGGCGCCGGCGGGAACCTTGATTCCGAGGGACGTGAGCGCCTTGGCCAGATCCTCCGGCGACAGGGAGGACGGTGGCGGCGGCGGTGTAGCCGTGGGGTCATCGAGGGCGGAGGGGGGCCGCTTGGAGCGCAGCACCGACTCCGCCTGGCGCTTGAGGCCCAGCAGGCCTTGCATCTCCTGCTCGGTGCCGGGCTTCTGGGCGCGGAACTCCAGCAGGGCCGTGCTGCCGAGCACCCGGGCCGCCTGGCTGGGATCCTGCTCACCCGGAAGCTGCAGCACCAGCTGGTCGCTGCCCACGGCCTGGAGGGTGGATTCGGCCACACCCAGGCCGTTGATGCGGCGCTCCAGCACGTCCTTGACGGCCTCGAGCTGTTCGGTGTCCACCCGGGTGATGGCCCCGGCGGGCATCACCTGGAGGGTGAGCTGGCTGCCGCCGCGGAGATCGAGGCCCAGCTGCAGGCCGTAGTTGGCCAGCAGGGCCCCGGAGGCGATGGTGAGGGCGAGGATGAGGGCGAACCAGCCCTGTTGACGTCCCATCTCAGCGACGACCCGCCTTCAGATCGTGCGCCGCGGCAACGATCTGGTGGGGCTGAATGATGGTGAGGTTCTCCAGATTGCCGTTGTAGGGCGTGGGGATGTCCTGGGAGGAAAGGCGCACCGGCCGGGCGTCGAGGTCGTCGAAGCAGTGCTCGGTGATCAGGGCGATCAGTTCGGCCCCGATGCCGCCGGTCTTCATGCACTCCTCCACCACCACCACCTTGTGGGTCTTGCGGATCGAGCGGGCGATGGTCTCCATGTCGAAGGGCTTGAGGCTGATCAGGTCGATCAGCTCGACGTCGACCCCCTCGGCCTCAAGCTGCTCCACCGCCTTGAGGCAGTGGTGGCGCATGCGCGAGTAGGTGAGCATCGTGACGTCCTTACCTTCGCGGACGACCTCGGCCTGGTCGAGGGCACAGATGTAATCGCCCTCGGGGATGTCCTCGCTGAGGTTGTAGAGAAGAACGTGCTCGAAGAAGAGCACCGGATTGTTGTCGCGGATGGCGGCCTTCATCAGGCCCTTGGCATTGGTGGGGGTGCTCACCGCCACGATCTTGATGCCGGGCACGGCATGGAAGTAGGCCTCAAGGCGCTGGCTGTGCTCGGCACCGAGCTGGCGGCCGACGCCGCCGGGTCCGCGCACCACCGCCGGGATCGTGTAGTTGCCGCCGCTGGTGTAACGCAGCATCCCCATGTTGTTGGAGATCTGGTTGAAGGCGAGCAGCAGAAAGCCCATGTTCATGCCCTCCACGATCGGCCGCAGGCCGGTCATGGCGGCACCGACGGCCATGCCGGTGAAGCTGTTCTCGGCGATGGGGGTGTCCAGCACCCGCAGTTCGCCGTACTTCTCGCAGAGGTCCTTGGTGACCTTGTAGGAGCCGCCGTAATGGCCCACGTCCTCTCCCATGACACACACATGGGGGTCGCGGGCCATCTCCTCGTCGATGGCTTCGCGCAGGGCGTTGAACAGGAGAGTTTCAGCCACGGAGCAGGGGCCTGTGCGCGGCCAACCTATCTCAGCCGCCGGCGGCGAAGGTGCTGAGCAGCAGGACCGACAGGAGCATGCCCGGCAGCAGCAGGACCACCAGCAGACCCAGATCGTGGGGTGTCATCGGGGGGAGGGGCGGCTGGGAGGCAGCTTAGGAAGGGGATTCGGCCTCGGCCGGCCAAAGGCTGCGGATGAACACCAGGAACAGCCCCAGGCCGATGAAGGCGAAGGTGAAGGTGGCCAGGAAGCACATGCCCACCATCAGGGTCTTCATGGCGGTGGCGATGCTCTGGGCGAAGGCCGAGTCGAAGTGGGGCGGATGGGTCACGTACCAGCCCACCACCCGCTGGCTCACCCCCAGGCTCAGCCAGGCCAGCAAGCCGCTGGTGAGGGCGCCGGACAGGAAGCTGAGGGGTCCCTTGCGCGGCGGCGGGGCGGGTCGTTCGTCGGTCATGGCGCGGATCCATCCGTCACCAGGCTGACACCGGATCCGCCGCAGCGGCAGCACCAGGCGTCGAAGCCCAGCGCCGCCAGGGGCTCCGCCAGGGCATCGCGGGCCGCCTCGGCCGTGGCCAGGTCCGGGTGGAGCGCGAACAGACTCGGCCCCGAGCCGCTCATCGCCACGGCGAGGGCCCCCGGGCCACGGCGCAGCAGGTCGAGGCCGGCGCGGATGCTCTCCACCTCCGGCTCCACCACCGCCTGCAGGTCGTTGCGCAGGTGGGGCAGGGGGCCCCGGCCGGCCAGGGCCGCCACCAGGGGACCCTGGCGCAGGGCCTGGCGCCGCTGCTCAAAGTCCTCCTCGGCGTCGAGATAGAAATCGCCGCGCAGGTCCCGGCAGCGGCCGTAGGCCCAGGGGGTGGAGACGCTGGCCTCGGGATGCTTGATCAGCAGCACGGCCTGGCCAGGCGCCCCGGCGGCCGTCACGGGCTCGAGCCGCTCACCGCGGCCGAAGCAGAGCTGGGTGCCGCCCTCCAGGCAGAACGGCATGTCGGATCCCAGCTCGGCCGCCAGCCCGTGCAGCCGCGCCGAGCCCAGGCTCAGGCCCCAGAGGGCATCGAGGCCCACCAGGGCAGCGGCCCCATCGCTCGAGCCCCCCGCCAGACCGGCGCCGATGGGAATGCGCTTGTGCAGCGTGATGTCCACCCCCAGCTCCGGCAGGCCGACCCGGGAGCGCAGCAGCTCGGCCGCCCTGACGATCAGGTTGGTGCTGTCACTGGGCAGCTCAGCGCTGTCGCTGCGCAGCCGGATCGTGGCGTCGGCGGTGGACCGCAGCACCAGGGTGTCGGCCAGGTCGATGCTCTGCATCACCATCGCCAGCTCGTGGTAGCCGTCCGGCCGCAGACCCAGCACCTCCAGGTGCAGGTTGATCTTGGCGGGGGCCCGCACCGTCACATCTGCCATCGGGATCACGCTCCGCCGGGATCGGCGCTCGATGCCCGATTCAAGCCGGTGGCGAGCGCCAGCCAGCGCTCGGGCGCCAGCTCCTGGGGCCGCTGCTGCAGATCGACGCCGGCGGCGGCGGCCACCTCCAGCAGGGCCGACGCCGGCAGCAGTCCCGCCAGGGTGGTGCGCAGCATCTTGCGCCGTCCGGCGAAGCAGCGTGTCAGCAGCCGCTCCACCGCCAGGGCCTGCTCCAGCGGCGGCAGGGATTCCGGCGGGACGGGCTCGATCACGATCACCTCCGAGGTGACCTTCGGCGGCGGGGAGAAGCAGCGGGCCGGCACCGGGCAGACGCTGCTGCAGCGGGCCAGCAGCTGCAGACGCACGCTGAGGGCCGAAAAGGCGCTGCTGCCCGGCCGGGCCCTGATCCGCTGGCCCACCTCCTGCTGCACCAGCAGCACCAGGCGCTCGAAGCGGCAGGGGGCGGGCCGGCCCAGGCGCCCCACCAGCAGCTCCAGCAGCGGTCCGGTGATGTTGTACGGGATGTTGGCGACCACCTTGGTGGGCGAGGGACGGTCGGGGAAGGGCAGCGCCAGCTCCAGCACGTCCCCCTCGATCAGGGTGAAGCGCCCGTCGCCCCCGAACCGCTGCCGCAGGCCCGCCACCAGGTCCCGGTCCAGTTCCACCGCCAGCAGCGAGGCCGCCGGCGACGCCAGCAGCCGTTCGGTCAGGGCGCCCCGGCCCGGGCCGACCTCCAGAACATGGTCGTCGCCCCGCAGGTCGGCGGCCGCCACGATGCGATCGAGGATCTGGCCATCGGTGAGCCAGTGCTGCCCGAAGCGCTTGCGGGCCCGGTGGCCGCTGAAGGTCATGGAAGCGCCGGCAGGTCTCCCCAGATTGCAGCGCCGTCAGGCCTGGCTAGAGCTGGAGCAGCGTTTCGCCCTCCCTGCCATGGCACGTGGTTTCCGACTGAGCGCCGCCGGGCTGAGCGGCGCCCTGCTGGCCGGCGGCCTTGCCCTGCTGGCGGTCCCTGCCCGGGCCGGCAGCGTCACCGCCGAATCGATCTTCGACCGTCAGGCGACCCGCCAGCAGGCCAGGAGCCAGGTGCCCAAGGGCGCCACGGTCACCCGCACCGTCTGCGAGGACCTGGAGGTGGGCCTGGACAACACCCGCTACCGCTGCACCGTGTACTACACGATGACGCCCGCCCCGACCCCAACCCCGGCGGCCACGCCGGCCCCTTCCGCCCCGGCCACCGGCCAGCCCTGAGTCGCCCGCTCCCCCTCTCCTGGGGGGCACCTCGGCGGAGGATCCCTTCAGTCGCCCAGCCGGATCCAGCGCACCGGCGCCCGGGAGGGCGGCAGCGGCACCAGGGCCGCCACCTGCTCCACCGGCGTCCGCTCCCAGCGCGGATGGGCCGCCAGCCAGCAGTCCCAGGCCCGCGCCAGCCGCTGGCGCTTTGACCAGCGCAGGGCCGCCGCCCCGCCGCCATCCAGGCCACCGCTGCGGCGCCCCTTCACCTCCACCAGCAGCAGCCGTCCCGGCTTGTGGAGCACCAGGTCCAGTTCGCCCCAGCGGCAGCGCCAGTTGCGCTCCAGCAGCTGCCAGCCGCGCAGCCGCAGCAGCCGCAGCACCCGCTGCTCCGCCCAGGCTCCCTGTCGCTGGGCGGGGCTGGGGGGCATGGCCGGTGGGGATGGCTGACCCAGGGTTCCCCGTTGCGGTCCTGGCGAACCGATGACGCAGCTCAGATCCAGTGATGGGGATAGGAGCGGCCGGGGACCAACCAGGCCATGCCCAGGGCCACCAGCAGGAGCAGCACGGAGCCCGCCAGGACAGGCATCAGCACATAGCCAGGGCCGGCATGGAGGAGCACCCCAAGCAGGGCGACGGCGCCGGCGGGAGGATGGAGGCAGCGCAGCACCTGTCCGGCGGCGATGGCCAGGGCGACCGCCAGGCCCATCACCCAGGGAGCCGTCCCGAACCAGGCGACACAGGCCACGCTCACGATGGCCGCCGACCCATTCCCCAGCAGCAGATTGCGGGGCTGGGCCAGGGGGCTTTCCGGATGACCGAACAGCAGGACACTGGAGGCTCCGAGGGGAGCGGCCACCAGGGGATAGTGACTGGTGACGCTGATCAGCCCCAGAAGGGTGATCGCCAGCAGCGCACCGAACCAGGACAACAGCACCTGAGCGGGCAGGAAGCTCGGCTGATACTCCCGGCCCTTGCGCCGCTGGGACCGGATCAGGCGCAACAGCCAGGCCATTGCAGAACTGTATCGAATTTGACAGTTCACTGGCGCTGGTGCTGACTGGATCAGCGTTGACTGCTCTCAGTTGAACTGCACTCAGTAGTACCGGCGCGGGTTCTGGCTGATGGCCAGCTGCACCTCCAACAGGAACAGCAGCAGACCCACGATCATGGCGCCCATGGCCGCCACGAACAGGGGCACCACGATGGCGGTGACATCAAGGGCCGCCACCGCGCTGATGAACAGCACCGCCACCACGGCGGCCACCAGCAGGGCGGTGACGGTGACCGCCAGGATCGCCCGGTTGATCAGGAAGGTGCGGCGGCGCTGCACCGCCAGCACCTGCTCCAGCCGGTCCCCGTCCTCGGGATCGGGATCCGGCTGCGCCCGGCTCTTCGCCAGGGCCTCCTGCAGGACACGGGTGCGGTCGATGATCCGGGCCAGCCGGGAGCTGAACAGGCTCAGCAGCCCGGTGACACCGGTGAACAGGAACACCGGCGCCACCGACAGCTGGATCGCCTTGGAGAGCCCCGCCACCGAGCGCCCATCGCCGATGTCGATGGACAGCAACAGGGGGAGGCTCCAGGCCATCCGGGGATCCCCTCAGGCCTCCGTTGCGATCTGGCTCTGGAGCAGGGCCTCCAGCTCCTGTTCGGAAAGCGGGGCCGAGAGCTGGTACCCCTGGCCGTGGCGACAGCCGAGGGTGAGCAGCATCTGCCGCTGGCGGGAGCGTTCCACCCCCTCCACCACCACCATGATCCCGGTGGCGTCACTGAGCCGGATCACGGCGCTGAGCATGGCCTGCTGCAGCTGGTCGTAGTCGATCGCGGAGATCAGGCTCCGGTCGATCTTGACTTCGCTGAAGGGCAGCTCGGTGAGCCGCTGCAGGCCGGAATAGCCGGTGCCGAAATCATCCATGGCCAGCGCGAACCCCTGCCGCCTCAGATCCCGCAGCTGGTCGGCCACATGGGTCGACATCTCCAGGATGCTGCCTTCGGTGAGCTCCAGGACAATGCGATCGGGCGTCAGCTGGTGGCGTTCCAGGGCCATCAGCAGGTCGCTGCTCCAGGTCGGATCCTGCACCTGGAGCGGCGAGACGTTCACGCAGATCCTGCCCAGCTGCAGCCCGGCGAGGTCCCAGCGGCGGAGGGCCTCGAACGCCCGCTCCATCACCCAGCGCCCCAGGGAGGAGATCTGGGCCGTGGCCTCGGCCACGTCGATGAAGTCGGCGGGGGACTGGCGTCCCAGCACCGGGTCGTCCCAGCGGCAGAGCACCTCGGCGGCGATCACCCGGCCGGATTCCAGCTCGATGATCGGCTGGAAGGCCAGCTCCAGCTGCTCCTGCTCGATCGCCAGGGCGAGCGGACGGGCCAGCAGTTCCTGCAGCTGGACCGACCGCTCCACCGGCGCCGCGATGCAGCAGCTGGGAAAGGGCTGGCGGTGGGTTTCCTCCAGCGCCCGGGTGGCGGCATCCAGGAGCACCGAGAACTCGCTGCCGTCGTCGGGGGCCCGGCTGATGCCCACGTTCAGCGATGGCTCGATGACGTGCTCCAGCACCGTGGTGGGGCTCTCCAGGCTGGTCAGCAGCTCGCCGGCCATTTCGCGCACCGCGTCGATGCCCATCGCTCCCGGCACCAGGGCCAGCAGGCGGTCCCCCCCCTGGCGGGAGAAGAAGCCACCGGCCGGAAGGGCCGCCTCCAGGCGGTGGGCGATCTCCTCGATCAGGGCCTCGCAGGCGGCGATGCCCAGCCGGCCGCGCACCAGGTCGAGCTGCAGCACCTGCAGATGCAGCAGCACGGCACCGGCCCCGTAGCGGTCCGTCACCAGGCCATCCAGATCCGCCAGGTTCACCCGCTGGTCGAGCAGCTCCAGCAGGCACCAGACCGCCCCCGGCCCGGCGTTGGCGGGCAGGCGGCTGAGCGACAGGGGAATCGCCCCATCGATCTGAGGCCCACCGACCAGATCACTGCGCAGGCTCGCCACGGTCCCCGCCAGCAGCGGCGCCACGTCGGCGGCACAGAGCTCCTGCAGGGACCGCTGGCGCAGCGCCGCCAGCTCCAGCCCCGAACGCCGGCAGAAGGCCCCGTTCGCCGCCAGGATCACCCCCTGTCCATCGGCCAGGGCCGCCGGCCGCTCGATCTTCTGCAGCAGGCCCTCGATCGCTCCGGCCCCTGGCTCCCCTGCCTCGGCGACACGGCTCACCATCGTTGTTCCGTGGTGTGGGGTTCCGTGGTGTGGGGCCAGCGGCCGGCCCCTGATCGCCGGAAGGCCCTGGGCTGGAAGTCCCTGGTCATCAATGGTTGCGGAGATCGAACGGGCCGCCGATGCGGTCCTGCATCACGCTAGTCGCCCTCTCCCCATCGGCATCCCTCACCGGGCCTCGGAGCGCCGTGGAGCCCTTGCCTAGGCTGATCTTCTCCGCTTCATCGCCGATGACGCGCCCCCTCTCCCCGCCGCCCACCGTGCCCCGGTTCCCGGCCCTGCTGCTGGCCCTGCTCCTGGCCCTGCTGCTGGATGGACTGCTGCTGCTGGCCCGCCCCATGCCGGTGGCGGCGGCGATGGACTACGCCAAACAGGTGCTGATCGGGGCCGATTTCCACGGTGCCGACCTGCGCGGTGTCACCTTCAACCTCACCAACCTGCGCGACGCCGATCTCTCGGGGGCCGACCTGCGCGGCGCCAGCCTGTTCGGCGCCAAGCTCCAGGACGCCGACCTGAGCGGCAGCGACCTGCGGGACGCCACCCTGGATTCGGCCGTGTTCGAGGGCACCGACCTGCGCAACGCCCGCCTCGACGACGCCTTCGCCTTCAACACCAAGTTCCGTGGGGTGCTCATCGACGGCGCCGACTTCACCAACGTGCCCCTGCGCGGTGATGCCCTCACCAGCCTCTGTGCCGCCGCCAGCGGCACCAATCCCGTCAGTGGCCGCCTCACCCGCGACACACTGAACTGCAGCTGAGCCCGCCCCGATGAGCTTCGATGCCCGCAGCCGCGAGCGGCTGGAGGCCCTCGGCCGCCAGCTGCCCCGCCCGCTGCCCGCCCCGCCGCCTCCCACCCCGGCCGCCGGCGCTCCGGCCCCCGGGTCATCGGCGCTCGAGCGTCGCCATCCGGTGGAAACCGAGCAGGACCCCCAGAAGCTGTTCCGCGCCCTGATGAACGTCAGCGCCGACGGCAGCGTGCCGCCCCATCTGCTGGAGCGCCTGCGGCAGCTGGAGACACCTCCCACCTCCGCCGGCAGCCCCCGCCCGGTCCCCAGTGGTGGCCCAAGTGGCGACCCGAGCGGCCCTGGGGCCTCCCCCGGGGCCACCACCCAGGGTAGCACCCCGACCCCCCGGACCGGGGCGAACCGGCGCCCCCCGGCCGACGACAGCGAACGGGAGCTCTACACCGCCTTTCAACAGCTGCTGCTCGAAGACGGGGACTGACCAGTACATTCGTACTAAGGTGAAGTCTGTCGCCCGGGGCCCGTGCCCGATCCCCCTCACCCCGATCCCCGTCACCCCGATCCCGGCCCGGGGGTCGACCTCAACACCCAGCTGAACCTCCACCCCGAGCGCACCCTGCTGCTGCGCGTCTGCGGCGATTCGATGGTCGGCGCCGGCATCCGCCACGGCGACCTGCTCGTCGTGGACCGGGGGGTCGCTCCCCGCTCCGGCCGCATCGTGGTGGCCCTGCTGGAGGGGGGCTTCACCCTCAAGCGCCTGGTGCGCCGCGGGCCGCGCTGGTGGCTGGAGGCGGCCAACCCCGCCTACCCGCCCCTGGCCCTCGGCGGCAGCGACGACGACCGCCTCTGGGGCGTGGCCCTGCACGTGATCCGTTCGCTGCCGGGAGGTCGATGGCCCAGGCCACAGTCCTGATCGACGGCAACAACTTCTACGCCTCCTGCGAGGCGGCCCTCGATCCCGCCGTGATCGGCAAGCCCCTGGTGGTGCTTTCCAACAACGACGGCTGCATCGTCTCCCGCAGTGCCGAGGCCCGCGCCATGGGCATTCCCATGGGCACCCCCTGGTTCCAGGTGCGCCACGACCTGGAACGCCGCGGCGTGGTGGTGCGCAGTTCCAACTACGGCCTCTACGCCGACATGAGCCAGCGGCTGATGGCCAGCCTCGAAGCCTGGGTGGAGGAGCTGGAGGTCTATTCCATCGACGAGGCCTTCGGTCGCCTGCACCGCCCGCCCGGCGACGGCGACCTCAGCGCCTGGGGGACAGACCTGCGCCGCCAGGTGCGCCGCCAGCTGGGCCTGCCGGTGGCGGTGGGCATCGCCCCCACCAAGGTGCTGGCCAAGATCGCCAACCGCATCGCCAAGCGCGACCCCTCCCATGGCGGCGTCTTCGATCTGGGCCAGGCGGGGGATCCGGGCCCCTGGCTGGAGGCCATCGCCATCGAGGACGTCTGGGGCATCGGCCGCAAGCTGTCCCGCTGGTGCCGGCTGCGGGGCATCGCCAACGCCCGGGCCCTGCGCGACATGCCGAGCGGCGAGCTGCGGCACCGCTGCGGCGTCGTGGGGGTGCGTCTGCAGCAGGAGCTGCGCGGCCACAGCTGCCTGCCCCTGGTGGCGGTGCCGCCGGCGAAGCAGGAAACCTGCGTCAGCCGCAGCTTCAGCGAGCCGGTCACCAGCCTCGAGAGCCTGCGGCAGGCGATCGCCACCTACCTCAGCCGGGCCGGCGAGAAGCTGCGCCGCCAGGGACAGCGGGCGGGCAGCGTCACGGTGTTCGTGCGCAGCAGCCCCTTCAACGGCACCCGCTTCTACGCCAACGCCGCCACCGTCGCCCTGCCCCTGCCCAGCAACGACACCGCCGTGCTGCTCGCCGCCGCCCTGCCCCTGGCCGAGCGGCTGTTCCGGCCCCACAAGCCGCTGCAGAAGGCGGGGGTGCTGCTGCAGGATCTGCAGCCGGCGGCGCTGCTGCAGCACCATCTGCTGGTGCCGCTGCCGCCGGAGCAGCAGCGGCGGCGCGAGGCCCTGATGGCCGCCGTCGACGGCCTCAACCGCCGCTACGGCAGCGGCACGGTGCAGTGGGCCGCCTGCGGCCTGCGGCCCCGCTGGACGATGCGCCGCTCGCGCCTGTCCCGGGCGGCCACCACCCGCCTGAGCGATGTGCCGGTGGTGCGGGCCTGAGGCCCTCAGGGGCGCTCGAAGAGGCTGGCGACCTGGTCGCGGCCGTTGCCCTTGGCCAGCTCAAGGGCCCGCTCGGCCCGCAGGATCAGGTCGGGGAAGGCGTGATCCTGGGAGGCCAGGGCGGTGAGGCCGCCGCTGATGTGCAGGCGGAAGTCGGAATGGGTGTGCACCCCGGACATGTGGGTGACGGCGGTGCGGAGGGCCTC
The DNA here is from genome assembly GCF_019038515.1 of Synechococcus sp. CCAP 1479/10. NCBI lineage: Bacteria > Bacillati > Cyanobacteriota > Cyanophyceae > Synechococcales > Synechococcaceae > Synechococcus > Synechococcus sp. CCAP 1479/10. Next base: position 64,330 of record NZ_JAFKRJ010000026.1, on the reverse strand, counting down.
GGCCAGGGCCATCGCCCGATCCGCGTCGATGCCCACCAGCAGCAGGGCGAACTCCCCATCCCCCAGGCGGGCGGCGAAGTCCTGCTCCTGCAGGAAGGTGCGGGCCAGCTGGACCAGATCGGCCAGCACCCGGTCGCCGGCGGCGTGGCCCCAGCGGTTGTTGATCAGCCGCAGATTGTCGACATCGAACAGCAGCAGCGACAGGGGATGGTGATCGCGGCGGGCACGGGCGAACTCCCGCTCGCCGATGGTCAGGAAGGTGTGGCGGGTGGGCAGGCCGGTGACCGGGCAGAGGTGGGCGAGGCGCCGCAGTTCCAGTTCACGCATGGCCAGCTGGGCAAGGCGGTGCAGCACGGCGCGCTGCTCGGCGCTGAGGTCCCGGGGCTCCCGGTCGATGACGCAGAGGGTGCCGAGGTTGTGGCCCTCCGGCGTCTGCAGGGGCGCGCCGGCATAGAAGCGGATGTGGGGATCGGCGAAGACCAGGGGGTTGCTGCGGAAGCGTTCGTCGGCGCGGGCATCGGGCACCACCATCACGTCGTCGTGGACGATCGCGTGGGCGCAGAAGGCCATCTCACGGGGGGTTTCGCGCACGTCGAGGCCCCGCTTGGCCAGGAACCACTGCCGGTCGGCCTCCACCAGGGACAGGGCCACGATGGGCGTCCGGAAGATGGCGGCGGCCAGATCCAGGATCCGGTCGAAGTGCTCGTCGCTGTCGGCTTCGAACAGCCCGTAGCGCTCCAGGTCGCGGAGCCGCTGGTCCTCATCGGCGGGGACGGGAAAGGCCGGATATGACGCCATGGGACCTTGCCTCCACAGAAACTGTAGGCAGAACGGAAGGCGGCGAGCGGATCCCGGCGTCAGGCGGCCGGGGCCGTGAGGGTCTCCTCGTAGCCGGCACGGCGGCCGTCATCCAGCTGATTCAGATAACGGCGTTCGGCGTAGTAGGCCTCCTGGAAGCGCAGGGCGTCGCCGTTGAGCGCGTCGAAGAGGTCGTGGATTCGGGTCTCCATGTCGAGGCCGGCGCCGGTGACCGGGGGGGCGGCCGCCGCAGGGGGGGCGTCGCGCTCCTCCTCCAGCAGCCGGGCGATGCAGTGCTCCAGGGTCTGGAGGCGCTGGCTCGACCAGGCATCGAGCAGGTGGCGGCAGCGGCGCAGCACCCGCTGGCGCTCCAGCGACGCCGTGGCCCCCCGCAGCTGCAGGGGTGGGTGGGCCAGGGCCAGCCGCTGCACCTCACTGGGCTCCAGCAGGGGGGTGAGGCGGCTGAGCAGGGCGCTCTGCTCCACCAGCAGCCGGTCGCCCAGCAGGCGGGGCAGATCGAGGTCGGCCAGATCCAGGCCGGGGTCGGTGCCCCGGTTGATGGCCTCGAGCCGGCCGGCCCCGAGGTTGTCCTCCTCCAGTTCACCGATGGCGGCCCAGAGCTGGCGGTGGTGCTGGAGGGCGAAGTCATCGAGCTCCCGGCGGCGCAGCTCGGCGCGGATCACGCCGCGCCAGGCGGGGCAGTGAAGGTAGAGGCGCAGGATCTCCGCCTCGGCCCGCTCCCGGTGGCCCACCTCCCCGGGTTGCTCCCATTTCGCCGAACGGCCGTGCCAGCGCTGGCCCTTGACCTGCTGGCGCAGGTCCTCCTCCAGCTGGATGGCCAGCCGGGCCTGGCCGCCGGAGAGGCGCTCCGCCACCTGCTGCAGGTAGTGGCTGCGCACGGCCGACTGGGGCAGCTTGCCCAGCAGTTGCACCAGCCCCGAGACGGCCTGCTGGAACTGGTCGGCCCGGGCCAGATCCTTGCCTTCGAGCACCTGCTCGATCTGCCAGTCGAGCCAGAGGGGGGCCTGGTCCAGCAGGGAGCGGTACTCCCCCGGGCCGTGCTGCTGGAGAAACTCGTCCGGGTCCTTGCCGGCGGGCAGGTGCAGCACCCGCAGCTCCAGCTGGCCCTGCAGCGCCAGCTGCTCCACCTCGCCGATGGCCCGCTGGGCGGCGCGGATGCCCGCCCCGTCGCTGTCGAAGTTGAGGATCAGGCGCCGGCTGTCGCAGCAGCGGCACAGCTGGGTGATCTGGCTGGAGCTGAGGGCCGTGCCGAGGGCTGCCACCGCATTGGTGATGCCGGCGGCGTGCAGGGCGATCACATCGAAGTAGCCCTCCACCACCACGGCCCGGTCGTCGCGGCGGATGGGGTCGGCGGCCCGATCCAGCCCGAACAGGTGCTTGCCCTTCTCGAACACCTCCGTTTCCGGGGAGTTGAGGTACTTCGGCTCGGCCCCGTCCAGGCCGCGCCCGCCGAAGCCGATCACCCGGCCCTGGCGGTCCCGGATCGGCACCATCACCCGGTCGCGGAAGCGGTCGTAGAAGCCGCCGCCCCCCTTGCGGGCCACCACCAGGCCGGCGGCCTCCAGCAGGTCGGGGCCCAGGCCCTCCACCTGCTGGAGGTGCTGCAGCAGGCCGTCCCAGCCGGCCGGGGCATAGCCCAGCTGGAACGCTTCCAGGGTGGTTTCGGAGAGGCCGCGGGTCTGGCGCAGGTAGGTGAGGGCCGCCGCCCCCTCCGGTGCGCGCAGCTGGCCCTGGAACCAGCCCGCCGCCAGGGCCAGCACCCGGTGCAGCCGGTCGCGGCGGGAGAGCTGCTGGCGCAGCCGCTCCTGCTGGGGACCATCGAGGGTCTCGACCGGCAGCTGGTATTTGCGCGCCAGATCCAGCACCACCTCGCTGAAGCTGGTGCGCTGCAGCTCCATCAGGAACTTGATGGCGTTGCCGCCGGCCCCACAGGAGAAGCAGTAATAGAACTGCTTGGCGGGCGACACCGTCATCGACGGGGATTTGTCGTCGTGGAACGGGCAGATCCCGACGAATTCCCGGCCCTTCTTCTTGAGCACCACGTGCTCCCCCACCACATCAACGATGTCGGCCCGCTCCTTGACGGCCTCGATCGTGCGGGGGTGGAGACGGGGAAGGCTCAAGGGTGAAGGCTCAAGGGGAAGGGCTTGTGAGGTAAGGAGTGGAGCAACGGGCGCCACGCCCCCCAGCGGTGGTGGTCGGACTGGCGCCATTCTGGGGCCTGCCACCACCGCTGGAGATCGCCGGGTGAACCGAATCAGCCCCGTCGGCGGCGCTGGTGCCCTCCCGGCCGGGGCCTGGATGGTGCTGAGCGCCCTCGCCTTCAGCCTGATGGTGGTGGGGGTCAAGCAGGTGGGCGACCGTCTCCCCCTGGCCGAGGTGGTGCTGGCCCGTGCCCTGGTGAGCCTGGCCCTGAGCTACGCGATGGTCCGCCGGATCGGCGTGGATCCCTGGGGGCAGCGCCGGGGGCTGCTGATGGTGCGGGGTCTGGTGGGCAGTGCCGCCCTGTTCTGCGTCTATGCCGCCGTTGTGCACCTGCCTCTGGCCGCCGCCACGGTGCTCCAGTACCTCTACCCCACCTTCACGGCGCTGCTGGCCTGGCTGCTGCTGGGCGAACGGCTGGGGCGGCGCGTGCTGGCGGCCATGGGGCTGGGCTGGCTGGGGGTGCTGCTGGTGGCCCGGCCCACGGCCGGCGCCCCCCTGCCGGCGCTCTGGGTGCTGGTGGCGGTGGCCGGCGCCCTGCTCACCGCCGTGGCCTACGTGAGCGTGCGTCGCCTGGCGGAAAGCGAGCATCCGGCCGTGATCATCCTCTACTTTCCGCTCGTGGCCGTGCCCCTGAGCCTGCCGGCGGTGCTGCTGGATCCGGTGCTGCCCACACCGCCCGAGCTGCTCTGGCTGGTGGCGATCGGGGTGTTCACCCAGCTGGGCCAGGTGGGGCTCACCCGGGCCCTCACCCAGCTGCCGGCGGCCCGGGCGACGGCGATCAGCTACGTGCAGGTGGGATTCGCCGCCCTCTGGGGCTGGTGGATCTTCGGGGAGCCCATCGATCTGCCCACGGCGGCTGGGGCGGGCCTGATCCTGGTCGCCACATTGATCTGCCTGGGCAAACCTCCGGGAGTCGCCGGGGCGGTGCCATCGACGCAGAAGCCGCCCGTACGATGACGCCGCCGGATTGGGTCCCTCTGCTGTCCCCGCCATTCCCCGTTGGGCTCCATTGCTGGCTGGCCACGGTGGTGGCGGGCTTCAGTCAGGGAGCGGAGACGCCACTGATCAGGCCGCCGATCGCGCCCGGCATCGTCCCCCTGCCGCTGATGATGCTGACCATCGGCGGCATCTTTCTCGGCACCCTGGCGATCAGTCGCTTTTCGCTCAAGATCGGAGTGCCGGCGATTCTCGGCGTTCTGTTGTTCGGCCTGCTGATCAACCCCTCCGTCACCCTGTTCAGCCATGACACGATCCTGCGACTGCAGGTTCTGAGTCTGTCGATCCTGCTGTTCAACGCCGGACTGGAAACCGATATCCGCTCGATTCGCGGCTTTCTGGAATACGGCATCATCCTGGCGGTGGGAGGGGTAATCATCTCCAGCCTGATGCTGGGTCTGATCATCTGGTTTGTGGCCTCCCCCGATGCGGCCGGCATCGAACTCGGTTTCCGGCAGGTGCCGCTGGCCGTGGCGATGCTGATCGCCGCCTGTCTGGGGTCGACCGACGCCGGGGCCACGATGAATGTGCTGCAGCTGGTGGAGCGGGCGATCCCACGGCGGCTGGCGGCCCTGGTGCAGTTCGAATCCTCCGTCAACGATCCCACCGGCATCCTGTTTCTGGGCGTGGTGATCGGCCTGACGACCCTGGAGGGGGCCAGCGGCGGGCACCAGGTCGTGGTGGTGGAGCAGCTGCAGACCTTCCTGCAGAAGATCGGCTCCGGTCTGCTGATCGGGGTCTGCGTGAGCTATCTGGGGCGCTTCAGCCTCAACCGGCTGGTGCGGGAGAGCAACCAGCTGCTGATCCTGGGCATCGCCATCAGCCTGATCTCCTACGGCGTGGCGGAGCTGATGGGTGGTTCCGGCTTCATCAGCGCCTACGTGGCGGGCCTGATGCTGCGCAACCACACCTACAGCAACGAACGGATCACACCGGAGGCCCTGCAGCAGACCCTGCTGCCGTTCAACAACATGACCGAGATCACCGTCTTCCTGATCTTCGGTCTGAGCGTCCATCCGCTCGAACTTCTGCCGGCGCTGCCCGAGGGCATCGTTGTCGCCCTGGCCATGATGCTGGTGGCCAGGCCGGCGAGTGTGCTGCTGCTGCAGCGCTTCTCCCCCTTCACTCTGCGGGATTCGCTCCTGGTGTCCTGGTGCGGTCTGCGGGGGGCCGTTCCCCTGGCCCTGAGTTTCGAGATGGTCGACGCCATCCCCAGGGTGCGCGGCATCGACCCGGCCGCGGTGCCGTCCCTGGTGCAGAACGCCGGCGGCATCGTCTTCTGCGTCGTGGTGATCAACCTGCTGGTGCAGGGCCTCACCCTGCCGCACGTGGCCCGCTGGCTGCGGCTCTCCGAAGGGGCCCCCTCAGCCCCGTGAGCGCAGGGGCAGGGGGTCGGTGATCCAGTCCTGGCTGCTGCCGTCGCTGCTGCCGCTGGGGCGGGCCAGCCGCCAGCTCTCCCCCCTGGAGCCCGGCTGCAGGTAGAGCTCGAAGGGGCTGTCGACCCGGATGGCATCCCCCGGCAGGCGCCAGTCGAAGCGACCGGTGAGGTGCAGGCCGCGGTCCGCCCCGATGGCCACGGCATCCTGGGCATCGACCCGCACCCGGCTCACCTCAGGCATCCCGTCCGCCTGGAGATCGAGGGCCTGGGCGATGGCTCCCTGGGTGAGCTGGATCTGCAGGGAAAGGGCGTCGAGCAGCACGCTTCTGGGGGGCTGGCCGACCCTGCCGCAGCCGCCCAGAAGCAGCAGCACGGCCAGCAGCCCCGCCAGCAGCAGCTCCGGCACCGGGGCCGGCAGCGAGGGGAGGCGAGCCGGGGGGCTTGGCAGGAGGGGCAGCATGGGGGCTGACGCACGTCTCACCATGATCGGCTGGCTGCAGGGGCGACTGGCCGAACCATGGCAGCAGGCTCACCGTTGCGGGGCGCTGCTGATCTGCCAGGGGGTGGGTTACGAGGTGCAGCTCACCCTGCGGCAGTGGCGTCGCCTGCCGGAGGAGGGCAGCGAACTGGCGCTGCACATCCACCACAGCATCCGCGACGACGGCTGGACCCTCTACGGCTTCCCCGATCGGCGTGAGCGGGACCTGTTCCGCGAGCTGGTGGCCGTGAGCGGCGTGGGCCCCCAGATGGCCCTGGGCCTGCTCGGGGCGCTGGAGGTGCCCGATCTCGTGCGCGCCATCGTCCACGCCGACCTGCGCAGCCTCTGCCTGGCTCCGGGGGTGGGCAAGCGCACGGCCGAACGGCTGTCAGTGGAGCTGCGAGCCCGCCTGCAGGAGCGCTTCAGCGGCCTGGTGGATCCCCTGGAGGACGACGGGGAGCCTGGCGATGGGGTCGACGGCGTGCCTTCGGCCCCCTGCCGCGAGGAGGTGCAGATCACCCTGGTGGCCCTCGGCTACGAGCCCCTGGAAATCCACCGGGCCCTGCGGGCCGTCGCCGCGGGGATCGATGGGTCCGCCGGCGCCGACGACTGGATCCGGGAAAGTCTGCGCTGGCTCTCCCGCGCCGTGGCCTGAATCGGGCCGCTCCTGGGGAGGGTCAACGGGCCGCACGTTAAGGTGTTGGTTTGCACCGTTCGGGCTCAGATCCGCCCATGCCGCTCACCACCACCCAGAAACAGGAACTGATCAATTCCCATCAGGCCCACGGCACTGACACCGGCTCGGTGGAAGTGCAGGTCGCGATGTTGAGCGAGCGGATCCAGCAACTCAGTGGCCACCTGCAGAAGAACATCCACGACTTCTCCTCACGCCAGGGGCTGCTCAAGATGATCGGCCGCCGCAAGCGTCTGCTCGGCTACCTCCGCGCCCAGAGCGAGACCCGCTACGCCGAACTGATCAAGAAGCTCGGCATCCGCGGCTGAGGACGGATCCATGGCCCGTCGGCCGAAGCCGAAATCCTTCGGGGCGGACCGCCCCGTGCAGACCCCGGCCAGGGCGCCCCGCCAGCAGGTGATCCCGGATGCGGTGGCCAACCGCATGGTGCGGCGCATCGCCATCGCCACCGGCACCCCCACGGTGCTCGGCATGGGGGTGTTCGTCGCCAGCTACCTGCTGGTGAGCCGGGGCGTGCTCGACATCCCCCCCGGCCTCACCCTGGTGGGCTCCGGGGCCTTCTTTCTGCTCGGCCTGCTGGGCCTCAGCTACGGCGTGCTTTCGGCCAGCTGGGAGGACGCTCCCGGCAGCGTGCTGGGCTTCGAGCAGATCGGCGTCAACATCGGCCGGGTGCGGGCCTCGGTGCGGGCGATGCGCCAGGGCGCTCCGGGCACCGGTTCAGGATCAGGCACTCCCCAGGGGTGAGCGCAGCCAGGCCCTGAAGTCGGCCGAGGCCAGGGTCTGCACGGCCGCAGGCGCGTCGGCGACGCAGAACTGACCCCCCAGGCGCACGAAGCGGGTTTCGTCCTGGTGCTTCACCAGGGCCACCACCGGCACCCGCACCCCCGCCTCGTCCTGGCCAGGCCGGTGGCGGGTGAGGCATTCCCGCAGGCGGTGCTGGACGGCGATGTCGCCGGCCTGCTCGGGGGCCAGCTCCACCATCACCAACTGCAGGTCCTCGATGCTGCGGCAGTCGTCCACGAGCAGCTGCACCCGGTCGTCGCGGCGGTCGACGCCGGCCCAGAGCAGCAGGCGGGCATCCACCATCAGGTGGTCGGCCAGGCGGGCGTAGCTCTTGGGGAACACCACCGCCTCGCAGGAGCCGGTGAGGTCCTCCAGCTGCAGCACGGCCATGCGGTCCCCCTTGCGGGTGGTCACCTGGCGGATCTCGCTCACCATCACCACCACGCTCACCTTGGCCTTGTCGGCCATCTCCTCGAGATTGGCCAGGCCGATCGGCGTCAGCAGCCGCACCTGGGACGCCAGCTGGCGCAGGGGGTGGTCGGAGATGTAGAAGCCCAGCAGCTCCTTCTCCAGCTTCAGCTTCTCGGTGGGGGGGTAATCGGGCACCGGAGCGGCCTTCGGCGGGGCGGGGGCCTCCACGGCAGCGGTGCCCTCCGAAGCACCGGCAGCCCCGCCGCCGAACAGATCGAACAGGTTGCCCTGGCCGCTGGCCCGGTCGCGGGCGCGGGAGCTGGCCCAGTCGAGCACCAGATCGAGGTCGGCCATCAACTGGGCCCGGTTGGCCCTGGGCTCCAGGCCATCGAGGGCGCCGCAGTGGATCAGCGACTCAAGCGCCCGGCGGTTGAGCTGCTGGCCCGGGATCCGGTCGCAGAGATCGGCGAGGTGCAGGAAGGGGCCGCCGCTGGCGCGGGCCTCGATCAACTGGCGGATGGCGCCATCGCCCAGGTTGCGAATGGCGGAGAGGCCGAAGAGGATCTTCTTGCCCACGGGGGTGAAGTCGATGCCGGAGGCATTGACGTCCGGCGGCATCACCTCAATGCCCATGGCCTGGCAGTTGGCGATGTAGCGCTGCACCTTGTCGGTGGTGCCGGCATTCACCGTGAGCAGGGCCGCCATGTAGGCCACCGGATGGTGGGCCTTGAGGTAGGCGGTCTGGTAGGTGACGGCGCCGTAGGCGGTGGAATGGCTCTTGTTGAAGCAGTACTCGGCGAACAGCACCATCTGGTCGAACAGCGCGTCGGCGATGGCGGCCTCCACACCCCGTTCGCTGGCGCCGGTGACGAACTGGTGGCGGTGCTTCTGCATCTCCGACACCTTCTTCTTGCCCATCGCCCGCCGCAGCAGGTCGGCCTCACCGAGGGAATAGCCCGCCAGATCCTGGGCGATCCGCATGATCTGCTCCTGGTAGACCATGATCCCGTAGGTCTCCTTGAGGATCGGCTCCAGCTTGGCGTGGGCCACATCGATGGCCTCGCGGCCATGCTTGCGGTTGATGAACTTGGGGATCAGGCCCGCATCGAGGGGGCCCGGCCGGTAAAGGGCCAGGATCGAGGAGATGTCCTCCAGGGAGGAAGGCTTGAGATCGCGGACGATCTGGCGCATGCCGCTGGATTCGAGCTGGAAGATGCCCTCCAGATCGCCCCGGGCCAGCAGGGCGTAGGTGCCCGGATCGTTGGCCGGCAGGGCATCGGGGTCGAGCCGTTCCCCCTCGGCCTGGGCCACCAGCTCGATCGTCTTCTCGATCATGGTGAGGTTCTTGAGGCCCAGGAAGTCCATCTTCAGCAGGCCCATCGCCTCGACGTCCTCCATGAAGTACTGGGTGATCACCTGGCCGTCGTTGTTGCGCTGCAGGGGCACCAGTTCGTCGAGGGGTTCGGCGGCGATCACCACGCCGGCGGCATGGACGCCGAAGGTCTTGTTGGTGCCCTCGATGCGGCGGGCCAGGTCGACCCAGTGGCGCACCTTGGGATCGTTTTCGTACTTCTCGCGGAACTCCGGCACCGGCGACTCGGCGCCGATCATCTCGGCGAGCTTGGCGGGCTTGCCCCGGGCCACGGGAATCAGCTTGGCCAGCCGGTCGGCTTCGCCGTAGGGGATGTCGAGCACCCGGGCCACGTCCTTCAGCACCGCCTTGGAGGTCATCCGGTTGAAGGTGATGATCTGGGCGACCTTGTCCTCGCCGTAGCGCTGTGTCACGTACTCGATCACCTCACCGCGGCGCTCGATGCAGAAATCGGTGTCGATGTCAGGCATCGACTTGCGTTCCGGGTTGAGGAAGCGCTCGAAGAGCAGGCCGTGCTCCACCGGATCGATGTTGGTGATGCCGAGGGAATAGGCCACCAGCGAACCGGCGGCCGAACCCCGGCCCGGCCCCACCGGGATGCCGTTCTCGCGGGCGAAGCGGATGTAGTCCCACACCACCAGGAAGTAGGTGGGGAAGCCCATCTGCTCCATCACCTGCAGCTCGAACGCCAGCCGCTCCCCGTAGGCCGGATCGATGGCGGCATCGGCAGCGATCCCCAGCCGGTCCCGCAGGCCCTGGTGGGCCACCTCACTGAGATAGCTGACGGCGGTGTGGCCCTCGGGGATCGGGAAGCGGGGCATCTGGTAGCGCCCCAGGATGTCGTAGTCCTCCACCTTTTCGGCCACCCGGGCGGTGGTGGCGATGGCGTCGGCAATCACCTCCGGCTCGAGGTGGTCGCCGAAGAGCCGGGCCATCTCCGCCTCGCTCTTGATGTATTCGGTGCCGGTGTAGCGCAGGCGCTTCTCGTCACTGATCAGCTTGCCGGTGAGCACGCACAGCAGGGCGTCGTGGGCCTCGACGTCGTTGCTGGTGAGGTAGTGGGCGTCGTTGGTGGCGATCAGGGGGATGCCCAGCTCGGCGCTGATCCGGGCCATCTCGACGTTGACGATGCGGTCCTCGAGGCCGCCGTGGTCCTGGATCTCCAGGTAGAAGTCGTCACCGAACACCTCCCGGTACCAGCTCGCCACCTCCCGGGCCACCTCCGGGCGACCGCGCAGGATCGCCTGGGGAATCTCACCGCCCAGACAGGCGGTGGCCACCATCAGCCCTTCGCTGTACTGGCGCAGCAGGGCTTTATCGATGCAGGCCCGCGAGAAGATCCCCCGGCCACGCATGCCGCGCAGGTGGCTGATGCTGGTGAGCTTGACCAGGTTGCGGTAGCCGACGGCATTCTTGGCAAGCACCACCAGGTGGTAGCGACGCTCCTTCTTCGGCTGCGGATCCTCGATCGAGCCGTTGATGACGTACATCTCATTGCCGATGATCGGCTTGATGCCCGCCTTGGTGCAGAGCTTCAGCAGCTCGATGGCGCCGTACATCACCCCGTGGTCGGTGAGGGCCAGGGCCGGCATGCCCAGCTCCACGGCCCGCTGCACCATCGCCGGCAGCTGGGAGGCCCCGTCCAGCAGGCTGTAGTCGCTGTGGTTGTGGAGCGGAACGAAGGCCACGGCGTCGGCGGGCAGCGCCACCACATGAGGTGCCCACCTTACCGGGGGAAACACCAGATCTGGTGCCCCGGCGGAATCAGCTCGCCATGGACGGCCTAGGGCGGTGCCCAGCTGCAGCGGCCGACCTCCAGGACATCGGCATCATCGACGAATCTGACGATCCTTCCATCGTTGTCGATGTAATGGAAATCATCGATCAGGGCGCCTTGGTTGGTGTAGACAAAGCGCCCTGCGGAAGCCGGGGCCGTCACTTCCATCCACTGCGTCTCGAACTCCGATGGCCTTCCCCCTTCGACCCGCCTGAGCTCGGTCACCTTCAACAGTTTCAGGGGGATGGGGCCGGGACTCCCCTGGTAGAGGGCGTAGGCGCTGGAATCACTGTTGGCTCGAAGGCCGAACTGAAGTCTCTGAAGAGGCTCCACCCCGATGGATCGCAGACAGCGGACATTGTCCTGATCAGCCCGGACAGGCGAGGCTGCGGTGAACAGGACCAGCAGGACGGCCAGGCAGCGCTTCCTCTGGATCTCGATGGCGGCTCGCACGATCAATCAGCCTCTTTCGATCGGTTTGGAGACGTGCTGGTGGGCAACCTTCCATTGCCCATCACCCTTGCGCAGGCAGAACGTGATGCGGACGGTATCGCTGAACGTCTGTCCGTCCGGGAGTGTCCCCCCGCATTGGAGCAGACCAAAGGCATAACCCACATCAGCTCCCGCCTCGACAGCGAGATCCTGCAACGCGAAGGTCAGGGGGCCCAGGGCGTCCGGCTGCCAGGACTCCCAGCTGTCCCGGTATTGCGCCGCCGAGGTGTACCGCAGCGGCGACAGGACATCGAAGATCACCAGATCGTCCTGATGATGGGCGAGAACGTCGTCCTGCCGACCTTCGCGGGTGGCCTCGGCCCACCGATCCAGCACGTTGCGGATCGCCGCTTCGTCCGGGTTCATCGCCGGCGACACCCGATCAAGACAGCAACCTTACGGTCGCGTCCCCTGGCCCATCCAGCAGGGTGGGGATGCTGCCTCCCGCTCAGGCCACCAGCGCCGCCGCGGGCCGGGCGTCCATCACCCGGGCCGCCTGCTCGTACTGATGGGCCACCCGCAGCAGCTTGGGCTCCTCCAGCACGCCGGTGATCAGCTGCAGGCCGATCGGCAGGCCCTGGGCGTCGAAGCCGCAGGGCACGCTGATGGCCGGCAGGCCGGCCAGGTTGGCGGGGATGGTGAGCAGATCGGCCAGGTACATGGCCAGGGGATCGCCGGCGTGGGCGCCGCTGGGGAAGGCGGTGGTGGGCGAGGTGGGGGTCAGCAGCACGTCGACGGTCTCGAAGGCGCGGTCGAAATCGCGACGGATGAGGGTGCGCACCTGCTGGGCCTTGCGGTAGTAAGCATCCACGTAGCCGGCGGAGAGGGCATAGGTGCCGATCAGGATGCGCCGCTGCACCTCCTCGCCGAAGCCCTCGGCCCGGCTGCGGGCGGTCATCGCCGCCAGCCCATCGCTGCCGGGCTCGCCGGGAGCGGCCCGGAAGCCGTACTTGACGCCGTCGTAGCGGGCCAGGTTGGCGGACGCCTCCGAGGGGGCGATCACGTAGTAGGTGGCGATGCCGTCGTTGAAACGGGGGCAGCTCACATCCACCAGCTCACAGCCCAGGGCCTCCAGCTGGGCGGCGGCCGCCAGCACCGAGGCCTTCACAGCAGGGTCCAGCCCCTCCTGGTCGAAGCACTCACGGATCAGCCCCACCCGCAGGCCCTTGATGGGCTTCGCCAGGTCGGCGCCGTAATCGGGAACCGGCGCCCGCAGACAGGTGGCATCGCGCGGGTCCTCCCCGGCGATCACCTGCAGCAGCTCGGCGGCATCGGCCACGCTGCTGCTGAACGGGCCCACCTGGTCGAGGGAGGAGGCGAAGGCCACCAGTCCCCAGCGGCTCACCCGGCCGTAGGTGGGCTTGAGGCCCACCACCCCGCAGAAGCTGGCGGGCTGGCGGATCGAACCGCCGGTGTCGGAGCCCAGCGAACCGATGCATTCACCGGCGGCCACGGCGGCCGCACTGCCGCCGGAGCTGCCGCCGGGCACCCGATCCGGATTCCAGGGGTTGCGGCTGGCACCGAAGGCCGAGGTCTCGGTGGAGCTGCCCATGGCGAACTCGTCGAGGTTGGTCTTGCCCAGGAGCACCGCACCGGCCCGCCAGAGCCGCTCGGTCACCGTGGATTCGTAGGGGGGAACGAAGTTCTCCAGCATGCGGCTGGAGCAGGTCGTGCGGATCCCCTTGGTGCAGAGGTTGTCCTTGATGGCCAGGGGAATGCCGGCCAGGGGGGGCAGGGGCTCACCGGCCGCCCGTGCCGCATCGATGCGATCGGCATCGGCCCGCGCCCGCTCGGCGGTGACCTCCAGAAAGGCATGCACGGTGGGATCCACCGCCGCGATGCGCGCCAGGTGGCGATCCGTGAGCTCCCGGGCCGACACCTCGCCCCGCTGAAGCTGCTCCCGCCATTCGGCGATGCCCATCCAACCGCTAGCCAGCTGCGATGGACGCTATCAGTCGGCCAGAATCAGCCGGCCAGATCGGAAAATTCGGTGAACGGCTCGCTGCGACCGGTGCGCAGGCACTGGTGCTCCAGGGAGGCCGGTGACTCCGCCCGAAGGTCGTCCAGGAAGGCGGGCAGCGCCTGCTCCAGCGTCCGCCGACGCACGAAGGGCCCGAACCAGTACACCGCGTCGGGGGAGTGGGTCTCCACCCGCGCCCACCAGGCCAGGCCCAACCCATTGGCGATGCCGCGCGTGGGCCAGAGCAGTGGGTTCATGAAGGGGAGGGGGAGGCGAGGTGGCCATTCTGGGGGGCGGCTGGGCCGCCCCCTCCGGTGCCATCAGAGGCGGATGTCACCGTCGAAGCCCGGCTGGGCCGATGGCAGATAGGGCAAGGGCTCCAGGGGGTTCGCCTGGGGCTCGGCGAGCGGCGCAGGCGACGCTTCCGGCATCACCGGGAGGTCTTCCGGGTCGGGTTCGGCGGCGGTCGGTTCGGCCGACTCGGTGGCTACCGATTCGGCCAGCTCGGTGGCTACCGGTTCGGCCTGAGCCTCCTGGTGGCTCCAGGCAGGGCCGTTGTCACCATCGAGCTCCTCGTCGAGCTCCTCGTCGAGCTCCTCAGCCGCTGCTTCGTCCAGGAACGGGGCATCCAGTTCGGCCATGACCTCCGCGTCCGGGGCACCCTCCACGTCCGGCATGGCCTCCGTCTCCGGCAGCACCACAGCTTCGGGCCGGGTCTCCGGCTCGGGGTCGGGGGGCGCCGGCATCGAGGGCCGCACGATCCTGGGGGCGGGGGCGGTGCCCGTCAGGCCCCGCATCCAGCCGCGCCGAGCGACTTCGTAGAGCAGCAGCGCCGTGGCCACGGAGGCATTGAGGCTCGGAGTGGCGCCCCGCAGGGGAATGCGCACCAGCTGGTCGCAGGAGCGGCGGGTGAGCAGCGACAGGCCGTCCCCCTCCGAACCGGTGACCACCACCAGGGGACCCTCCAGGTCCACCTCCTCCAGGCTGACCGTGCCCTCCTCGGCCAGACCTACCACCCGATAGCCCTCCTGCTTGAGGGTGTCGAGGGAGCGGTTGAGGTTCACCACCCGCGCCACCGGCAGGTGCTCGAGGGCGCCGGCCGCCACCTTCGCCACCGAGCCGGTCAGGCCGGCATTGCGTCGCTGGGGCAGGACCATGCCATGGGCCCCCAGGGCTTCGGCGCTGCGGACGATGGCGCCGAGGTTGTGGGGATCGGTGAGGCCGTCCACCGCGATCAGCAGGGGCGCTTCACCGATGCTGCGGCAGCCTTCGATCAGGCTGGTCAGGTCGAGGGTCTCGGCGGCGGCGGGCTGCAGCACGATGCCCTGATGCACGGCCCCCCCGGTGAGCTGGCCCAGGCGCGCCCAGGTCACCTCCTCCACCAGCACGCCGGAGGCCTTGGCATCCCGAAGCAGCTGCAGGAACCGGGGGTTGAAGCGCATCTCGGGCGTGCACCACACCCGGTGGATCGGCCGGCCGCTCTCCAGGGAGGCCTGGGTGGTGTGACGGCCCCAGATCAGGTCGGTGGGGGCGGAGGCGGCGAAGGCCTCCGCCGCGCCACGGAAATCGACATCGGAGCCGTCGGACTCCGGCCGCTCGGGGCCGCTGCGGCCCTGGAAGGGGCGCGGGGCGCGGTCAGCGTCCCGGAACAGGGCCGGGCCGCGGCGGGCCGGCCCCGTCCGCGACGGGATGGGACGGCCGCTGGTCGGGCGTCCGGCGCCGGAGCGGCCGGGGACGGGGCGGCCGAAGGAGGGGCGGGCGGGGACGAAGCGGTCCCCAGGGCGCCGATCGCGGGTCGGCCGGCCGCCGCCGCCGCGGGAGTCGTCGGGGCGATCGGCGCCGGGGCGGCCCTCAAAGGGTCGACGGCCATAGGGGCTGCCGCCGGCTCGATCGGGGGCACCTGAGCGCTCGCCACCCCGCTCACCGCCCCTCTCAACGCCACGGTCCCGATCGAAGGTGGGCCTGTCACGGCTGTAGCCCTCTCCGGGGCGGCGGGGGCGGGCGGAGCCGGAACCGCGGCTGACGGGGCGCCCGCCGGCACCGGAGCCGAGACGCCGGGGGGTCCGGTCAGCGCCGGGGTCGGAGCGGCGGTCAGGACGACGGTCGGGGCGACGGTCGCCGCGGCGGTCAGGGGAGGGACTCATGGGCTGGCGGATGGGGAACGGGGTTCGGTCTTCTCGAGATGGTCCAGCAGCTCAGCCAGCCGTCTGGGGTCCTGCAGAAAAAGCCATCCCAGCATCGTCTCAAATCCCGTGGCCTGCCCATAGGCCTGGGGCGCGCCGCGGCGGGGACCCCGGCCGGCCTGGTTGCGACCGCGCAGGACCAGGCGGCGCTCCGCGTCGCTGAGCAGGGGATCCAGTCGCTGCAGGGCCTCGGCCTGGGCTTCGGCCTGGACCTCGGCCACCACCGCCCGGTGCAGATCGGCGGCCCGGGCCGGCTGGCGGCAGTGGCGCAGCCGTTGGTGCAGTTCCCAGACCGCATCCCCCAGCCAGGCCAGCTGGGCCGTGGCGAGTTCCGTGGATGGTGCCTGGGGGGGCACGGAGGCCATCCAGTGGCCGGGCCCCTCAGGCGGGGGCGAGGCTGCCAAGGGCGGACTCCAGATCGGGTTGCAGGTGCAGGAAGGCTTCCAGGCGCACCAGCTTGACCGTCTGGACGACCCGGGCGTTGCCGACGACGATGAACTGGCGGGAGCTGTCGTTGAACAGTTTGGCCAGCTGCACCAGGGCGCCGAGTCCGGAGGAGTCGATGAAATCGATCCGGCTCAGGTCGATGACCACCGGGAGGGTCTCTCCCTTGTGGCGGTCCGTGATGAATTCGGTGAACTGCTTGTCGGAATAGGCGTCCAGCTGCCCCGTGAAACTGAACAGCAGGCACGCATCCCGCCGTTCGCTGCCCCCTCTCAGGGAGACGGTCAGTCGCTGCAGGTCGGTGATGGCCCCAGTCCTCAAGGAGTTGAACGCGCCGAACTGTAGAGACCCCGATCCAGAATGCGGGAACCGCAACGAAACGTGCCGATTCAGCGACGTTCCGCCATCAACGCCACGAACCGGGCGAAGTGGTGGTCGGCGTCGTGGGGACCGGGGCTGGCCTCCGGGTGGTACTGGACACCGAAGACGGGCTGGTGGCGCAGGGCCAGGGCCGCCACGGTGCGGTCGTTGAGGTTGAGGTGGGTGATCCGCACCCGCTCGGCCGGAAGGGAGGCCGCATCGAGGGCGAAGCCGTGGTTCTGGCTGGTGATCTCCACCGAACCGGGCGAGCCGCAGGGGTGGTTGAGGCCGCGGTGGCCGTAGCCGAGCTTGAAGCTGCGGCCCCCCAGGGCCAGGCCGAGGATCTGGTGACCCAGGCAGATGCCGAAGACGGGCAGCTGGGGCTGCAGCAGCAGGTCCCTGGCCAGGGCGATGCCCTCGGCCACGGCGGCCGGATCACCGGGTCCGTTGGAGAGGAACACCCCCTCCGGCTCCAGGGCCAGAACCTGCTCCAGGGTGGCGTCCGCCGGCAGCACGGTGACCGCACAGCCATGGGCCACCAGGCGCTCGAGGATGGCGCGCTTGATGCCGAAATCAATCGCCACCACCCGGTAGGGACGGTCGGGAGAGGCCTGGAACCTGGCGTCGAAGGCGGCCGCGCAGCTGCGGTCCCAGGTGTAGGGCTCCCGGGTGCTCACCTGGGCGGCCAGGTTGAGTCCGTCCATCGAGGGGGCGGCCCGCACCCGCTGCAGCAGCGCGGCTGGGTCGGTGCCGTCGCTGGCGATGGCGCCGTTGAGGGCGCCGCCTTCCCGCAGGTGGCGCACCAGGGCCCGGGTGTCGACGCCACGGATGCCCACCACCCCCTGGCGGACCAGCCAGTGGTCGAGGGTCTCCTGGCAGCGCCAGCTGCTGGGCGTGGGGGCGAGCTGGCGCAGGATGCAGCCGCGGGCGTGGGCGTGGTCGGCCTCCAGGTCCTCGCCGTTGACGCCGGTGTTGCCGAGTTCCGGGTAGGTGAAGGTGATCAGCTGGCCGGCGTAGCTCGGATCGGTGAGCACCTCCTGGTAGCCGGTCATGCCGGTGTTGAAGACCACCTCGCCGCAGACGCTGCCGCGGGCGCCGCAGGCCAACCCCCGCAGCACGGTGCCATCGGCCAGAACGAGCACGGCCGGCGTGTCGCCGTCGCTGCGGGGGGTCTCGGGGGCCGCCTGTGGGGTGTCCAGGGGGGCGTCGGCAGGAATCCCGATCATCCTTCAGAACCCGCCAGGGCGCCGCGCAGCGCCTCCAGCCTGGCCCAGGCGCTGCCGTCGCCCAGGGCCTGGCGGGCCCGTTCCAGACCCGCGGCGATGGACGGCTCCAGCCCGGCGGCCCAGAGCACCAGGGCGGCGTTCAGGGCCACCACATCGGCCTGAGCCCGGGTGCCGCCGCCCTGCAGGACCGCCTCGAGGATGGCGCGGTTGGCGGCCACATCCCCGCCCCTGAGGGCCTCCAGATCCGCCGGGGCCAGCCCCAGCGCCGCGGGGTCGAGCCAGTCGCTGCGCACCTCACCGTCCTCCAGCAGGCGCAGCTCGCTGGGACCCGAGAGGGTGGCCTCATCGAGGCCGCCGTGGCCGTGGACGACGACGGCCCGCCGCTGGCCGAGCCGGCGCAGGGCGTCGGCCATCGGATCGAGCAGGTCGGGGCGGGCCACCCCGAGCACCTGGGCCTCGGGCGTCAGGGGATTGACCAGCGGTCCGAGCAGATTGAACACGGTGCGCACACCGAGGGTGCGGCGCAGGGGGGCCATGCCCACCAGGGCGGGATGCCAGCCCGGGGCGAACAGGAAGGTGACGCCGGTGCGCGGCAGGGCCTCCACCACCGTGGCCAGGGGAGCCCCCAGGTCGAGGCCCAGGGCCTCGAGCACGTCGGCCGAACCGACCCGGCCACTGGCGCTGCGGTTGCCGTGCTTGGCCACATGGGCACCGCAGGCGGCCGCCGTGAAGGCCACGGCGGTGGAGATGTTGAAGCTGTCGGCCCCGGCCCCGCCCGTGCCGCAGGTGTCAATCAGCTCCAGGGGCGGCCGCTCGCCCGGCAGGGGGCAGGCCTCCCGCAGGACGGCGGCCATCGCCGCCAGTTCCTCGCCGCTGGTGCCCTTGGCCCGCAGGGCGGCCAGCAGGCCTCCGGTGAGCACCGGATCGATGCTCCCGTCCAGCCAGCCCCGCATCAGGGCGGCGGCCTGGTCGGCCTGGAGATCCCGGCCGTTGAGGAGCTGCTCCAGCAGCTGGGGCCAGGTGGGGGAGGCGGACATCACCGAACGCTGAAGCATCAGCGGCAACTTACGGGAGTCCGGCCAGCGACAGGAACGGGGGACAGGAGCGCAAGAAAAAAGCCCGGGTGCAGAGCACGCCGGGCCGGGTGATGGGGACGCCCCCACTATCGCCCGAAGTGGGCCGTTCTGACCAACGGGGTCCAACCGTCCCGCCGCCGCCCCTCAGCCGGCGTCGTCGGAGGCGGTGTCGAAGCCCGAGCCCACCGCTTCGGCCACCGGTGCGGCACCGGGCCGGAAGCCTGCCGCCCAGATGGCCCGGGTGCGGGCGTGGAGCGCGCCGACCTCCAGACCCCAGAGCCGCAGGACCCGCTCGAGGTCGTCGCGGATGTCGGCGGCTCCGGGGAAGCCCGCGTAGCGCATCTGCAGCCGGGCCGCATCCACCAGGTGGCCGTCCTCAGGCCGCTCCACCGCCAGCAGCCGGTCGACTGTCTCCCGGTCGATGGCATGGAGGGGATGGTTCTGGTCGTCCATGGCCCGGGCGGCCCGGGGGCCAGGGGAGTGATGCCTAGGTTAGGGACCCCCTTGCCCCGCCTTCCTGCATGGCTGCCCTGCGGCTGGATCTGATCGGGCGGTACCTCCGGCCCCACAGACGCACGGTGCTGGTGGGGGCCGCCGCCCTGGTGGTGGTGAACCTGCTGGGGGTGGCGATTCCGCTGGTGGTGCGGCAGTCGATCAACGAGCTCAAGCCCGGCTTCGTGCTGGCGGACGTGCTCGGCGTGGCCGGACTGATCATCGTGATGGCCACGGTGATGGGGGCCACCCGGCTCTATTCCCGGATGCTGGTGTTCGGAGTGGGCCGCCAGGTGGAGGCGAGCCTCAAGGAGCGGATCTTCGACCACGTGCTCACCCAGGACCCGGGCTGGGTGCAGACCACCGGCAGCGGCGAGGTGATCAGCCGGGCCACCAGTGATGTGGAGAACATCCGGCGGCTGCTGGGCTTCGCCCTGCTCAGCCTCACCAACACGGTGCTGGCCTATGCCCTCACCCTGCCGGCGATGCTGGCGATCGATCCGCTGCTGAGCCTGGCGGCGGTCTCCCTCTATCCCGGCATGCTGATGGTGGTGCGCCTGTTCGGCGGCCGGATGATGAAGCAGCAGCGGCGCCAGCAGGAGGTGCTGGCCAACCTCAGTGACCTGGTCCAGGAGGACCTCAGCGGCATCGGCGCCATCAAGATCTACGGCCAGGAGGCCACCGAGGAGAAGGCCTTCGCCGACCTCAACAAGGTGTACCTGGACGCCCAGCTTTCCCTGGCGCGCACCCGCAGCACCCTGTTCCCGATGCTGGAGGGAATCGCCTCCCTGAGCCTGCTGCTGCTGCTGGCCCTGGGCAGCGGCCAGCTGGAGAGCGGTCGGCTCAGCATCGGCGATCTGGTGGCCCTGATCCTGTTCGTGGAGCGCCTGGTCTTCCCGACGGCCCTGCTGGGATTCACCCTCAACACCTTCCAGACCGGTCAGGTGAGCCTGGAGCGGGTGGAATCCCTGCTCAGCCATCCCCCCGCCATCGTCTCCCCCGCCGATCCCCTGCCCCCGGCCCGGCCGGCGCTCGGGGCCGTCTTGGCCCGGGGGCTCACGGTCCGCTACCCGGGGGCGGGGCAACCGTCCCTCGAGAACCTCAGCTTCACGATCCACCCGGGGGAGCTGGTGGCGGTGGTGGGTCCGGTGGGCTGCGGCAAGACCACCCTGGCCCGGGCCCTGGGGCGGATGGTGGAGGTGCCGCCCGACCAGCTCTTCCTCGACGGCGTCGACGTGACGCGGCTGCGGCTGAGCGACCTGCGCCGGCAGGTGGCCCTGGTTCCCCAGGAGGGTTACCTGTTCACCGCCAGCCTGGCCGACAACCTGCGCTACGGCGACCCGGAGGCCGGCATGGACCGGGTCGAGGAGGCCGCCCGTCAGGCCCGCCTGGAGGGGGACATCAAGGGCTTCCCCGACGGCTACCGCACCCTGGTGGGGGAGCGGGGCATCACCCTCAGCGGCGGTCAGCGCCAACGCACCGCCCTGGGGCGGGCCCTGCTGGTGGACGCCCCCCTGCTGGTGCTCGACGACGCCCTGGCCAGCGTCGACAACACCACCGCCGCGGGCATCCTGCGCTCTGTGCGCGAGGAGCAGCGGCGCACGGTGGTGATGATCAGCCACCAGCTCTCGGCGGCGGCGGCCTGCGACCGGATCCTGGTGCTGGAGGCGGGCCACCTGGTGCAGGAAGGCCACCACAACGACCTGCTGCAGCAGGAGGGCACCTACCGCCGGCTGTGGGACCGGGAGGAGGCCGTCCGCCAGCTCCAGGCCGCCTGAGGCGGTTTCTAACAGTTGTTGAGCAGCCCGCATCCAGGGCGCCGGCTGGGCTTATCTGGAAACGCCGTGGTTTCCCCAACGCCTGCCACGCCGTCCCCATGGCCCCCACCCCGTCGTTCCTCAGCCAGCAGCCTTACAACATCCGCTGCACCCTGACCTTCGGTGACATCTACGGCCAGGTGTTGGTCTGGATGGCGGTTATCTTCGTGAGCCTGGCGGCGGGTCTGGCCCTGATGGGGGCGAGCCGGCCCCTGTTCGCCCTGGTGGGGGTGGGGCTGATCCTGGTGCTGTCGCTGCCCTTCCTGCTGTTCGCCTTCATCACCACCCTGCTGAACCACATCGCCCTGGTGCCGCAGCAGGACCAGCAGGGCGCTGCCTAGGCTGGTTTCCCCGCAAAAACCCCCTTGTTCGGCCTCTTCAGCAGCCCTGCGAGCGACACCAGCCCAGCCGGCAGCGGCAGCCTGCATGCGGTTCTCGGCACCCCCCTGACGGCCCCGCCGGCGGCGGGCCAGGCGGAGGCCCAGTTCGGCTGCGGCTGCTTCTGGGGGGCGGAAAAGGGCTTCTGGCGGCTTCCCGGGGTGGTCAGCACCGCCGTGGGATATGCGGGCGGCCAGCTCGCCTCCCCCACCTACGAGCAGGTCTGCAGCGGCCGCAGCGGCCACGCCGAGGTGGTGCGGGTGGTCTGGGACACCGCCCGGGTCTCCTTCGCCGACCTGCTGAAGCTGTTCTGGGAGTGCCACGACCCCACCCAGGGCAACCGCCAGGGCAACGACCGGGGCAGCCAGTACCGCTCGGCCATCTACGTCGACGACCCGGCACTGCTCGCCCTGGCCGAAGCCAGCCGCGGTGCTTACCAGGCCGCCCTCGCGGCCGCCGGCGGAGGCACCATCACCACGGAGATCGCCAGCGGCCAGCGCTTCCACTTCGCCGAGCCTTACCACCAGCAGTACCTGGCCAAGCCCGGCAGCCGGCCCTACTGCTCCGCCCAGCCCACCGGGATTCCCCTGGGCGACTTCCCCGGTGCCACCTACCTCCTTCCCGCCCGCGTGTGGGAAAGCTATGACTGGGCCATCCCCCATTGCGTCCTTCGCGGCGACAATGCGCCGATCGCCCTCGCCTGACCGGTTCCGCCATGGCCGCCCCCCCGCTGCTCGCGCTCGGACTCCTGCCGCTGCTGGCGATGCAGTCCCCGTGGTGGGAGAACTACGACATCCGCGAACGGTTCCTCTGCGGTGACCGTTTCTCGGTGGTCCTGGAGCGCAACGCGTCCCAGGCGTCCCTGATCGCCGGCCGCACCCGCGCCACCCTGTTCCGGGAGGCGTCCGACGCGCCGGGCCTGCGCTACCAGAACGAGTCCCTGCGGGTGATCCTGCGGGGCGATGAACTCACCCTCGAGCAGCTGCCCACCAAACGGGTCTGCGTACGCAGCGAACAGGTATGAAGCCCCTCTCCGATCGGGTCGTGATCGTGGCCCTGATCGCCGCGGTGGGGATCTGTTTCGCCCTGGCCTTCTGGACCGTGCGCCTGAACCCCTCCGGCGAGCCTCCGCTGCAGTGGCGCCAGGGGGGCCCCAGTGCCCTGCTGCCGGGAGCCCCGGCGCCGGCCTTCCTTTCGTGAGAGACCCCGCCGAGGAGCAGGAGCAGCCGAAGCGCCAGTTGCATCCGCTGCCCAGGGGGCTGGTGGAGCTCTACGGGCTGCTGGCGGTGCTGTTCGTCCTGGTGCCCGAGTGGATGGCCGGTGGGGCCCTGAAGGGCTTCCCGGAGGGGCGTGAAGGCTCCGAGCTGCCCCTGCCGTCGATGGCCTGGCAGCGGCTCCCGGAACTGCAGCTGGCCTCGATGGGGCTGGCGGAACTGCGGCTGCTGGCCCGTCGCGAGCGCCTGCGGGGGTACACCACCATGGGTCGCCAGCGGCTCACGAACCGCCTGATGCGACGGCTCTCCAGGCGGCGCGGGACCCCCAGGACGCTGTGATAGCTTCATTCCGCCGGGGCGTAGCGCAGCTTGGTAGCGCACCACTTTGGGGTAGTGGGGGTCGTGGGTTCAAATCCCGCCGCTCCGATTCAGCCGGTCCTCCGAACGTTCGCCTCCCGCGAACACCGGTGGTTTTCCTTCCCGTCAGCTGATCCTGTCAGCTGATTTTTTTTGCCCATCTCCAGTGTCCCGGGGCCTCGCCGGGCCTCAGCGCAGGCGGGTGACCACGTTGAAGCGCACCAGCCAGAGGTTGACCCGGCGCCGCAGCCGGGGGGGCACCTCCTGGACCAGCTGGAACAGCTCCTGGGAGGCCAGCCGACGCAGGGCCCGCACATCGACCCGCCAGAGGGCTTCCGCCTCCCGGATCAGCCGGGCCCACGTGCGGGCCGTCTGCCAGCGGCGCACACTCTGCTGGGCGGGGTCAACGCCATCCACGGAGCCGATCGGCGGCCGGGTGACCATGACTCCGACGCCGAAGAACACTCCAAGGGTGGGGAGGCTGGGCTGGAGCGCCCAGGATCCCCGGTTCTGCTTCAAGCATCGAAACAAAAACGGAAGATTCCCGGCCGAACGGCCGCCGGCCTCAGGCGCTGTGGGCCAGCCCCTCGGCGGCGATCGGGTCCGCCACCAGTTGGACGGGGAAGGGCAGCGCCTCCGCTTCGCGCCGGCTCAACCGGCGGCTCCAGGCCCGCGGCACCGCCTCGTTCCAGCGGAAACCGGCCTCCCTGGCCCGGTGGCGCTCGGCGTAGGGAAGGTCCGCCCGGTAAAGGCTGCGGGGCTCCAGGGCGGTCAGCAGCAGCGCCTCCAGGTCGCCGCAGCGCTCGAACACCTGGGCCAGGTAGATGCAGTCGGTGAGGGCCCGGTGGGCGGCCCACACCGGCACCCCGTAGGCCAGGGCCAGATCACGGACCGAGGGGGCACTGCGCAGCTGGCGCTCGGCCGGCCAGCGGATGTCCTCCATCGAGCAGATCCAGGGGCGATCCAGGGACGGCAGGGGCCCCAGACCGAACCACTGGCGATCGAAGGCGGCGTTGTGGGCCACCAGGGCGTCACAGGCGGCAACCATCGCCAGGAAACAGTCCAGGGCCTCCTGCCGGGGCTGCTCCAGCCGGGTCACGGCGGCGGGAATGCCGTTGATGGCCTCGGCGGCGTTGGCCGGGCAGGGCAGCAGGAAGGACACCTGGGAGAGCACCGCCCTGTGGGGCACGTGGAACAGGATCGCCCCCACTTCGATGCACTGCCCCTGGAGGGTGGAGAGGCCGGTGGTCTCCGTGTCCAGGATCAGCAGGGTCTCGGGCCCCCGCGGCAGGGCCCGCTGGGGACGGCCTGCGCAGGCGGGAAGGGAGATGGGCACCGGGCGAGGCGGTTCGATGGGGACCTGGGGGGCCTGGGAAGCCGATGGGGCTGGCGGAGGCCCGGGGGGCGGCACCGGGGCAGCCGCGGGCGCAGGGGCAGCTGCGGGCTCCGGGGCGGCCAGGCCCAGCAGGTCGTTCTGCTGCCAGAGACCGGGTTGCTCCTGCATCGGCGTCATGCGCTCGCTGATCCATGGTCGCAAGCCGGGCAAGGTCCCATCGCCCCCATCCCCCCGACCCCGTGCCCGTCCTCGCCGGTGCCGGCTTCCTAGGGTTGGCGGATCCTGCCTGCGTCCCCCGCTCCGTGGCCCCAGCCCTCGCCCCCGGCGACACCGCCCCCCTGATCGCCCTCCCCGACCAGGACGGCAGCGAACGCCGCAGCGACCGGCTGGAGGGCAAGGCCCTGGTGCTGTTCTTCTATCCCAAGGACGAGACCCCCGGCTGCACGATGGAGGCCTGCGCCTTCCGGGACAGCTACGCCGACCTGCAGGCGCTCGGGGCCGAGGTGTGGGGCGTCAGCGGCGACGATGCCGCCAGCCACCGGCGCTTCGCCAACCGCCACCGGCTGCCCTTCCCGCTGCTGGTGGATGGGGGCAACCGGCTGCGCAAGGCCTTCGGTGTGCCCAGCGTGCTGGGGCTGCTGCCGGGCCGGGTCACCTACGTCATCGACGGGACGGGGGTGATCCGCCACGTGTTCAACAACCTGCTGGACGGGCCGGCTCACCGGCGCGAGGCCCTCGACGCCCTGCGCGGCCTCCAGGCCTCCTGAGGCCGCTCGCGATCCAGCACGGGGGGAGAGGACGATGACGGCGTGGCGACAGCAGGGGGAGCTCTGGCGGCTGGAGCCCACGGGCCGGCCCCGGGGGCTGATCGAGTTCATCGGCGGCAGCTACCTGGCGGCCTCCCCCCAGCTGAGCTACCGCCGCTGTCTCGAGGCCCTTGCAGCCCGGGGCTGGCGCATCCACGCCTGGAGCTACGTGCCCGGCTTCGACCACCAGGCCCAGGCCAACGCCGCCTGGCGGCTGTTCCGCCAGCAGCGGGAACGGGAGCTGGAGCCGCTGGCCCCCGACGGGGCCGCCTCCCCCCTGATCCGGCTGGGCCACAGCCTCGGTTGCAAGCTGCATCTGCTCGCCCCCGACGGCGGCCGCCGCTGCGATGGCCTGGTGGCGCTCAGCTTCAACAACTTCTCGGCCGAGCGGTCGATCCCCTTCCTGGCGGAGCTGGGCCAGCAGTTCCGCTTCCGCAGCGAGTTCAGCCCCTCCCCGGAGGACACCCTGCGGCAGATCGGCAGCAGCTACAGCCAGCCCCGCAACCTGGTGGTGCGCTTCAGCCGCGACACCATCGACCAGAGCGGCCGCCTGATCGGCGTGCTGCAGGCCAGGGCCGGTGATGCCTCCACCCTGCTGGAGCTGCCGGGGGACCACCTCACCCCGGCCAGCGGCGGCCTGCGCAAGCAGTTCCTGGGGGAGTGGGCCGATGATCCGGCCCGCCAGCGGTCCATGGAGCGGCTGGCGGAGCAGATCAGCGCCTGGTCCGGGACGGCCTGAGGCCACCCGGCCAGGCCAGGGCGCTCACACCCTCAGGGCATCGAGCACCGAACGGTCCTCCAGGGTGGAGGTGTCGCCGCTGACGTCCTCCCCCGCCGCCAGGGACCGCAGGATGCGGCGCATGATCTTGCCGCTGCGGGTCTTGGGCAGGGCATCGGTGAAGCGGATCACGTCCGGCCGGGCGATCGGACCGATCTCCAGCCCCACGTGGCGGCGCAGCTCGGCCTCCAGGGCCGCATCGCCGTCCACCCCCACATCCAGGGTGACGAAGGCGACGATCCCCTCCCCCTTGAGCTCGTCGGGCCGGCCCACCACGGCCGCCTCCGCCACCGAGGGGTGGCTCACCAGGGCCGATTCGATCTCCATCGTGCCCAGCCGGTGGCCGGAGACGTTGATCACGTCATCGACCCGGCCCATCACCCAGAAATAGCCGTCGGCGTCGCGGCGGGCGCCGTCGCCGGCGAAGTAGAGCCAGCTGCCGTCGGCGGGGCGGATGTGCTCCCAGTAGCTGCGCCGGAAACGCTCCGGGTCGCCGTGGACGGTGCGCATCATGCCCGGCCAGGGCCGCCGCACCGCCAGATAGCCCCCCTGCCCCGTCGGCACGCTGTTGCCCTCCAGATCCACCACGTCGGCGGCGATGCCGGGCAGGGGCAGGGTGGCGGAGCCGGGCTTGGTGGGGGTGGCCCCGGGCAGGGGGCTGATCATCACCCCACCGGTCTCCGTCTGCCACCAGGTGTCCACCACGGGGCAGCGGTCGCCGCCGATCACATCCCGATACCACATCCAGGCTTCGGGATTGATCGGCTCACCGACGGTGCCCAGGATCCGCAGGCTGCCCATGTCGTACTGGTCGGGCACCGCGCGGCCGCTCTTCATGAAGGCGCGGATGGCGGTGGGGGCGGTGTAGAAGATCGTCACCCGGTGCTTCTCGATCACTTCCCAGAAGGCCCCGGGCCTGGAGGGGCGCGGCGCCCCCTCGTACATCAGCGTGGTGGCGCCGTTGGAGAGGGGCCCGTAGACGATGTAGCTGTGGCCGGTGATCCAGCCGACGTCGGCGGTGCACCAGTGGATGTCGTCCTCACGGATGTCGAAGATCCACTGAAAGGTGAGGTGGGCCCAGAGGTTGTAGCCGGCGGTGGTGTGCACCACCCCCTTGGGCTTGCCGGTGGAGCCGGAGGTGTAGAGCACGAACAGCCGGTCCTCGCTGGCCATGGGCTCGGCCTGGCAGTCGGCGCTCTGGCCGTCCACCAGCTCGTGCCACCAGACATCGCGGCCGGTCTCGAAGCCGGTGGCCTCGCCGGTGCGTCGCACCACCAGCACGTGCTCGACGCTGGGGCACCCCTCCGCCAGGGCCTGGTCCACGGCGGGCTTGAGCGCCACCGCCTTGTCCTTGCGGAAGCCACCGTCGGCGGTGATCACCAGCTTCACCTGGCCGTCGATCAGGCGGTCGCGCAGGGCCTCGGCCGAGAAACCGCCGAACACCACCGAGTGGGGGGCACCGATGCGGGCGCAGGCCAGCATGGCGATGGCCGCCTCCGGCACCATCGGCATGTAGAGGGCCACCAGATCGCCCTTGCCGACGCCGAGGGCCTTGAGGGCGTTGGCGGCGCGGCAGACCTCGGCGTGCAGCTCGCGGTAGGTGAAGGAGCGGCCGTCGCCCGGCTCCCCCTCCCAGATCAGGGCCGTCTTGTCGGCGCGGGGGCCGTCCAGATGGCGATCCAGGCAGTTGTAGGAAAGATTCGTTGTGCCCCCCTCGAACCAGCGGGCGAACGGGGGGTTGCTCCAGTCCAGCACCGTGTCGAAGGGCTCGAACCAGTGCAGCTCCCGGCGGGCCGCCTCGCCCCAGAAGCCGTCCGGATCGGCCGCGGCTTGCGCCGCCAGGGCGTCGTAGGCCGCCATCGAGCCGATGCGGGCCTCGGCGGCCAGCGCCGGCGGCGGGGCGAACTGCCGCTCTTCCTGGAGCACCGACTCGATGGTGGGCGAGGAGTCCTGGGTCATGGCAAGGCCTGCCGGGCAGGCTGGGGCATGGTGCATTCAACCGCAGCCGGGCCACGCTGGAGGACTCCGCCCCCCTCCCATGCCCGCCTGGCTGACGATCCTGCTGGTGATGGGCCTGGTGATCGCCGTCCTCACCCCGAGCCGCCAGCAGTTCGCCTGGTTCCTGCGGCTGCGGCGCCCCCGCTGGCTCACCTTCGAGCGCTGGATCCCGCTGATCTGGTCACTGATCTACCTCTGCTTCTACGCCTCGGCCCTGCTGCGCTGGAGAGCCGGGGGGGCGGCGGCGCCGCTGGCCATGGCCGCCTACCTGGTGCTGCTCGTCCTGGTGCAGAGCTACACGCTGCTGATCTGCCGCACGCGCCGAGTGGCCTGGGGAACGGCGGCGGGCCTGGCCGGCTGGATCTGGGGGCTGGCCCTGACCCTGGCGACGCTGACCATTTCCCCGACAGCCGCGCTGCTGCTGGTTCCGTTCCTGCTCTGGAGCCCGATCGGCACGTTCGTCACCTGGCGGATGCAGCGGCTGAACCGCTGAACACGGGGCGTTCAGGAGCGCCTGGCCGGGCGATCAGGGCTGCTCATCCCTGCTTGGCAAGATCGGCCGGCGGCGTTAGCCAGGGAACGACCCCACGGGACTGGAGCGGAAGGCCATGGAGGAGCAGCCGATCACGCCCCATGCCGGCCCGACGCTCGACGCCGACGGCAACCTCACCTACGTGGGGGACGACGGTCGCCGCTACGTGGTGGGTCTGCCGCCGGACATCGATGAGGACAACGTCGAGAAGGTGATGACCCTGCTGCGGGGCGGCACGGCCCTGTTCCAGCAGATCGAGGGGCTCTGCCAGCGCTGGATCAGCGAGGTGAGCGGCAGCGAACTCGATGAGCGGGCCGCCCTGGTGCTGCTGCTCACCACCCTGGAGACCGCCCTGGAGGATCGCTACCCCGAGACCGATCCGTCCTGATGCAGGCTGGTGGGATGCCCCAGCGACCCGCCGCCTGCCTGTTCGATCTCGACGGTCTGCTGCTGGACACCGAGCCCGCCCATGCCCAGGCCTGGCAGGCGGCGGCCAGCCGCTTCGGCCGGCCCCTCGATGACGCCGAACTGCTCAGCCTGCGCGGCCGCCGACGCCGCGACTGCGCCGGCCAGGTGCGCCAGTGGATCTCCGCCGCGGGCGGGCCCCGCCTGAGCGAGGAGGAGCTGCTGGCGGTGCGCCAGCCCATCGCCGAGGCCCTGCTGGCCTCCGCCCCGGCCATGCCCGGTGCCGAGGCCCTGGTGCGGCGCTGCCGGGCCCTGGGCATCCCGATGGCGCTGGCCACCAGCAGTGCCCTCCCGGCGGTGGCGATCAAGGTGGCCCCCCACCCCTGGATGGACCTGATCGACGTCAGGGTCCATGGCGACGATCCGGAACTGGGGGACGGCAAGCCCGCCCCGGATGCCTTCCTGCTGGCGGCCCGGCGCCTCGGTGTGGCAGCGACCGCCTGCTGGGCGTTCGAGGACTCCAGCGCCGGTGTGGCCGCCGCCCTGGGGGCCGGCTGCCGGGTGCACGTGCTGCCGCCGCCGGGGGTGAGCTGCCGGGCCTATCCCGAGGGGGTCATCTGCCTGAACTCGCTGGAGGAGGTCCGGCTGGATCCCTAGAGCCGGATCAGTAGAGGCGGCTGAGGACGAATTCCGGCAGGGCCCGCAGGGCGCTGCGGGGCTCGGAGGGGGGCAGCCACTCGATCGCCTCGTGGGCCTCCCGGGCGAAGCCTTCGGCCAGGGCCCGGGAACGGCCGATGGCCTCGCAGCCGCGCACCATCGCCAGGGCCTGGTCGAGGTCGCCGGCCTCGCAGAATTCGCGCTCGATCAGCCCCGCCAGGGCGGGCCGCTCCTCGAGCGCATAGAGCACCGGAGCGGTGAGGTAGCCGGAGGCCAGGTCGCTGGCGGCGGGCTTGCCGAGCTGCTGGTCGCTGGCGGTGAAATCGAGGATGTCGTCGACCACCTGGAAGGCCAGGCCCAGCTGGCGCCCGAAGCGGTAGAGGGCATCCAGGCGCGGCTCGCTCAGGCCGGTGAGCACCCCGGCCGCCCGGGCGCTGTTGGCAATCAGGGAGGCGGTCTTGCAGTAGCTCTTCTCGAGGTAGGTCTCGAAGCTCTGGCCCGTGTCGTAGCGGAACAGGCCCTGGCGCACCTCACCATCGGCGAGGTCCATGATCACGCGCGAGAGCAGCTTGACGACATCGAGGTCGTCGAGGTTGGCGAGGTGCCAGCTGGCCTGGGCGAAGAGGAAATCACCGGCCAGCACCGCCACGCGGTGATTGAAGCGGCTGTGCACCGTGGCCACCCCCCGGCGGGTGGCTGCCCCGTCGACCACGTCGTCGTGGACGAGGGAGGCGGTGTGGATCATCTCGGTGATCTCCGCCAGCCGCCGGTGGCGGGGGCTGAGCCCACCGTCGGGAGCGATGGCCCGAGACAGCAGCAGCACGATGCCCGGCCGCAGCCGCTTGCCGCCGGCCGCGAACAGGTGCTCGGCGGCCGCCTGCAGAATCGGATGGCCGGCGCCGATCAGGCTGCGCAGGTCGGCCAGCAGGGCATCGAGGTCGGACTCCACCGGCTGGAGCAACTCTGCAACCGTCGCCACGTCACCTCCACGATGAAAGGATCCTAGGGGCCGTGCCTCAATAGGCGCGGGTGGGCGACTGGAGGCTGACGCTGCGCACCGCCGGCCGGCTGCCAAGCCAGGCGGCGGCCGCGCTGGCAAAGGCGTCGGCGGGGCCGGTGACACAGAAGCGGGTGCGCTGCAGGGGCGGCCGCACCGACTCCCCCGCCTGGTCCACCTCGGGGGAATCCCCCAGGCTGGCCAGCAGCGGTCCGAGGCGCTGGGCGGCCGCCAGGGCCGGGTCCACCAGCTGCACATCGGGGGGCAGCAGCTCGGCCAGCAGCGCCCGCAGCAGCGGGTAGTGGGTGCAGCCGAGCACGATCGTGTCCACGTTCGCCGCCAGCAGCGGGGCCAGGTAGCCGGTGGCGGCGGCCCGCAGCTCCGGAGCCTGCAGGTCGCCCGCCTCGATCAGGGGCACGAAGGCGGGGCAGCCCACCTCCAGCACCCGGGCCGAGGGGCGGCAGGCCTGGATCGAGCGCCGGTAGGCACCGCTGGCGGCGGTGGCCGGGGTGGCCAGCACCCCGACGTGATCGCTGGTCAGCTCGCTGGCCAGGCTGTCGATCAGCCCCACCACCGGCACGCCCGCTTCCGCCACCGCCACGTCGAGGGCCAGGGCGTTGGAGGTGTTGCAGGCCATCACCAGCACCCCCACCCCCTGGAGCCGCAGCCAGTGCACCACCTCCGAGGCGATCGCGCGGATCTCCTCCTTCGAGCGCTGACCGTAGGGGACCCGGGCCGTGTCGCCCAGGTAGAGGCAGGGGGAGTGGGGGTAGAGGGCATGGACCTGGCGCAGCACCGTGAGGCCCCCCAGGCCGCTGTCGAACAGGCCGACGAGGAGGCTCAAGAGGCCCCCTGGAGAAAATCGAGGATGCCGGCGCTGATCGCCACGGCCATCCGGCGCCGGAACCCGGGATCGGCCAGGCGCGGGGCGTCGATGCGTCCGGTGACGAAGCCCATCTCCGCGAGGGCCGCCGGCATCACCGTGCGGCGGATCACGAAGAACCGCCCCGGTCGGGCGCCCCGGTCGGGCGTGCCCGGCGAGATCGCCATGATCCGGGACTGGATCGCCTGGGCCAGCCGCTGGGAGCTGCCCGACTGGAAATAGAACGTCTCGACGCCGTTCACATCGGGGCGGGCCATGCTCAGGGCGTTGGCATGGATGCTGACGAACACGTCGGCATTGCTGCTGTTGGCCAGCGACACCCGCGGCGGCAGGTCGACGTCCACTTCCGACGTGCGGGTCAGGAGCACCTGCACCCCCCGGGCCTGGAGCAGCTGGGCCACCTGCAGGCTCACGTCCAGCACCACATCGGTCTCCCGCAATCCGCCGATCCCCACGGCCCCCGGATCGGGGCCGCCGTGGCCGGGGTCGATCACCACCCGGAAGCGGCCCCGGGGCACCACCGGCAGCCCGTCAGGGGAGATGGGGCGGCCGGAGGTGGCCCGGCCGCTGCTGCCGAAGCCGGAGGGGCGGGAGGCGGTCCAGCTGGAGGTGGGCGCCTCCATGTCGCCCTCGCCGACGTTGCGGGTGAAGCCGCTCAGGGGCAGGCCGGTGAGGGAGAGGCGCCAGCGGTCACGGGATGTGCCCACCAGGCGCAGCTGACGGGGATCAAGGCGGGTGCCGGGCCTGAATTCCAGCACCAGCCGGGTGGTGCCGGGATCGGGCCGGCCGATGCGCACCTCCCGCACCAGGCCGCCGACGGGGACCGAGCGGCTGCGCTGGGGGGCACCCGGCAGATCCACCCACACCCGGGGCCCGGTGACGCCGGTTCCCTCCTCGTAGAAGGCCTGCAACCGCACCCCCGGGGAGGTGCGCAGCTCCAGCACCCCCTCCCGGCTCAGGCGCCAGGCGGACAGGGCACTCGCCGCCCTGGCCGGAAGGGCCCCGAGCACCAGGGGCAGGGTCAGCAACCAGGCGAATCGCGCCGCACGCACTCCCATCACCACTCAGAACAACGCCGGATGGCGGTGCTGGAGGCTCGGCATCTGGGCACGGACCCTGGCCTCGTGGGCCATGTCGACCGGGGCCATCGCCAGGCCCGGCTCCACGCCGGCATCCGCCATCACGGTGCCCCAGGGGTCGATCACCAGGGCATGGCCGTGGGTCTGGCGGCGGCCGTAGTGGAGGCCCGTCTGGGCGGGGGCGAGCACGTAGGCGGTGTTCTCGATGGCCCGGGCCTGGAGCAGCACCTGCCAGTGGTCCTTGCCGGTGTAGGCGGTGAAGGCCGCCGGGATCATCAGCAGCTGGGCCCCGGAACCGGCCAGCTGGCGGTAGAGCTCGGGGAAGCGCACGTCGTAACAGATCGAGAGGCCGACCCGGCACAGGCCCGGCACGTCGACCACCGGCGGCGGCTCGTGGCCGGGCTGCACCGTGGCCGACTCCCGGTAGGTGATGCCGTCCGGCAGGTCCACATCGAAGAGGTGGATCTTGTCGTAGCGGGCCAGGAGCTGACCCTCCCGCCCCACCAGCTCGGCGCGGTTGAAGGTCTGGCCCTCGCCGGCCGGCACCGGGAAGCCGCCCCCCAGCAGGGTGACCTGGTAGCGGCGCGCCATCGTGACCAGGAAGCGGCTGCAGCGCTCGGCCAGGATCGGTGCCAGCTCCAGCCGGCGGGCGTCATCGCCCATGAAGGCGAAGTTCTCCGGCAGGCCGACCAGGTCGGCGCCGCGGCGGGCGGCCAGCTCGATCAGCTCCTCGGCCGCCGAGAAATTGGCGTCCGGGTCCGGCGTGCTGGTGAGTTGCAGGGCCGCCGCCAGAAAACTGCTCACCGCCGGACCGCTCCAAGACCGGCGAATCGTAAGGGACCCGCCAAGGGGGGCAAGGAGAGGTTCAGCTTGCCCTCAGCACCCCGGGTTCGGCCTGGATCGGCACGATCTCGAGGCTGTCGACGGCGGCGCAGCAGGCGAAGTCGGCGTCGTGGTTGCCCAGCCCGATCAGGC
Source organism: Synechococcus sp. CCAP 1479/10 (assembly GCF_019038515.1). NCBI lineage: Bacteria > Bacillati > Cyanobacteriota > Cyanophyceae > Synechococcales > Synechococcaceae > Synechococcus > Synechococcus sp. CCAP 1479/10. The sequence continues at coordinate 30,972 of NZ_JAFKRJ010000026.1, read as the reverse complement.
GCTGGCCATGGCTGGCGCTGCGCAGGCAGGTCTCGGTGTCATGGCGCCACTGCTGCCAGAGGGCGAGGGCCGCCAGCATCTCGTCGTTGGCGCAGCGGACCCCCATGTGGGGCGCCACCGCCTGCTCGATGGCCGCCGAGGCCACCGCCCCCGCCGCCAGGCTGTCCTCGAGGGAGTAATCCCCCTCCCAGCCGCTGCCCACGATCCAGACCCGCAGGGCCTGGCGTTCGATCAGCCGCCGGGCCACGGCGGTGCGGTTGGGCAGGCAGGCGGTGAGCAGCAGGGGCACGTCCCGGACCCGGTCGAGGGAGCGGGTGCCATTGGTGGTGCTGAGGAAGATGCGCTTGCTCTCCACCCGCTCCCGGGTCACCGCCAGGGGGGAGTTGCCCAGGTCATAGCCCTCCACCCGCTTGCCGCCGCGTTCACCGGCCCGCAGTCGCCGGGCCGCCGGCCAGTCGGCGGCGGCGGCTTCGAGGCTGCCGAGGTCGGCGAAGGCCTGGATCGCCTCGGCCCCGTTCTCCAGGGCCCAGGCGATCGTGGTGGTGGCCCGCAGCACGTCGATGACGACGGCGGCGTCCGGGCCGTCCTCTTCGGGGGGCAGCAGGGGGGGAACCGCTTCGGAGGTGTGGAAATAGGAGAGCAGCACGGAACGCGATCGTCACGGGGGTGCGTCACAGTAGGCAGCAGCTCGACGGCGCAGGACGACGTGGCGGGGGTGGTGGCAGACGGGATCGGCAAAGCCCTGGGGCGGCAGCGCAATCTGCGCGATTTCATGGGCCTGCTGGAAAGGCGCGGCCAGCTGCGGCGCATCACGGCGCCGGTGGATCCGGACCTGGAACTGGCGGCGATCGCCGACCGGGTGCTGGCCATGGGCGGGCCGGCCCTGCTGTTCGAGAACGTCATCGGCTCCCCCATGCCGGTGGCGGTGAACCTGATGGGCACCGTGGAACGGGTGCTCTGGAGCATGGGCATGGAGCGGCCCGAGGAGCTCGAGGCCCTCGGGGAGAAGCTGGCCCTGCTGCAGCAGCCCCGGCCCCCCAAGGGCCTCAAGGAGGTGATGAAGTTCGGCGGGGTGTTCTGGGACCTGGTGCGGGCCCGGCCCGACCTCGACCTCACCCCCCCCTGCCACCAGCAGGTGCTGAAGGGCGAGCAGGTGAACCTCGATCAGCTGCCCCTGCTGCGCCCCTGGCCGGGGGACGCGGGCGGGGTGATCACCCTCGGGCTGGTGATCACCAAGGACCCGGAGACCGGGGTCCCGAACGTCGGCGTCTACCGGCTGCAGCGCCAGTCGATCAACACGGCCACCGTCCACTGGCTGAGCGTGCGGGGCGGGGCCCGGCACCTGCGCAAGGCGGCGGCCCTGGGCCGCAAGCTCGAGGTGGCGGTGGCGATCGGCGTCCATCCGCTGCTGGTGATGGCGGCGGCCACGCCGATTCCGGTGCAGCTGAGCGAATGGCTGTTCGCCGGCCTCTACGCCGGCGAGGGGGTGCGGCTGGCCCGCTGCAAGACCCTCGATCTGGAGGTGCCCTCCCACAGCGAGGTGGTGCTGGAGGGCACGATCACGCCCGGGGAGGTGCTCCCGGACGGCCCCTGCGGCGACCACATGGGCTTCTACGGCGGCGAGGAGGACTCGCCCCTGGTGCGCTTCCACTGCGTCACCCAGCGCCGTGACCCCATCTTCCTGACCACCTTCAGCGGCCGCCCGCCGAAGGAGGAGGCGATGCTGGCGATCGCCCTGAACCGCATCTACACGCCGATCCTGCGCCAGCAGATCCCGGAGATCGTCGATTTCTTCCTGCCGATGGAGGGCCTCAGCTACAAGCTGGCGGTGATCGCCATCGACAAGGCCTATCCGGGCCAGGCCAAGCGGGCGGCCATGGCCTTCTGGAGCGCCCTGCCCCAGTTCACCTACACCAAGTTCGTGGTGGTGGTCGACAAGTCGATCGCGATCCGCGACCCGCGCCAGGTGATCTGGGCGATCAGCGCCCAGGTGGATCCCCAGCGGGACCTGTTCGTGCTGGAGGACACCCCCTTCGACTCGCTCGACTTCGCCAGCGAGCGGCTGGGGCTGGGCGGCCGGCTCGCCATCGACGCCACCACCAAGATCGGCCCGGAGAAACGGCACGACTGGGGCCAGGCACTGGGCCGGGATGCCGCCCTGGAGGCCCGGGTCGATGGCCGCTGGAGCGAGCTGGGCCTCGATGATCTGGGCCATGGCGAGCCCGATCCCGCCCTGTTCGGCTACACCCTGGAGCACGTGCTGGAGCGCCTCGCGGCCGGCCGCTGATGCTGCGCCGCAGCGGCATCTACGCCCTCAAGGCCCTGCTGGAGCTGGCCCTGGACCCACCGCGCTGGCAGTCGGTGAGCGCCCTGGCCGAGGCCCAGGACCTGCCCGGCCCGATGCTGGAGCAGCTGATGCTCAAACTGCGCCGGGCCGCCCTGGTGGAGGCCCGTCGGGGCCGGCAGGGGGGCTACCGGCTGCGGCGTCCGCCCGCGGAGGTGCCCCTGGCGGCGATCCTGGCGGCGGTGGAGGCCCCGGCCGGCAGCCTGATCGCCCTGGGTGAAGGGGAGGAGGACCCCCGCCCCAGCGACCGGGTGACCCGGGTGCTCAACCGCCGGCTGGTGCAGGCCCTGGAGCGGGAACTGGACCAGCTCACCCTGGAGGACCTGCTCTTCGACCTGCGCAGTGCCAGGGCCGCCTTCAGTGAATCGGGTGGCCTGCTGCTGGGCTGAGGCCGGCCACACCGATGAACATGACGGCTAGGTCCTGGTCGAAGCCCACCTGGAAACCGCCGGTGCGGCGGTAGTGGATCAGCCGGCCGAGGGTGCGCAGCGGACCGCGGCCGAACAGGTCCATGCCCCGCATCGTGATGGCGCTGAAGCCGCTGGCCTCCAGCCAGCGCCGCAGCTCCGCCGGGGGCACGAACCGCCGCCAGTCGTGGACGCCGGCAGGGATCAGCCGCAACAGCGTCTCCAGCAGCCAGATCATGGTGAGCCTGGAGCGGAAGGTGCGGTTGATGGTGTCGAAGCAGACCGTTCCTCCGGGGGTGAGCACCCTGGCGATCTCGGCGATCACCGCCTCGGGCCGATCCACGTGCTCCAGCACATCGACGCAGACCACCACATCAAAGCTGCCGGCGGCGAAGGGGAGCTCTTCGGCGATACCCACCTGATAGGCGATCTCCAGACCCGAGGTGGCCGCATGGCTGCGGGCCGCCGCGATGCAGGGGGCGGAGCGGTCGATGCCCGTGACAAGGGCGCCCCGACGGGCCAGGAATTCGCAGGTGTAGCCACCGCCGCAACCCACATCCAGAACCCTCAGATTCCGCCAGTCGGAAACGAACTGATCGAAGAAGAGAAAGCGAAGCGGATTGAGTTGGCTGAGGGGAAAGATCGTCGCCGACTCTTCCCACCAGCAGGCCGCCTGCTGATCGTAGAATGCAAGATTGTTGCGCAGCAAGGTGACGGCAAGGTCGGTCTCGATCATTATCCCGACCCTCAACGAAGCCGGCCATCTTGGGCGCACCCTGCAGCAGCTGGAGGTCCTCGATCCGGCGGCCGCCGAAGTGATCGTGGTGGATGGCGGCAGCACCGACGCCACCCTGGCCAGGGCCCACGTGCACGGCTGCCGCGTGATCCGTTCGCGACGGCCGGGACGGGCGGTGCAGATGAACCAAGGGGCGGCGGCGGCACGCGGCGAGATCCTCTGCTTCCTCCATGCCGACACCCTGGTGCCCTCGGATCTGGTGCAACTGGTGAACGCCACCCTGGCCGACCCGACCATCAGCGGCGGCGGCTTCCTGGCCCTGATGCGGGGCGGTGACCGCACCCGCTGGGGCGTGAGCCTGCACAACGCCCTCAAGACCCACTACGCGGCCCTGCTGTTCCGGCCCCACCGCTATCTGCTGAACGGCTTTCGGGTCCTGTTCGGCGACCAGGCGATGTTCTGCCGCCGCAGCGACTTCGTGCGCTGCGGCGGCTTCGACGAGCGCCTGCCGATCATGGAGGACGCCGATCTCTGCATCCGGCTGGGAGGGCTGGGCCGCATCCGGCAGCTCAACCGGGTGGTGGAGACCTCCGACCGTCGGGTGGCGCGCTGGGGCTCCTGGAAAGCCACCGGCATTTACCTGGCGATCGGCCTGCTCTGGGGCCTGGGGGTGCCGGCAGCGCGGCTGAAGGGCATTTACGGCGAGATCCGGGATTGAGGCTCAGCGTCTGGCGGCCGGTGACTGACGCTCAGCCGTTGAGGGCCCAGTCGTAGGGGAGCCAGGCGATGCGGACATCGGCCGGCAGATCCAGGTCCGGCCGGTGGCGGCCCACGTAGGCGGCGATCGAGGGGGCCTCCGCCAGGAAGTCCCGGCGATACCACTGGAAGATCCGGCTGCAGTGCAGGGTGCGGCGGGCCGGTTCGAAGCGCAGCTTCAGCGGGTTTCCCAGGAACCGGCGGGCGTCCTCTTCCAGCTGCGCCGCGATCCGCTCGGGGCGATAGGCCTCCGGCCGCAGCAGGGGGCAGCCCCTGGCGGCGCAGACCAGGGCGAAATGGAGGCGGGGGTCAGCGAAGCGGGGCCGCAGCAGGCCGTGCTCGATCCGATCGAGGCTGAGGGACTGCCCCTGCAGGGTGATCACCGGCCGGGAGAAGAAGGCCAGGAACGCCGGCCAGTTGGGCACCCCGGCGACGCTGGGGCGGATCGAGGCCAGCGGCAAGCGGGCCAGCACCTGGCGGATCACCAGGGCGTTGTAGAGGTTGATCCAGAGGGCGAACGCCTCGGGCCCGGCGCCGGGATCCGGATCGAAGGGGCGCTGCGCCGCCAGCCAGCCCTCCAGCTCCTCCGCGCCCTGCCGTTGCCAGGCGGCGTAGTCCACCCGGCCCTCCCCATCGACATGGCGGCGCAGCAGGCCATCCCAGACGGCGACGTCGATCATGGGGTGACCCGTTCGGGCCCCATCGTTCCACGGCCTTGCCCGGGGGCTGGTGATCCGCACCCGAACGGCCAGGGAGAGGATTCCTAGGCTGAAGCGATGGCTCCCGCCCCCTCCCTCCCTGATCCCACCGGCCCCCTGCTGGAGGAGATCCTGGTGCCGCTGCTGCAGGACTACGCCGAGTCCTTCGATCGCGGCCTTCTGCTGCTCGACCACTGCCCGGAGACGGTGCTGTCCCTGGCCGACCAGCACCAGCTGCGGGTACGGCTCGACGAAGCGCGCCGGTCCCTGGCGGCGGCGCGGGCCCTGCGGGCCGCCGCCCCCAGCCCCATGGGCCTGGCCATGGAGACGATCACCCCCTGGCACCGGCTGGTGGTCGAGGTCTGGAGCCTGTCGGCCAGGCTGCGGGCCGTCGGCATCCGCCCCTGACTGAGGGCCCTGGCTGAGGACCCTGGCCGTGGGCCCTGAACCGGCCGCTCCATAGGATCGCTCCAGTTGGCGCCTCCGCTGTTGTCCTCCTCCGTGAGCGTCGATGTCAGCGCAGCCGCGTTGCCGGAGCAACTGCTGCTGCGCGCCGGCGGCAGCCTGCGGGGCCACGTGACGGTGCCCGGCGACAAATCGATCTCCCACCGCTCGCTCCTGTTCGGGGCCATCGCCGAGGGCACCACCCGCATCGAGGGGCTGCTGCCCGCCGAGGACCCCCTGAGCACCGCCGCCTGCCTGCGGGCCATGGGCGTCACGGTCTCGCCCATCGCTGACGGCCAGGTGGTGACCGTCGAGGGGGTGGGCCTGGACGGGCTGCGGGAGCCCGCCGACGTGCTCGACTGCGGTAATTCCGGCACCACCATGCGGCTGATGCTGGGATTGCTGGCCGGCCGGGCGGGGCGCCACTTCGTGCTCACAGGCGATGCCTCCCTGCGCTCGAGGCCGATGCGCCGGGTGGGAGCCCCCCTGGCCCAGATGGGCGCCCGGATCCAGGGGCGCGAGGACGGCAACCTGGCCCCCCTGGCGGTGCTGGGGCAGACCCTGCACGGCAGCGTCATCGGCACGCCGGTGGCCTCGGCCCAGGTCAAGAGCGCCCTGCTCCTGGCCGCCCTGACGGCGAACGGGCCCACCACCGTGATCGAGCCGGCCCCCACCCGCGACCACAGCGAGCGGATGCTGCGGGCCTTCGGCGCCGACCTGGAGGTGGATGGCGACGGGGGACGGTTCATCACCGTGCGACCCGGACCCGCCCTGCAAGGCCAGACCGTGGTGGTGCCCGGCGACATCAGCTCCGCCGCGTTCTGGCTGGTGGCGGCGGCGATCACCCCGGGGGCCGAGCTCACGGTCGAGAACGTGGGGCTCAACCCCAGCCGCACCGGCATTCTCGATGTGCTGGCCGAGATGGGCGCCCGGATCACGGTGCTCAACAGCCGTGACGTGGCCGGCGAGCCGGTGGGGGATCTGCACGTCCAGCACGGTCCGCTGCGGGCCTTCCGCATCGAGGAGCCGATGATCCCCCGCCTGGTGGATGAGATCCCCGTGCTGGCGGTGGCGGCCTGCTGCGCCGAAGGGGTGAGCCGCATCAGCGGCGCTGCGGAACTGCGGGTGAAGGAGACCGACCGCCTGGCGGTGATGGCCCGCCAGCTGACGGCGATGGGGGCCCGGCTCGAGGAGCACGCCGATGGCCTCAGCATCGAAGGCCCCACGCCGCTGCACGGGGCGGAGGTGGACAGCGAGACGGATCACCGGGTGGCGATGAGCCTGGCGGTGGCCTCCCTGGTGGCCCGGGGCGACACCCGCCTGGGGCGGGCGGAGGCGGCCGCCGTCTCCTACCCCGGTTTCTGGGATGACCTGGCCCGCCTGCGGCACTGAGTCGGCAGAGCCGGAACCGGGGCCCGAGCTGCTGCCCCGGCGGGGGCGCGACGGCAGCTTCAGCCTCTACAGCCGCGACTGCGACGAGGGCTTCCACAGTGCCGCCGGAGCCCTGCGCGAGGCCAACGAGAAGTTCGTGGTCCCGGCGGCGCTGGAGCGCTTCGCCCCGGGCCGGGAGCTGGTGGTGGCGGAGGTGGCCGTCGGCACCGGCACCAACACCGCCGCCCTGCTCGCCGCCGCCACCGCCGCCGGCCTGGAACTGGACTGGTGGGGCCTGGACCTGGACCAGCGGCCCCTGGCCCTGGCCCTGGCGGACGCCGGCTTCCGGGGCCAGTGGCCCGCCGCGGTGATCGGCCGGCTGGAGGAGCTCAGCGGCGGCGACCGCCTGCGGCTTGGCGATGCCCGCCACCGGCTGCCGGAGCTGCTGGACACGCTGGCGGGTCGCTGCGACCTGGTGCTGCTGGATGCCTTCTCCCCGCTGCGCTGCCCCCAGCTCTGGAGCGTGGAGTTCCTGGGGCGGCTGGTGCGACTGCTGCGGCCCGACGGCCGGCTGCTCACCTACAGCTCCGCAGCGGCGGTGCACCGCACTCTGCAGGATCTGGGCCTGCAGCTGGGAGCGATCCGGCCGTCCGCCGACGAGCCGGAACGCTGGAGCGCCGGGACGGCGGCCAGCCTCACCCCCCTGGCCCCCCATCCATCCCTGCGCCCCCTGGAGCCGTTCGAACGGGAGCACCTGGCCAGCCGCGCCGGCGTGCCCTACCGGGACCCCACCGGCACCGACACCACCGCCGAGATCCTGGCCCGGCGCCGCCGGGAACAGGAGCGGAGCGACGCCCCGCCGGCCCGGCTGCCGCGGCGCCCGGGCGCCGGCGGACTGGGCCGCACCGAAGGGCACCGGTAGATTCCGGCGCAGTCACCCCGCCGCCGCCGATGCTCGCCGTTGCCGTTCTGGCCGCCGGGAAAGGGACCCGCATGAAGAGTGCCCTGCCGAAGGTGCTCCAGCCCCTGGCCGGCGCCACCCTGGTGGAGCGGGTGCTGGGCAGCTGCCACCGGCTCGCCCCCGACCGCCAGCTGCTGGTGGTGGGCCACCAGGCCGATCGGGTGGAGCGCACCCTCGCCGGCATCGAGGGCCTGGAGTTCGTGCTGCAACAGCCCCAGAACGGCACAGGCCATGCGGTGCAGCAGCTGCTCGGGCCACTGGAAGGCTTCGAGGGCGAGCTGCTGGTGCTCAACGGCGACGTGCCGCTGCTGCGGCCGGAGACCCTGGAATCCCTGCTCTCCACCCATCGCACCAGTGGCGCCGCGGTGACCCTGCTCACCGCCCGGCTGGCGGACCCCAGCGGCTACGGCCGGGTCTTCGCCGATGCGGCGGGCCAGGTGAGCGGCATCGTGGAGCACCGCGACTGCAATGCCGAGCAGCTCGCCAACACCCTCACCAATGCGGGGATCTACTGCTTCGACTGGGCCCGCCTGGCCACCGTGCTGCCCAGCCTGAGCACCGACAACGACCAGGGGGAGCTCTATCTCACGGACACCGTGGCCCTGCTGCGGCCCGCCATGCACATGGAGGTGGGCGACCCGGACGAGGTGGCCGGCATCAACGACCGCCAGCAGCTGGCCCACTGCGAGGCGGTGCTGCAGGACCGGCTGCGCCGCCACTGGATGGCGGAGGGGGTGAGCTTCACCGATCCCGCCAGCTGCACCCTGTCCGAGCACACCCGCTTCGGCCGCGACGTGCTGGTGGAGCCCCAGTGCCACTTCCGTGGGGCCAGCAGCATCGGCGACGGCTGCCGCATCGGCCCCGGCTGCCTGATCGAGAACAGCCAGCTGGGCTCCGGGGTGGAGGTGATCCATTCGGTGCTGCGCGACAGCCACGTGGAACCCGGCTGCGCGATCGGCCCCTTCGCCCAGCTGCGGGCCGGCAGCCACCTGGGCGCCGACTGCCGCATCGGCAACTTCGTGGAGGTGAAGAACAGCCGGCTGGGGGAGGGCTGCAAGGCCAACCACCTCAGCTACCTGGGCGATGCCGACCTGGGCGCCGAAGTGAATATCGGGGCAGGCACGATCACCGCCAACTTCGACGGGGTGCGCAAGCACCGCACCGTGATCGGCAGCGGCAGCAAGACCGGGGCCAATTCGGTGCTGGTGGCGCCGATCACCCTCGGGGCGGGGGTGACGGTGGGGGCCGGCTCCACCCTCACCAAGGACGTGCCCGCCGGGGCCCTGGCCCTGGGCCGGGCCCGCCAGCTGGTGAAGGAGAACTGGACCCCGCTGGCGCCGCGCCAGCAGCAGGGCGTGGCGGGCTGAATCGAGAATTTCAGGCCTAATCTTGGCCCCAAAATCACCTCGCAGCCATGGCCGTCAACCCCGTCATCTGGTTCGAGCTCTACGTCGACGACATGGCCCGGGCCCGGGCCTTCTACGAAGCCGTGTTCGAGGTCACCCTGGAATCCATGGGTGATACGGGCATGGAGTACTACGCCTTCCCGATGCAGGACGACAAGGTGGGGGCCGGCGGGGCCCTGGCCAAGATGGAGGGCATGGCCCCGGGCGGTGGTGGTGGCACCTTGATCTATTTCCACTGCGACGACTGCGCCGTGGAGGAGAGCCGGGTGGCGGGCGCCGGCGGCACCGTGATCAAGCCGAAGATGTCGATCGGCGCCTACGGCTTCATGAGCCTGGTGCTCGACACCGAAGGCAACACGATCGGGCTCCACTCCCAGGCGTGAGCGCCACGGCCCCGGCACCGCGCTTCCGCTGGTGGCACGGCGCCGCGATCCTGGTGGCCGCCAATGCCGTCAGCTTCTGGCCGGCGGGGGTGCTGGGTGACGCCGCCTTCTACACCAGCTTCCGCCTGCCCCCCTACGCCCCGCCGGACTGGCTGTTCGCGCCCCTGTGGCTGGTGCTGAACATCACCTCCCTGGTGGCCCTGGCGCGGGTGGCCAACCTCCATACGGAGGACGGTGCTGGCAGGCTCCAGGGGGACACGGCCGGCCGGCGCCGGGGGCTGGTGCTGGTCTCGGAAGCGGTGGGCTGGCTGCTGTTCGCCGTGTTCACCACGTTTTTCTTCTGGCTGCACAGCCCGGTGCTGGCGGCGGCGGACACGGTGGCGGGCCTGCTGGTGGCGGTGGTGAGCGTGGCGGCGGCGGCGTCCCTCGATCGGCCCGCCGCCGGCCTGATCGGCCTGCGGCTGCTGTGGCTGCTGCTGGCCAGTGCCGTGGCGGTGAGCGTGGCCCTGCACAACCCCGACCCGTTCCTGTCAGCCGCCCCGGCGCCAGGTGTGGAAGCGCTCCAGTAGGGCCAGGGTGCGCTGGGGGGCGTGGGCCTTCTTCCAGCTTCCGGCGACGTACTTGTTGGCTTCGGCCAGGGTGGGATAGGCGTGCATCGTGCCCAGCACCTTGCCCAGGCCCAGGTTCCAGCGCATCGCCAGCACGAATTCGGCCAGCAGCTCCCCGGCCTGCTCGGCCACGATCGTCACCCCCAGGATCCGGTCCCGGCCGGGAACCGTGAGCACTTTCACGAAGCCGGTCTCGGCCGATTCGACGATGGCCCGATCCAGCTCGGCCAGGGGGAATCGGGTGACCTCGAAGGCCACGCCCCGGGCGGTGGCCTCGGTTTCGTTGAGCCCCACCCGGGCCACCTCCGGGTCGGTGAAGGTGGTGCGCGGGATGACGCGGCCGTCGACGGCGAAGCGCACCGGATCGAACAGCCCGTTCACGGCCGCATACCAGGCCTGGTGGGCCGCCGTGTGGGTGAACTGCCAGGGACCGGCGGCGTCGCCGGCGGCATGGATGTTGGGGTACAGGGTCTGGAGATAGGCGTCGGTGTCGATGGTGCGGCCAGTGGGGATGCCCAGGGCCTCGAGGCCGTGGCCCTCCAGCCGGGCCTGGCGGCCCACGGCGCAGAGCAGCTCGTCGGCCACCAGGCTCAGGGAGGCGCCACCCACCGCCACCTGCACCTGCACACCACCCGAGGCGGCGGGTCCCACCCGCTCCACCCGGCAACCGGTGTGGACCCGCACCCCGTCACGCTCCAGCACCTCGCGCAGCAGCGCCCCCACCTCGGGATCTTCCCGGGGTAGCAGGCGGTCGTTGCGCTGCAGCAGGGTCACCGGCAGGCCCAGCTGGGCCAGGGCCTGGGCCAGTTCGCAGCCCACCGGGCCGCCCCCCAGCACCACCAGGCTGGGTTTCGGGGAGGGGTGCTCGGCCAGGGCGTCCCAGAGGGTCTCGCTGGTGAGCACCCGCACCGTGTCGATGCCCGGCAGGGCCGGGATCACCGGCGCGGCGCCGGTGGCCAGCACGATGGCGCGGGCCGTGAGCACGGTCTCGATGCCATCGGCGGCGGTGATCGCCACCGCCCAGGGGCTGATCAGGCGGGCCTGGCCAAGGCGCACGTCCACCCCGAGGGCGGTGTAGCGCTCGACGCTGTCGTGGGGGGCGACGGCCGCCACCTTCTGGCGCACCCGCTCCAGCACCCGGTGCAGCTCCACCAGGGGCTCCTGGGGGGTCAGGCCATAGCGGTCGGCGTGGCGCAGGCGAGCGGCGAGGCGGGCGGAGCTGATCAGGGCCTTGCTGGGAACGCAGCCGGTGTTGAGGCAGTCCCCGCCCATGCGGTCCCGCTCCACCAGGGTCACCTTCGCCCGCACGGTGGCGGCGATGTAGGCGGTGACCAGGCCCGCCGCCCCGGCACCGATCACGATCAGGTTGCGGTCGAAGTGGCGGGGGCGGGGCCAGGGGCGGTAGAGGCGCCAGAGCCGCCAGCGGCCCAGCAGCAGCTTCACGATCCACGGCAGCAGTCCCAGCAGGGCGAAGGAGGCCAGCAGGGCCGGCGAGAGGAGGCCGCTCAGGCTGGTGAGCTGGCCCAGCTGGGTGCCGGCATTCACGTACACGAGGGTGGCCGGCAGCATGCCCAGCTGGGAGACGAGCGCGAAGGGCAGCAGGGGCATGGGGGTGAGGCCCATCAGCAAGTTGACGAGCACAAAGGGAACCACCGGCACCAGCCGCAGGCTGAGCAGGTAGGCGGTGCCGTCGCGGCGGACGCCCTCCTCGATCGGCCCCAGGCGCTGGCCGAACCGGCGCCGCACCGGCTCCCGCAGCAGGGTGCGGGCCAGCAGGCAGGCCGCCGTGGCCCCCAGGGTGGAGCCGATCGACACCAGCACCGTGCCCTGGAGCAGGCCGAAGATGGCGCCCCCCGCCAGGGTGAGCACGGTGGCGCCGGGCAGGGACAGCCCCGTCACCAGCACGTAGACGACCACGAAGGCGACGGCGCTGGCCAGCGGAGCGGCCTGACGCCAGGCCAGCAGCTGCTCGCGGGAGGCCTGCAGCGCGGCGAGATCCAGCCGGTGCTGCCAGCCCTGGCTGAAGAAGAAGCCCACCCCAGCCAGCAACAGGGCGATCGCCAGGAGGCGCCCTATGGGTGCGCCGGTGGGCTTCTCCTTGGCTGGGGAGCTCATGGCTGGCCCTCTTGGGGCTCTAACGGTGGTGGGCGCTGGATCACCGGCGCCGCGGCGGCCAGGATCGCGGCCCGGTCGCCGTTCAGGGGGGGATAGATGCGCTGGCCGTTGATCAGCCGCTTGGTGCGCTTGGCCGCCTCCCCTGTCGCGACGACCCGGCGCTCCCAGCCTTCGGTGTACAGGGCCCCCCAGGGACCCAGATCGAGGATGGTGGTGTACCAGTCGATCCGCAGCGGCAACAGCGGCAGCCCCAGCAGATCGCAGACCGCGTTGTGGCCGGCGAACCGGCCCATGGGACGGCCGTGCTGACAGGACATGACCGTGGTGTGGCCGTCCTCCAGGGCGAGGCGTGCGCTGTCGCCGGCGGCGAACACACCGCTCAGCCCCTCGACCCGCAGATCGGCATCGACCGGCAGCCGGCCAAGGGCATCGGTGGGCACACCACAGACGGCGGTGAGCGGACTGGCACGCATCCCGGCACACCAGACCACCGTCCGGGTGGCGATGGCCTCACCGGAGTCGAAGCGGATCTCGCTGCCATCCAGGAAAACCACCCGCACACCGAGGCGGCACCCCACCCCCAGGGCCGCCAGGGCCTCCTCGATCACGGGCCGCGCCCCATCCCCCATGTCGGAGCCCACCCGGGGGTTGTGGTCCACCAGCACCACCCGCCCCGGCCCCGCCAGACCGGCACGCTCCCGGACGGCCTGGAGCCGGGCCGGCAGCTCGCAGGCGGCCTCGATCCCCGTCAGACCCGCTCCCACCACCACGGCCGTGAACCGACCGGGGCCGTCGGAGTGCTCCGTCAGGGCCTCCAGGTGCCCCGCCAGCCGGGAGGCGCCGCCGTAGGTGTCGACATCGAAGCCATGGGTGGCCAGGCCGGGGACCCGGGGCCGGCGCAGCTCACTGCCGAGGGCGAAGACCAGCCGGTCGTAGGCCAGCACCTGCGGACCGGCCGCGGTGTGCACGGCCACCGTCCGGCCCGTCGGATCGATGTCGCCGACCTCCCCCTCCAGCCAGCGGACGCCAGCGGGCGCGAGCACCGTCTCCAGGGGCACCCTCAGGGGCGCCAGATCGGGTTCGTAGTTGCGCACGCGGATGGCGTGGAAGGCGTCGCGGTTGACGAGCAGCACCTCAACGGCGTCGGGGCCGAGGCCGAGCTGATCGAGCTGGCGGGCGGCGGCCAGGGCACTCCAGAGCCCGGCAAAGCCACCTCCGAGCACCAGGATCCTCTGGGCTCCCATCAGGTCGTTCCGGCAAGGGGCGCAGGCGTCACCGGGAGCGGATCAACCGGAGCTCAGGCTATCGAGGGCCCGGGCCTGAAGGCGGGCGGCAAGAGACGTCTCCCGGGCGACCTGCCTCTGGTTGTGGCCCCGGCCGGAGGGTTGCCGCCCGGGTGCCGGGACGGTCGGGGGCTGCCGCTCCGTGGAGCCGGGGTAATGAGGGACTGGAAAGAGATGGATATGAGGCGCGTAATAATGAGAAGAGAAGGTAGCGCTCCTGCTGGAGATGTCAGGGGATGGTTTCCGTCTTCACCGGATCATTTCAGGTGCATAGGTTGAACAGGCTCAAACGAGAAGGACAGGACATTGAAGACACACTTTATCGTCACGATGCAGAATTTACGTCGACATCTGCATCGCTTTTTCAGTATCGGAACGGCATGGATCGTTGCGGCCGGGCTTCTTTTTCTCGCCCCCGTCTTCAACCCAGCCTCCGCCCTTGCCGATGACACGGGCAACTGGTATCTGGATGACGGCTCGGGGCACCAGCTGGGGGCCGTCCTGTTCGAGCGCTCGGACATCAACGCACCCTCCGGTCTGCGGCTGCGGCTGAACGCGGAAACGGCCGGGCTGAAGCTGGATCATGTCCGTCCCATGGTGATGAGCGACGGCGGCCAGCAGGCCTGGAGCCTCGACAACCGCAGCCAGGAACTTCTGGGCGCCGCCAACGGGGCCATCCCGGTGGGCTCCTCCCAGTACGACGCCGGCTGCCTCGATCCGATCCCTGCCGACGGCATGGCGATGCGGATCACCGTGCCCAGCTCCGCCGGTGACCTGACCTTCGCCCTGGCCCCCGGCCAGGTTCAGACCATCCACTCCCTGTCGCAAGCCTGCACCAACTAGGACCCCGGCGGTCCCACGGCCCTCTGCCCCGGTTCCCCTGCAAGGGGGGCACGGGGTACGGCCTGTTCAGGACTTGAGGGCGGCGCGGCAGATGCGGTGCGCCGCTTCCCGCCCCCCGAACAGGTTGCGGGCCGCGGGTCCCAGCTGCAGCGCGGAGAGTCCCCCCATGACGTGCACCCGGGTACCGGGCCAGCGCAGGTCGCCGCTGAGCACCGGCCAGTCCTCGACCAGCGCCAGGGGACGCTGTTGCTGCAGCTGGCGCAGCAACGGGTGGTGGCTCACCCCCAGGCTGTGGCCGGTGGCCAGCCAGAGGCGGTCGGCCCGGTGCTGGCTGCCATCGCGGCATTGCAGTTGCCACTGGCCCTGGCGCCACCGGGCCGAGGCGATCTGACAGCCCTCGTTCAGCTGCAGCGCTCCGGCGGCCTGCGCCTGATGCAGCCGGCAGGCCAGCTCGGGGGTGATCGAGCCGCCGTCGCGGGCCGCCAGAACCTGCTGACGGCGGCGGTGCCAGCAGGGTTCCGCCCGGAAGTCCTTGAGATACCGGGGCCCCAGCCAGCCCGGGTCGGCATCGAAGGGCTTGCGGCGCAGCGTCCGCCGGCAGAACAGGCTGACCCGGGCGCCCCGCCGGATGGCCCCCAGGGCCAGATGGGCGCTGGTCAGGCCGCCGCCGACGATCACCAGATGCTGCCCCGCCAGACCCCGGCAGGCGCCGAGGTCGAGGCTGTGGCTGTGCTGCAGGGCCGCCGCCGGGTAGGGGCCCTCGACGGCCCTGACCCACCCCGGCAGCACCGGCGCCTCGGCCCCTGTGGCGATGACCAGCCGCTGGGGGGCCAGAACCGAACCATCGCTCAGATCCAGCTCCAGGGCGTCGTCCCCGGCGGGAGCGAGCCGGATCCGCTCGACCGCCACGGCCTGCACCCGGTCAGCCAGCTGGAAGTCGGCCACGACGCTGCGGCAGAAATCGGCGAACAGCTCCGTGTGGGGAAGGCCGTAGGGACCCTCAAGCTCGGCCCCGCGCTGGCGCTCCTGGGCGAAACGGCGCAGGGCGTGGGGATTGGGATGGGGATGGTGGGGGGAGGGGGAGCGCAGCCATGGAATCTCGTAGCGGCGCATCTGGGTGTTCCAGCGCTCCAGCCAGGTGCCACTGGGGTCGAGCACCCGCAGCCGCCGGCGCCACTGGGGCCGCTTCTGCAGCAGCAGACAGCAGAGGGTGAGGGCCTGGGGACCGGACCCGGCGACCACCAGCTCAGCCACGGCGGTCGCGGGCGGCCCGCGCCAGCGGAGACAGGGGCCCCGGCGGGGAGGTCAGGCGGTGACGGGGAATGGTGGGATGGCACGGAATGACAACCATTCTCACACCCTTGCTCCCCGTGACGCCCCGCCCGGCGCGTCAGGCAGGGGCACAGGCGCGAATTCGGTGGCCGAGGCGACAGCTTCGGTGCGTAAGCGGCCTCAAGAATGAGAATGACTTTCATTCTTGACTTCATGGGCAGCACCGGCAGCGTCAGCGCCTGGGAAGAGGCTCTCCTCGTGGCGATGATCCAGTACCCCGTCCCCGTGATCAAAAGCCCCGCGGACATCCAGACCCAGGTGGATCAGATCTGCAAGGCGGTCGCCACCACCAAGGCCGGCTACCCCGATCTCGACCTGGTCGTGTTCCCTGAGTACTCCACCCAGGGACTGAACACCGCCATCTGGACCTACGACGAGATGCTGCTGCGCATCGACTCCCCCGAAATCGACCGCTTCCGCGAGGCCTGCCGGAACAACGACGTCTGGGGGGTCTTCTCGCTGATGGAGCAGAACGACGACCCCAGCCTGCCGCCCTTCAACACGGCCATCATCATCAATTCCCAGGGTGAGATTGCCCTGCACTACCGCAAACTGCAGCCCTGGGTGCCGATCGAACCCTGGTCGCCGGGCAACTACGGCATGCCGGTCTGCGAGGGCCCCAAGGGTTCCAGGCTGGCGGTCTGCATCTGCCATGACGGCATGTTCCCCGAACTGGCGCGGGAGGCCGCCTACAAGGGGGCCAATGTCTACATCCGCATCTCCGGCTATTCCACCCAGGTCAACGACCAGTGGATCTGGACCAACCGCACTAACGCCTGGCAGAACCTGATGTACACCATCTCGGTCAATCTGGCCGGGTATGACGGCGTCTTTTACTACTTCGGGGAAGGCACCGTCTGCAATTACGACGGCAACGTGCTGCAACAGGGCCACAGAAACCCGTGGGAGATCGTCACCGCCGAGCTGTTCCCCCGCCTGGTGGACAAGGCACGGGAGAACTGGGCTCTGGAGAACAACATCTTCAACCTGGGCTGCCGCGCCTATGTGGGCAAACCCGGTGGGGAGAAGGAGAACTACCTCACCTGGGTCAGGGATCTGGCCAACGGCTGCTACAAGCTCCCCTGGGACGAGAAGATCAGGATCCGGGACGGCTGGAAGTACTACCCGGAGGGCGTCAAGCTGGGGCCCATCAGCCAGGCCGGTCTGCCCGGCTGACGCGGCCCCGGTCGGCCATGGCGGAGGAGCCTCAGCCCCCTGCCGCCACCAGCCCCGAGTGCCGGATCAGGGCCTCCGGGCTGGGGGGCCGGCCCCGGAAGGTCTCGAACACCTCGCCGGGGTGGCGGCTGCCGCCGAGGCTGAGCACCGTCTCGCGGAAGCGGCGGCCGGTGGCCTGGATCGCCGCCTCGTTCTCCAGCCCCACCTCCTCGAAGGCGCTGAAGGCATCGGCGCTGAGCACCTCGGCCCACTTGTAGGAGTAGTAGCCGGCGGAATAGCCGCCGGCGAAGATGTGGCCGAAGGAGCAGAGGAAGGCGTCCTCCTCGATCGGCTCCAGCACCGTGGTGGTGACGGCGATCTCCCGGCGCAGCTGCTCCGGGGTCCGGCCGCACTCCGGCGTCCACTGGCTGTGGAGCCGCAGGTCGGTGAGGGCGAAGTGCACCTGGCGCAGGGTGGCGGCACCGCCCATGAAGGTGCGGGCGGCCTGGAGCTTGGCGAACTCCGCCTCCGGCAGCGGTTCGCCGCTCTGCCAGTGGCGGGCCATGCCCATCAGGGTGGCGTGGTCGTAGCACCAGTTCTCCATGAACTGGCTGGGCAGTTCCACCGCATCCCATTCCACGTTGTTGATGCCGGCCGCCTGGGGGCGCTCCACCGTCGTGAGCATGTGCTGGAGGCCATGGCCGAACTCGTGGAAGAGGGTCTCCACCTCCTCGAAGGTCATCAGGCTGGGGGTCTCACCCACCGGCGGGCTCTGGTTGCAGACCAGATAGGCCACGGGCAGCACGGGCGCACCGGCGGCGTCCACCGAGCGCACCAGGCATTCATCCATCCAGGCGCCGCCGCGCTTGCTGCCGGGCCGGCTGTAGGGGTCCAGGTAGAAGGCCGCCAGGGGCTCGCCGCTGCCGGCGTCATCGACGCGGAAGAAGCGCACGTCCGGATGCCAGACGGGCGCCTCCCCATCGGCGGGGTGGATGCGGATGCCGAACAGGCGGTCGCAGAGCCCGAACAGCCCATCGAGCACCTGGGGCAGGGGGAACCAGGGCCGCAGGGCCTCGCTGTCGAGATCGAAGGCCTCCTGGCGCCGCACCTCCGCCCAGAAACTCACATCCCAGGGCTTGAGATCCGCCGCCTCGGCCGCCCCCTCGCGGGCCGCACAGGCGCGCAACGCCTCAAGTTCCTGGAGGGCCACCGGATAGGCGGCGGTGCGCAGGTCCTCCAGCAGGCCCTCCACCTCCGCCACCGAACCGGCCATCTTCGCGGCCAGGCTCACCTCGGCCCAGGACCCGTAGCCCAGGCGCTGGGCCTGCTCCCGCCGCAGGGTGAGGATCCGCTCGATCGCCGGCCAGTTGCCGTCGGTCTTGCCCGAGGCCCGGCTCACGTGGGCCTTGTAGGCGATCTCCCGCAGGTCGCGGCGACGGCTGTACTTCAGGAACGGGCCGAAGCGGGGCATGTCGAGTCCCAGCAGCCAGGGCCCCTCAGCCGCCGTGGCCTCGCCATCGCCGGCGTCACGGGCGGCCTGGGCCAGCTGCTCCTTGAGGCTCTCGGGCAACCCCTCCACCTCGGCCGGATCGCTGAGCCGCAGGGTCCAGGCGTTGGTGGCATCGAGCACCCGGTTGCCGAACGCGGTGGCCAGCTCCGCCAGTTCCTGGCTGGCGGCGTTGAAGGCCTCCTGGTCCTCGCCTTCCAGGCCCACGCCCCGCAGCTCCATGTCGCGCAGTTCCGCCGTCAGGATCCGCTCCTGGGTGGGATCGAGTCCGCCCTGGGCCTGGAGGCTGCGCAGCGCCTCGAACAGGACCCGGCTCTGGCCGGCCCGGTTGCCGAAGGCCACCACCGCCGCCTGCTGGCTGGCATGGGCCTCCCGCAGTTCCGGGCTGTTGCAGACGCCGTTGAGGTGGCTGACCACCCCCCAGCTCCAGCGCAGCCGCTCCCCGAGCCGGTGCAGGGGATCCATCACCTCGGCCCAGGCCAGGTTGCGGCCCGCCGCCGCCGCCGCCGCCAGATCCGCCTCCAGCCGATCGAGCTCCGCCTGGAGCGTGCTCAGCAGCGCCGGGATGTGGGCGACCACCTGGTCGGGGGTGATGGCCTCGAAGCGGGGGAGGCCCTCGCCGGCCAGCAGGGCGGGGGGGCTCTGGAGGGTGGTGGTCATCGCCGGGCTGCCGCTTCGATGGAAGACCCCATTTCAGCCCACCCGGGCGCCGGACGGCGGCTCAGCCCAGGGCGGCCATCCGTCCCATGGCAACGGCCCCGGTGCTGGCCAGTTCAGCGGCCAGACCGTTGGTGCTGGCTTCGTAGAGATCGATCGCCACCCGCGGCCAGAAGCCGATCACCAGGGTGGGCACCAGCAAGGTGAGACCGATCAGCAGCTCCCGGGGCTTCATGTCACCCACCACCGCCAGGGCCGGGATCCTTGGACCGAAGAACACCCGGCGGCAGAGGGACAGCAGATAGACCGGGGTGAGCACCAGGCCGATGGCGGCCAGCACGATGGTGATCACCCGGAAGCCGACCGTGAAGCCGTCGTAGGAGGTGACCCCGAGGAACACGGTGATCTCACTGATGAAGCCGCTCATCCCGGGCAGGGCCAGGGAGGCCATGGAGCTGGCCAGGAAGAAGGCGAAGGTGATCGGCAGCACCTTGGCCAGACCGCCCATGTTGGGGATCGAGAGGGTCTCGGTGCGCTCGTAGAAGACGCCGGTGACGAAGAACATCGCCGCGGCGATCAGCCCGTGGCTGATCATCTGCAGCATGGCGCCGCTCATCCCCAGGGCATCGACGGCGCCGATGCCCAGCAGCACGAAGCCCATGTGGCTGACGGAACTGCAGGCGATGCGGCGCTTGACGTTGTCCTGGGCGAAGGCGTTGAGGGCCCCGTAGATGATGTTGATGATCCCCAGAACGATCAGGGCCGGGGCCAGCCGCAGGTGCACCTCCGGCAGCATCTGGACGTTGAAACGAAGCAGGGCGTAGCCCCCCATCTTGAGCAGCACCCCCGCCAGCAGCATCGACACCGGCGCATTCGCCTCGCCGTGGGCATCGGGCAGCCAGGTGTGCAGCGGGAACATCGGCAGCTTGACCCCGAAACCGACCAGGAAGCCCAGGTAACAGAGCAGGCCGAAGGTGCCGCCGGGGGAGCGGGCCGCCAGTTCGCTGAGGTTGAGGGTGAAGGTGTCGCCGGAGAGGGCCAGCGCCAGGCCGCTGATCAGGATCAGCAGGGAAGCCGTGGCCGTGTAGAGGATGAACTTGGTGGCGGCGTACTGGCGCTGCTTGCCGCCCCAGATGGCGATCAGCAGGTAGACCGGCACCAGCTCCAGTTCCCAGGCCAGGAAGAACAGCAGGAAGTCCTGGGAGAGGAACACCAGGCTCTGGGCCGTGGCCTGCACCAGCAGCAGGGCGAAGTAGAGGCGGGTCTTGAGGCGGATGTTCCAGCTGGCCGCCACCGAGAGCAGGGTGACCAGGCCGCTGAGCACCACCAGGGGGGCGGACAGACCATCGGCGGCGAGGGACCATTCCAGGCCGAGGGCCGGCACCCAGGCCACGCGCTCCACCAGCTGCAGGCCGCCGAGGCTGGCGTCGTAATGGCGGGCGAAGACCCAGAGAATCAGGGCCAGATCCACGCCGAGCACCCCCAGGGCCAGGGTGCGGGGAAGGCGGGGGTCGCTGCCGTCACCGGGCAGCAGGGGCATCACCAGGGCGGCGGTGGCGGGCAGCAGCACGATCAGGCTGAGCCACGGAAAACCCGCCTCGGTGAGTCCGGAAGGTAAGGAAGAGGACGCGAGCGAAAGAGGCAGGCTGGCGTCCATCACTGTGGGGTGCTCCAGGCAGGAAGTATGACGGCAGACGCTGCCGCTTCGGGACGATGTCCCCGGGCGGCAGAGCCTATCAACTGGGTAGTTCTACTCACCGAGAACGGTCTGTGGGTGGCTCCCCTCCGGCAGGGTGGCCCAGGTGCTGCCGCCCTCCTGGAGTCCAAGCACGGCGCTGTGGCTGCTCACCCCTTCCCCCAGCCAGGCGTGGGTCATGGCCTCCCCCACCGCCGCCGCCCGCTCCTCGGGGGCCAGGGCCAGCAGACTGGGCCCGGCGCCGCTGATCACGCAGCCCCAGGCCCCGGCCTCCATGGCGGCCTCCCGCACGGCCCTCCCCCCCTGGATCAGTCCCCAGCGGTAGGGCTCGTGGATGCGGTCGTGCATGCCATCGGCGATCAGATCGCCGTTGCCCGTGCGCAGCCCCTGCAGCAGCAGGGTGAGGGCCCCCAGGTTCATCACGGCGTCGCTGATCGGGATGCTGCGCGGCATGGCGCGGCGCGCCTCGCTCGTGCTCAGCCGGATGGTGGGGATGGCCACCACGGCCTTCACGGCCGGGTTCCACTCGCAGCGCACCACCCGCCAGCGGTGGGAGGCGGCCCGCGCCGTCAGGCACAGCCCGCCGAGCAGGGAGGGAACCACGTTGTCGGGATGGCCCTCGATGTCGATGGCCAGCTCCAGCAGCTTCTCGCGGCTGAGGGGCTCCCCCACCAGGGCATTGGCGCCGATCAGGCCCGCCACGATGGCGGTGGCGCTGCTGCCCAGACCCCGGGCGGGGGGCACCGCCAGCTGCACCCGCGCCTCCAGGGCCACCGCCTCCACCCCCACCTCGCGCCAGACCCGCTGGGCCGAGCGGTAGACGAGGTTGTCGGGGCCGCCGCGCAGGTGGGCCCCCTCGGGTCCCTCGATGATCAGCTCGAACCGCTCACCGCCCCCCTCGATCACCCGCAGCTCGAAGCGGTTGCCGAGATCCAGGGCGGCGCCGAGGCAATCGAAACCCGGGCCGATGTTGGCGGTGGTGGCGGGTACCGCCACCACCACCCCCTGGCCGATCTGGGGCCGGACCATAAATGACCTGTCGTTGGGCTCAGTGTTGCAGCCGACTCAGCCCAGCAGCATCCGGGCCCGGCAGGCGGCGCTGAAGGTGCCGACCCCCGGATCCACCACGGCGGTGATGGGCATCGGCTCCAGGGTGGAGCGCAGCCGGCCCTTGTTCAGAAACGGGCCCAGGAAAGCTTCGGAGCGCAAGCCGTCCAGCAGCTTGGCGGCCGTGCCCCCCGCCAGCCAGAGTCCGCCGCGGCTCAGGCAGGCCAGGGCGAGATCGCCGCAGACACTGCCATAGGCACCCAGCCAGAGCTCCAGGGCCCCAGCCGCCAGGGGATCCCCGGCGGCGGCGGCGAGGGCCACCGCCGCCGGCAGGTCGGCCCGGTCCGGCCCATCGCCGGCCTCGCTCCAGAGCCGGGCAGGGCCGCTGAGGGGGTGGTCGCCGCCGGGGTGGTGCCGGTCGAGCAGCCAGCGGGCCACGTGCCCCAGACCGGTGCCGCTCACCACCCGCTCGATCGAGATCCGCTCCAGGGCCAGATCGGCCCTGAGCCACTGCTTCAGATCCCATTCCGCCGCGGAACGGGGGGCGAACTCCCCGTGGGCCGCTTCGCTGGGGATGGCCCGCAGGCCCGCGGCGGTGGGCAGGCCCATGGCCACCCCCAGGCCGGTGCCGGCCCCCAGCACCAGCAGAGGCGCCTGGGGATCCCGCTGGCCCTCGCGCACAGGAGCCGTCTGGGCCGCATCGAGATGGGGCAGGCCGTAGATCAGCACGGCGAAATCGTTGACCAGCTCCACCAGCGGCAGCCCGCAGCTGCGGGCCAGGCCGGCGCTGTCGAGCACCCAGGGAAGGTTGGTGAGCCGGGCCCGCCCCCCCTCCACCGGACCGGCCACCGCGAAGCAGGCGGCGGCCGGAACACCGCCGGCCACCGGCCCGGCGACGGCCAGGAAGTGGCGCACCATCGGGGCCAGGTCCTGCCAGTCCGCCGAGGCGAACCGCTCCTCCAGCACCAGCTCGGGCCGCTCCCCACCTGGCCGCCAGAGGCTGAGCAGGGTCTTGGTGCCACCGATGTCGCCCGCCAGCAGGAGGCTCATGCCAGGGCCAGGGTGGCCAGCCGGCCAGCGTTGGCCGTGGCAGCGGCGGCCAGCAGAGCGTCGGCGGCCACGCTGCCCAGATCCCCCTGGCGGCGGCTGCGCAGGCTGACCGTGCGGGTTTCGGCTTCCCGGGCGCCGATCACCCCCAGCACAGGGATCTTCATCTGCTCGCCGTTACGGATCAGCTTGCCGAGCCGATCCCCGCTGTGGTCAATGCCGGCGCGGATGCCGGAGGCCGCGAGCAGGCCCCTGAGTTCTTCGGCCCAGGGGAGGGCCTCATCGGTGACGGGCAGCAGCCGCACCTGCTCGGGGGCGAGCCAGAAGGGGAAATCGCCGGCGTAGTTCTCCACCATCACGCCGAAGAAGCGCTCCAGGGAGCCGAAGATGGCGCGGTGGATCATGATCGGCCGGCAGCGGCTGCCGTCGGCGGCCACGTAGTTCAGATCAAAGCGTTCCGGCAGGTTGAAATCGAGCTGGATCGTGGAGCACTGCCACAGCCGGCCGATCGCATCCTCGATCTTGAGGTCGATCTTCGGGCCGTAGAAGGCGCCACCCCCCTCGTCCACCTTGTAGGCCCAGCCCTTGCGCTCCAGGGCCTCCACCAGGCCGGCGGTGGCGAGCTCCCACACCGCGTCCTCGCCGATCGACTTCTCGGGGCGGGTGGAGAGATGGATCTCGTAACTGCGGAAATCGAAGGTGGAGAGGATGCGCTCGGTGAGGTTGAGCACCCGCAGGATCTCATCGGAGATCTGCTCCGGCAGACAGAACACGTGGGCGTCGTCCTGGGTGAAGCCGCGCACCCGCATCAGGCCGTGCATCACCCCGGGCCGCTCGTAGCGGTAGACGGTGCCGAGCTCGGCCCAGCGGATCGGCAGCTCCCGGTAGGAGCGCAGCCGGCTGGCGAAGGTGAGCACGTGGAACGGGCAGTTCATCGGCTTGAGCTGGTACTGCCGCTCGTCCACCGCCATGGGCCCGAACATGCTCTCGCTGTAGAAGTCGAGGTGGCCCGAGGTCTTCCAGAGGCTCAGGTCGGCCACGTGGGGGGTGTAGAGGAGCTCGTAGCCGTCCTCGAAGTGGGCCGCGCGCCAGAAGTCCTCGATCAGCAGCCGCATGCGGGCACCGCGGGGGTGCCAGAACACCAGGCCGGCGCCGGCCTCCTCCTCGATCGAGAACAGGTCCAGGTCGGTGCCCAGCCGTCGGTGGTCACGGCGCAGGGCCTCCTCCTTGCGCCGCTTGTGCTCCGCCAGCTGCTCGGGCGTTTCCCAGGCCGTGCCGTAGATGCGCTGCAGTTGGGCGCGCTTCTCATCACCCCGCCAGTAGGCCCCGGCCACGCTTTCGAGGGCGAAGGCCTTGGGGTTGAGCTCGCCGGTGTTGGCCACGTGGGGACCGGCGCAGAGGTCCCACCACTGGTCGCCCAGGGTGTAGAGGGTGATCGGCTCGTTGAGTCCCTCCAGGATCTCCAGCTTGTAGGGCTCGTTCTGGGCCCGGATCCGCCGCTCCGCCTCCTCGCGGCTCACTTCGATGCGCTCCAGGGGCAGCTTGCGGGCAATGATCTTGCCCATCTCCTTCTGGATGGCCTTGAGATCGGCCTCGGTGAAGGGATCCGGGTTGTCGAAGTCGTAGTAGAAGCCGCTCTCGGTCCAGGGACCGATGGTGACCTGGGCCCCTGGGAAGAGCTTCTGCACCGCCATGGCGAGCACGTGGCTCATCGAATGGCGGATGCGCAGCAGCTGGGGGCTTTCGCTCGTCTTCGGCAGCACGATGGCGGCAGCCTCGGTGGCGACACCACTGGAGGCGGCGGGGCTGGAGGCCGGTGGCACCGGTGAAGGGGGCGCGGACGTCATGGAGGCAACCTGTTGAAGGCATGGTATCCAGGCCCACCGATGGCCCCCCGGCCAGCGCCGGTACCGGGGGTCGGTACCGGGGGCCGGTGCGACCGTCGATCGGCCCTAAGTTGGAGGGGCTGAGCACTCTGATGGCCGCCCGACCCACGCCAGGACCCGTCCAGAGCGCAGTGCAGCGGCCAGCCCCCGTTGTCCCGGAGGGATCGGGGCTGAACCGGGCGGCCGAACGGCGCAGCGTCGCCCTCAGCTACCTGCTGTGGTGCACCTGCCTGGTGGGGCTGTGCGGCCTGCCGCGCTTCTACAACCGCAAGCCCCTGAGCGGCACCCTCTGGCTGCTCACCTTCGGCCTCTGCGGCATCGGCCAGCTGCTGGATCTGGTGCTGCTGCCCGAAATGGTGCGCCAGGCCAACCAGTCGCTGCTGCTGGAGGAGGCCCTGGCGGGCCGCGAGACGGCGTCCTACCCGCCGATCGAACGCCAGCTGCTCCAGCTCGCCCGCCGCACCGGCAAGGCCGGCTTCACCCTCAACGACGCCCTGCTGGAGCTCCAGCTGCCCCCCCAGGCCAACAGCAGTGTGGTCAGCGCCGAGATCGAGCGGCTGCTGCTCAACCACCTGCTGGACGTGGGCAATGACGAACGGGGCCGGGTGGTCTACCGGGAACCGTGAGGCCGATCAGGCACTGGTGAGGCGCCGCTGCCGCTCCAGTTCCCGGTCGTAGAAGCGTTGCAGCTCGGTGCGGCACTTCACCGGCTGGCCGTAGTGGCTGTCGCCCGCCAGGTTCGGCAGGGAGGCCCATTCCGGTGCCAGCCGTGCCAGCACCTCGGGCGTCAGGCCCTGGCGGTCGAAGCTCCCCAGGGCACCGCGCTGCTGGATCAGATGCAGGGCGGCCTGGTCCTGGCTGGCGGGACCGAAGTCCCGGAGTCCAAGGCGTTCAGCCGCCCGATCCCAGGTGGTGGGCAGGAACTGGTAGGCACCGGCGGCGGCACTGGCATAGCCGCGCCGCACCACGGTGTCGGGGTGACGGCTGAGGTCGCCGAAGCGGTCCCCGCCGAAGAGCACCCGGTAGCCGTCGTCGCTGCCGCCCAGCCAGGTGCCTTCGGCGTAGCGGATCGTGTTGAGCAGGGCGCGCCGCTCGGGGGTGATCCCGTAGGGGCCGGGGGCGCTCGCCACCACCGGCCGGGCGGCGGGCTGGGGGGCGGGACGGACCACCTGTGGGGGGACGGGGGCGGCCGGGCGTTGCACCATCGGCAGCATCAGGAGCAGCACCAGGGTGAGGGGGCCACGCTGGAGCGGCTTCGGCGGCGACGGGAGGGGGCGACGCAAGGGCAAGCGGTCGTCAGGGATCCATGACCCTGCTCAGGCCCGGGCCCTGGACGCGAGACCCCGTCGCCCGTACTGGACAGACCGGGGCCCGGTGTGCTTGCGAACCCCCTCCAGAAGGCGGGCTTTCAGGAAATATTCAGTCGGGAGCAGCGAGGCGCGGGAAACCGGCGGCCGCTGGCCGCCCCCACCGGGCAACCGGCAGGTGCCGGTACACCCACAGCAAACGATCAGCTGTCGTGATCAATACATAACGATTGATTCACGCTTTTCCCGGGCCCCTTGCCGCCAGAACCGCGCCCCGGTTCAATCCTGAGCCAGGAAACCGAGGGCACCCCGGACCCGCTGCAGGGTCGTGGCCGCCACGGCCGAAGCCCGCTCCCGCCCGTCCCTGAGCACCGCCTCGAGGTGGCCAGGGTCGCTGCGCAGCTCCGCGTAGCGCTGCTGCAGGGGCCGCAGGGCCTCCACCGCGGCATCCGCGAGCAGGGGTTTGAAGGCCCCCCAGCCCATGGCGGCGCAGTCCGCCGCCGCCCGCTCGCGGCCCACGCCGGAGAGCAGGGCATAGAGGCTGAGAAGGTTGTCGGCCTCCGGCCGCTCCGGGTTGCCGAACTCCAGGCCCATGACCGGGTCGGTCTTGGCCCGCTTGATCTTGCGGGTGATGAGCTCGGGCGGGTCCAGCAGGGTGATGCGGGAGCCCTCGTTGGGGTCGCTCTTGCTCATCTTGCTGCTGCCGTCGGTGAGGCTCATCACCCGGGCCCCCTCCTTCAGGATCAGGGGCTCGGGCACCTTGAGGACGGGGTGCTCAGGATCCGGGGCGTAGCGGGCGTTGATGCGCTGCTGGGCGATGTCGCGGGCCAGCTCCAGGTGCTGCTTCTGGTCTTCCCCCACCGGCACCCGATCGGCGTCATAGAGAAGGATGTCCGCGGCCATCAGCACCGGGTAATCCAGCAGGCCAGCCGAGACGTTGTCGCCCTGCTTGAGCGCCTTCTCCTTGAACTGGATCATCCGCTCCAGCCAGTTGAGCGGCGTGACGCAGTTGAGCAGCCAGCAGAGCTCGCTGTGCTGGCTGACGTGGCTCTGAACGAACACCGTCGAACGCTGCGGATCGATGCCGCAGGCCAGGTACAGGGCCGCCGTGGTGAGGGTGTCCTCGGCCAGGCGCTTCGGATCGTGGGGCACGGTGATCGCGTGCAGGTCGACCACGCAGAAGAAGGTCTCGTGGCTGTCCTGCAGGGCCACCCAGTTGCGGATCGCCCCCAGCCAGTTGCCCAGGTGCAGGGCCCCGGTGGGCTGCACGCCGGACAGCACCCGGGGCCGCGCCGTCCTGGCGCCGGTGTCGCTCACGCTTCGGGAGTGGCGTCGCCCTCGGTGTCGGCGGAGGCCGTCGCCCCCTCAGCCGCCTCAGGGGCGGCCTCCGCGGCCTCGGCGGAATCAACGGGCTCCTGGGCTTCAGCCTCGGCCTCGGCCTCCGGCGCTTCAGCCCGGGCTTCGGCTTCGATCACCGCCACCGGGGCAGCGGGCCGGCTGGGCCGGGCGAAGGGGTCGATCCGGGCACCGCCCTGGCCGCCACGGCCCACCTGGCGGGGCTGGCCATCGCCACCGCCCCGTCGGGGCTCACCCCCCCGGGGAGCGGGGACGCGGGATCCCGCCTGGGCCCGGTGCTCGGCCACCAGGGCCTCGAGCTGTCCCTTCTCCAGCTGGTCGGCGAGGGTGCGGAGGGCAAAACCCAGCACCGCGACGGTGGAGCGCAGGCCGAAGGCCTCCTGCAGGGCGCGGGCGGCCTGCATCTCGTTGTCGCTGAGGCGGATGCGGAAGCCGCCGGGCTCCCGGTTCGGCCCCGAACGGCCGCCCCGCTCGGGGGCATCCCCGCGGCCGGAGCCCACGGGATGAGGGGTGTTGGTGTCGTCCGCCATGGCCGCAGCCCGCAATCAGGGGCAAGTGTCGCGCATCGACGTCCGGCCGGCGGCGACGTCAGGACCCAGCCACAGCAGCCGGTGCCTGCCCAGGCGGGAGCTGCCATCCCGCCGGGCCAGCACCAGCAGCGGCACGGGCCGGGGCCCGCCGGCGGCGAAGCGCAGCCGGTACTGCTGGAGCAGGTCCAGGTAGGTCTCGAGCGTCCAGCCCTGGGTGCCGCGCTCCTGGGCGGCCCAGAACTTCCGCAACGCCTCCCGGCAGGCCTCCGCCCCGAAGTCTTCCCAGCAGAGCCGCTCGGCCTCCCAGGCCGGACGACCGGCGGCCACCAGCTCCCGGTAGCGCCGCAGCTCGGGGGCCTCCTGGCTGCAGTCCGGCGGCAGGCGGCTGGCCAGGTGTTCCACCGGGACCCGGCTCAAGCGCAGCCAGCAGCGCTCCAGCAGCAGCACCGGCAGGCCGCCGTGCCAGTGGTCGCTGCCCTCCAGTTCCTCCAGGGCGCGACGCAGCTCCTCGAGGTGGGGGTCCAGCAGGAACAGGCCGTCCAGCGTCGCAGCCGGGCCGGACGTCACAGCCTTGCCGTAACGGGCATCGGAAGACGGCACGGAGGGGACCCGGACGACAGAACGAATCATGCTGGGTCCAGCAGGGATCTGCAGGGACGGTGTCTTAAGGGAGGTGGACGCGGGGGTGTGAGCCCCGTCACTTCTGAGCTAGAGAGGCATCGCCGCCGGTACCCACCCGTGACGCCCCCGGACCCCCTGCGCCCCGCCGCCCTGGCCTCCCTGCTGCCCGCCGGCTGGGGCAGGCAGGCCCTGCTGCTGGCCGGGGGGGTGATCGGGGGCGAACTGCTGCTGCGGGCGTTGCCCGGCGAAGGACTGGGTCTGGTGGGGATCGCCGGGGTGGCGGCGGGCTGGTGGTGGCTGGGCCGGCGACCCGCCCGCCTGGCACCGCCCCGCTTGCCCGCCAGCTTCGACGCCTGGGTGCGGCGCTGCGAGGAGCTGCTGCTCCAGTTCGAGCATCTGAAGGAGGAGACGGCCGAGGGCGAGCTGGGCGAAGGCCAGATCCAGCGCCGCGCCGGCCTTGCCGCCCTGCGGGAGGAGGGGGCCCGGCCCGGTCTCCAGCTCGCCCTGGTGGGCTCCGTCGCTCCCGACGCCTCCTGGGCCCCCCAGCTGCAGCAGGCCCTCCGCGGCCGGCTGGCCCTGAGCCTGCGGTGGGGTGAGGCCCTGCCGGCAGTGAGCCAGGAGCGCCAGTGGCCGGAGGGCTTCGCCGCCGCCGATGTGGTGCTTTTCCACCTGGTGACCCCCCTGCGGGCCGCCGATCTGCGCTGGCTGGAGGCGGTGCCCAAGGGCCAGCCCCTGTGGCTGCTGGTGCAACCGGAGGCCCCCTGCGATCCGGCCGACCTGGCGGCCGAACTGGCCTCCCAGTGGCCCGGCGCCGCCGCTGACCGGCTGCTGCCGTGGGACGGCTGCCCCGAAGCCCTGACCGCCAGCCTGCAGCCCCTGGCCCGCTGGCTGGCGGCCGAGGGAGTGTCCCTGCGCCGGGCCACGCCCCTGCGGCGCATCGAGGCCCTGCACCGGCTCTGGCAGGCCGATCTGGAACGGCTGCGGCGGCAACGGCTGGACCAGCTGCAGCAGCGCACCCAGTGGATCGTGGCGGCCGGCGTGTTCGCCGCGCCCCTGCCCTCCCTCGATCTGCTGGTGCTGGCGGCGGCCAACGGCCTGATGCTGCAGGAGATGGCCCGTCTCTGGGGCTGCCCCTGGAGCACCGAACAGCTCAAGGCCGCCGCGGTGGAACTGGGCAAGGCCTCCCTGCTGCTGGGGGTGGTGGAGTGGAGCAGCCAGGCCCTGATCGCCGCCGCGCGCCTCCACGGCGCCACCTGGCTGGTGGGCGGGGCGGTCCAGGCCCTGAGCGCGGCCTACCTGACCCGGGTGGTGAGCCATGCCATGGCCGATGTGCTGGCCCTCTCCGTCGGCGTCGAGGCTCCGGACCTCGAGCGGATCAAGCGGGAAGCCCCCCTGCTGGTGGCGCGGGCGGCCGAGGCGGAGAAGCTCGACTGGTCCGGTTTCCTGCAGCAGGCTCGGACCTGGATCAGCCAGCAGATGACAACACCATCCCCGTCATCACTGGCCGCGCCATCCCTGCCGCCCGCGGTGTGACGCTGTTTTCACGACGTGTTTTCATGAAGTCTCTTCATGAATATTCATTGCGAAGCGGAGCGATTGGCTGAAGGATCGTTGCGCTCAGGTTCCGGATCCCAGGAGATTTCTTAGTGTGAACGCACCTCCCTTGTGGAGGTATCACTGCGTCTTCCTACCGTCTTACTTCCATGACCACTGCCATTCGCAGCGGCCGCTCGGAAAGCTGGGAAAGCTTCTGCGCCTGGGTCACCTCCACCAACAACCGCATCTACGTCGGTTGGTTCGGTGTGCTGATGATTCCCTGCCTCCTGGCCGCCGCCATCTGCTTCATCGTCGCCTTCATCGCGGCCCCCTCCGTCGACATCGACGGCATCCGTGAGCCCGTCGCCGGCTCCCTGATCCAGGGCAACAACATCATCTCCGGCGCCGTTGTTCCCTCCAGCAACGCCATCGGTCTGCACCTCTACCCGATCTGGGAAGCCGCCAGCCTCGACGAGTGGCTGTACAACGGTGGCCCCTACCAGCTGGTGGTCTTCCACTTCCTGATCGGCATCTCCGCCTACATGGGCCGCCAGTGGGAGCTCTCCTACCGGCTCGGCATGCGCCCCTGGATCTGCGTCGCCTACTCGGCCCCCCTCTCGGCGGCCTTCGCGGTGTTCCTGATCTACCCCTTTGGTCAGGGTTCCTTCTCCGACGGCATGCCCCTCGGCATCAGCGGCACCTTCAACTTCATGCTGGTGTTCCAGGCTGAGCACAACATCCTGATGCACCCCTTCCACATGCTGGGTGTGGCGGGTGTATTCGGTGGCTCCCTGTTCTCCGCCATGCATGGTTCGCTCGTCACCAGCTCCCTGGTGCGTGAGACCACCGAGACCGAGTCCCAGAACTACGGCTACAAGTTCGGCCAGGAGGAAGAGACCTACAACATCGTGGCTGCCCACGGTTACTTCGGTCGCCTGAT